>CAYVDY010000845.1:0-2365 GCA_964450255.1 uncultured Candidatus Solibacter sp. | reverse complement strand
GGGGTTCCCTCTCTCGGCGTGAAATACCGATTTGGCGTGGATGGCATCCGCCTGCTGTGGGTAGTGCTCACCACCATCATGGGTTTCCTTGCGATCTTCTCGTCCTGGGACTCCGTCAAGTACCGCGAGAAGGAATACTACGCCATGTTCCTGATCCAGCAGACAGGCATGATCGGCGTGTTCATCTCGATGGATTTCCTGCTCTTCTACGTGTTCTGGGAGATGGTGCTGGTGCCGATGTACTTCATCATCGGTGTGTGGGGAGGCCCCCGCAAGCTCTACGCGGCCATCAAATTCTTCCTCTACACGCTGGTCGGCGGCGTCATGATGCTGCTAGGCATCCTCACCCTCTACTTCGTGCACTTCGGCCAGACCGGCATCTATACCTTTGAAGTCGCTGAGCTCATGAAGCTCAATATGCCGCTCGGCCTGCAACAGTGGGTCTTCTGGGCCTTCTTTCTCGGCTTCGCCGTCAAGGTCCCGATGTTCCCCTTCCACACCTGGCTGCCCGACGCGCACACTGAGGCGCCTACGGCCGGCTCCGTCATCCTGGCGGCAGTCCTCCTCAAGATGGGGACCTACGGCTTCCTCCGCTTCTCGCTGCCGCTGCTGCCCAAGGCCAGTTCGGATCAGACCATCGTCACCGTGCTCGCCACGCTCTCCATCATAGGCATCCTCTACGGCGCGTTCGTCTCGCTGATGCAAAAAGACTGGAAGAAGCTGGTGGCCTACTCGTCCGTGAGCCACCTGGGCTTCTGCACTCTCGGCATCTTCGCGCTGAACCAGGCGGGCATCGCCGGTTCGGTCATCCAGCAGATCAACCACGGCATCTCCACCGGCATGCTCTTCCTGGTCGTCGGCGTCATCTACGAGCGCCGCCACACTCGCGAGATCAGCGAGTACGGCGGACTGGCGCACATCATGCCGAACTACGCCATCGTCTTCGCCATCGCCATGCTCTCCAGCGCCGGCCTGCCGCTGCTGAACGGCTTCGTCGGTGAGTTCACCATTCTCCAGGGCGCCTTCGACGCCAACAAGATCTGGGCCGCCTGGGCCGTCCTCGGCGTCATCTTCGGCGCGGCGTATCTGCTCTGGCTCTACCAGCGCACCATGCTCGGCGAAGTCACCAACGAAAAGAACAAGGGCCTGCCCGATCTGAACTGGCGTGAGTGGGCGGTCTTCATTCCGCTCATCATCTGGGCCATCAGCATCGGCGTCTACCCCAAGCCCTACTTCGACATTCTCGAAAAACCGGTGGCGCAGATCGTCCACCGGGTACACCAGACCGCCAACACGGAGGCCGCCATCCGATGAGCGCCTTTTACACCGCCACGGACCACTTCGTACTCCTGCCCGCCCTCCTGCTGGCCCTGTTCGGTTGCGCCACGCTGCTGTTCGATTTCTGGGTCTTCCCGGATCCCAAGCAACGCCGCTGGCTCCTCATGTTCCTGGTCCTCGGCGAAGCCTTCGCCGGCGTCGCCTACTGGCGGCAGTACGACTTCCTTTCCACTCACGGCGGCGAACTCACCGCCTTCAACGGCGCCCTCGTCGTCGATCACTACAGCCTCTTCTTCCACTGGATCTTCCTGGTCACCACGCTGATCGTCGGTCTGATGTCCTACAAGTACATGGAGGTGCGCGAGGAGCATCACGGCGAATACTACGGCCTGCTCATGCTGGCGCAGACCGGCATGTTCTTCCTCGCCAGCGGCTACGAACTGGTGGCTATCTTCATCGGCCTGGAGACCATGGCCGTTACGTTCTACGTTCTGGTGGGCTTCCTCCGCAGTGACAAGCGCTCCAACGAGGCCGCGCTGAAGTATCTCCTGCTGGGCGGCTTATCTTCCGGATTCCTCGCCTACGGCTTCTCTCTCCTCTACGGCCTCGCCGGCTCCACCAAACTCGCCGACATCGGCCGCATGGCCGCCTCGCGCGATGCCACCGATCCCATCCTCCTGATGGCACTCGGCACCACCGCCGTCGGCCTGCTCTTCAAGATCTCGGCCGCGCCCTTCCACATGTGGGCGCCCGACGCTTACGAAGGCGCACCCACCGCAATTACTGCCTTCCTCGCAGTGGGCTCCAAGGCCGCTTCCTTCGCTTTGCTGCTCCGCCTGATGGTCGGCCCCCTCGGCGCCGCCCGCGCCTCGTGGGAGCCCATCCTGATCGCCGCAGCGGTGCTCTCCATCATCATCGGCAACCTCGCCGCCGTCACCCAGACCAACACCAAACGCCTCCTCGCCTACAGCGGCATTAACCACGCCGGCTACATTCTACTCGGCATCGTCGCCGGCCACCCCACCGGCATCAAGGGCGTCCTCATCTACCTGCTGGTCTACCCCTTCCTGACCCTCGGCCCGTTCCC
>CAYVDY010000844.1:0-2369 GCA_964450255.1 uncultured Candidatus Solibacter sp. | reverse complement strand
TTCCGCCGCAAGGTAACCAACAGCTAGTGTAGGAATACCGCTGTATCTGAGAAAGCCCACCGATGGCGCACTTGGCGCTGCCGGCGGGCTTTCTCTTACTAGGCTTCCGAATCCGTCTTCAAGACGCTGCGAACCGTTTCCAAGACAGTCTGAATCCGCAACGGCTTCGCGATGGTGCCGTGCGCGCCCAGGTAACCGGCAATCCGCAGATAGTCTCCGCCGAACGCACCGGACATGGCAATCACCTTCACTGACGGATAGTCCCGGCGAATCAGCTTGATCGTCTCTATGCCTTCCTGCTCCGGCATCACCAGATCCGTCACGATCACCTCGAAGCCCTCGTCCGCCAGCATGGAAAGGGCTTCCCGGCCGTTGGATGCCACGGCCACCTGATAGCCCCCGGTTTCGAGAATGGCTGCCACCAGATCCCGCACCGCGGCATCGTCGTCGACCACAAGCACTCTGGCAGCCCTAGACTCGTCTGAGTTCATCGCAGTCCTAGTGTACATCGAGACGGCAAATGCAGGACTGAATCGCCCATCACTGACGCGACTTGCTCAGGCGCTCCAACGCCTCCATCTCCTTGCCCGCCTCGCCGTATTGGCCCTGCCCCATCAGTTCGCGGTATCGCCGCAGCCGCGTACTGATCTCCTGCAGAGTCCGGTTCAGCATCTCCGGCAATCCGGGTGGCGGCCCGGCGGCCTCCGCTCCCTTGCCCGGAGGCTGTGCCGGGCCGGCCGTCTGTGGCATTCCGGCCAGCTCAGAAATGGCCTGTTCGTAGGTGTCGGAGTAGATCAGTCGGTTGCCCATGGCTACCACTACCTTTTTCATCTGCGGCATCCGCGCCTCGGATGCCTGGATATAGATTGGCTCGATGTAGAGCAGAGTGTTCTCGATGGGAAGCACCAGCATCTGCCCTCGCAGCACCTGACTGCCCTGCTGGTTCCATAGCGACAGATCCTTCGAGATGTTCTGATCCTGATTGATCCTGGCCTCAATCTGCATCGGCCCAAAGATCAGTTCCTGCTTCGATAGCTGCAGGAACGACAACTCTCCCAGCGCTTCGCCATCGCAGCGCGCCACCATCACGCCGATCAGGTTGTCCTTGTTGCGGGGGGTGAACGTGGTCATCAGCAGGAACTCCGGCTCGTCGCTGCCCGGCAGCGTGGCCACGATGTAGGTGGGGCTGACCGGCTCCGGGCGCCCTCCGGGCCCGTTCAAATTCCGGGCGAGGTCCCACTGGTCTTCCTTGTTGAAGAACGCCTCGGGATTCGTCATGTGATAGGTGCGGTAGACTTCGGCCTGGATGCGGAAGATCAGTTCCGGGTATCGGGCGTGCTCTCGCAGTTCAGCCGGCATCTCCGACGCAGGTGTCAGAAGCCGAGGGAACAGCTTCCGGTAGGCTCCCAATACGGGGTCTTTCTCGTCGAACACGTGCAGCTTCACCGTGCCGTCGTAGGCATCGACGGTGGCCTTCACCGAGTTCCGGATGTAATTGACAGACCCCTCGTCGCCGACGAGGAATCTCTTCGAGTAAGGATGCGCGTTGCTTACCGTGTAGCCATCCACGATCCAGACCAGCTTGCCTTCCTTGGTGATCACCAGGTAGGGGTCCTTATCCCACACCAGGAATCCGGCCAGCGTTTTCAGCCGCTCCCGCACTTTGCGATGTATCATCATGCGGCTTTCGGGCGTGAGATACGAAGTCAGCAGGATGTTCCAGTCGCCGGTGGAGAGCGCGGCAGCGAACCGCATCAGCGGAGACGAGATGGGAAATCCTCCCTTGCCCGCATAGCGAGTCTCGACGTTGCCCGCGCCAGACGGATAGTTGAACTCGGCCTGCTGTGTGTGGACGAACACCGGCTCGTGCGACATTTCGCCGTAATAGAGCTCCGGCCGGGTCAGTTTCAGCGAGGCTGTCTTCACTTCCGGCGGCGCGTTCTGTACCAGCAGCAGAGGCAGTCCCTCCGGCGTAATGCGCGCGGCCTCGGCCACCACCATGCCGTAGCCGTGAGTGTAAATGAAGTGAGGGTTGATCCAGCGCGACCGTGCGTCTGCGGGCAGTTGCGCCACGTCGATCTCACGCGGCGTGATCAGCAGTTGCCGCAGCTTGCCATCGATCTGGTAGCGGTCCACGTCACTGTCGTTGAAAACATAGTAGGGGCGCAGCGCCTGGATCTGCGTCACGGTGTCATGGAAGGCGCGCCAATCCCACAGACGCACGTTGTCTAACAGCGGCTTGTGTTTTGAGAGATCGATCGGCGCTTCGATTTTGGCCGGGAAGTCGATTTCCTTCACCCGCTCGCTCAGTCCATAGGCGGCACGCGTCGCCTGAATGTGCCGTTGAATATAGGGCTTCTGGATCGTGA
>CAYVDY010000843.1:0-2377 GCA_964450255.1 uncultured Candidatus Solibacter sp. | reverse complement strand
CCGGAAGCGGCTACCTACTTAAGTAGGCTGCGTAAGCAACTGGCTGTTTATTGGCAGTGGTGTTTGTCCGATCGTTGTACGGGAGCTCGGAACCCGACACGCCTCATGATACCGATTCCATCCCGTCGAAGCCGTTACGCCCCCACAGGACATTCCATCTCAAGGATACCACCGGAACATACTGCTCTGATGCCCCTCTCCTGTCTCTTACAAGATGAGCCTGACGGTTCAAAGAGAATCTCTTCCGGGTTCCAGCGTCGTGAGAAACCGAAGCAGCTCGCTCTCGTCGGCAGGTAAGCGCAACGCGGGCACTCCAATCGGCGCGGGGTCGGAGCCGGTGGCGAGCAGACCGACAACGGGGGTAAACTCGCGGGCACGCTCGGCAAACTCCTGCCACGATAGATCGGGCAGGTGCCGGGCCGCCAGGATGGCGTCGAAGTGGAAGCGGGAGGCGCACTCCAGCGCTTCGGAGGCGCTCACTGCGGGAATCGCGCGTTGGTCCATGCCGCAGAGGGAGACAATCGCCGCGCGCAGCGCCGTCTGATCGGAATGCACCAGCAACAAGGTATTGGCGCCTACTTCGGGCTGGGCCTGGGCCTTCGCCGCCGGGAAGGGCGTGTCGGTCAGAGGCAGCACGACGGTCAGTGCAGTTTCGGTCCCGTTGGAGTCTACCTGCAGCTCTCCGCCGTGGCTCTCGATGAGCCCCCTGGTGACGTCGAGTCCCCACGCGCCGATCTCAGTATCCGGCCCGCCTCGCGCCGGCGGCGCGGTGAAGCTGATGACCAGACGGGCACGTCCGCCTCGCTCACCCGACGACACACGCAGAAGCCTGGATTGTGCGGCCTGCAGAGACTGCTCGGCGTGAACCAGGAGACTGAGAAGAGACTGCTCCAGGGGGCCGCGGGAGGCGAGTACCATCATCGGTTCGGCTGGTATGGAGGTGTCGGCCTGAATCAGTTGCAGGCGCCACGGTTGGGCGCGGAACTCCAGGAGCTGGCGCAGCACGGCATTCAGATCGACGGCGTGGACGCGGGCCTGATCCGGGCGGCCGAAGGAGATGAGCCGCGCCAGCGTTTCCAGCGCCGGTTCCACCTCTTCATGGCCGGAGCGTGCGATCCGCTCCAGCGGCGGCTTCAACTCCGCGGCGATGCTGGAAATCAGTTGTCCCACCGCGCCGAGCTTTTCGCTACGCAACAACTGCTCCCTCATGTGCCGCTGTGACAGCAGTTGCAGTGCAATGGCGACCTGATTGGCGAGATGCTGCAAAGCCACCATTTCGTCCTGCTGGGGGCCGCTCGCGTTGCCGCTGAGTTGGAGCACGCCGCGCGCCTCGCCCCGCACCGTCATTGGTAGGGAAAGTACGGTCTCGCGGACCTCGACTGCTCTCTCCGCGTGGCAACGCTCGGCTGCTTCCACGCTGGCTGGTGTGCCGGCGGCGACGGCCAGCGAGCCATCCTCGTTCAAGGCGAAGATCGCGGTGCTGTGGAGCCCCAGTTCCGGAGGGAGCGAGCCCTCGATCCGGCTCAGGATCTCCTGGGCTGTGTGGGCGCCAAGGATCTCCTCGGTAAGTGCGTGGATGAGCGCCACGGTCTGGCGCAGGCGGGTGAGGCGGCGCACACGGCTCCACCAGACGAGCGAAGCCGCCGCCATGGAGATGGCCGCGGCGGCGATGGTAGTTGTGTTCAGCGGGGCTGGAGCGTCGAAAGCCATGGGAGGAGTTGGGGGTCAAGGAAATCGGGAATAGCCAGATCGGCCAGTGGTGCGGCGGTTAGTGTGGTCAGTATGCCCGCCAGGTGGGCCCCGGCGGCTCTGGCGGCCTGCATGCCGCCGGGTGAGTCCTCGAAGATGACGCAATTGGCCGGGTCCATGCCGAGGCGGCCGGCAGCCGTGAGGAAGACCTCGGGATCGGGCTTGGCGTTCTTCACCTGGCCTCCGTCCACGGTGGTCCGGAACATCGGGCGGATGCCCGCTCCTCCAAGGACGAAGTCGACGTTTGGGGCTTCGGCGTTGGTGGCCAGTGCGATGGGCACACCCAGCGCGTGCGCGGCGCGGACAAAGTCGCAGACGCCGGGCACCAGATGTGCTTCCAGAACGGGCGCCATCATCTCACGGTAGAGCTGCTCTTTGTCGGCGCCGTGGCGGAAAACTTCGTCCGCCGCCAGGGTATCGCCCCAGATCTCTTTCACGATTTGATCGTTGCGCTTGCCGAGCATGCGGGCCATGACATCGGCGGAGGGGATGCCGAATCGGGAGAGGTAGGTATCCCAAGCCTTACGGTGGAGATCAGTCGATTCCACAATGACGCCATCCATGTCAAAAATGAGGGCGATTCCCGGGGCGATTGTCAGATTTTCAAACACTGGCCGGATGATCACAA
>CAYVDY010000842.1:0-2385 GCA_964450255.1 uncultured Candidatus Solibacter sp. | reverse complement strand
TGTGGGTTGATCTGGGCTTGGTCGCCGAGCAGTTCTCGTAGCTCGTGACGAGCCTATATGGGAAGTCGGCTACCCCAGCCCATTCCAGGCGTTCGTACGCGGCACGAGCCGGAAAGAGGGGATTGGTCGCGATTGCCACCGCGTAGCCCAGATCGAAAGCCCGCTGCACGACGATGCGTGCCTCAGGCTTTGGTCGAGTGTATTGGCGCAAGGTGGGGAACTTCTCGATGTAGAACCGGTCGAACACCGGCGCCAACTCCTCACGACTCTTGCCGCCGAGAGGATAGAATTCAGCCTCGAAGGCTTCCACATTCATTCGGCTGCGGTCATTCTTGATCATCGCGTCGGTAGCGCGGAGCAAGTGATCGATGAAGACTTTAGGTGGCATCCAGTCTGCCACCTCGGTGGACAATAGCCGGAAGTAGTGCGGGAGGAAAACCTCCATATGGTTGTCGAGCAACGTACCGTCAAGATCGAAGAGTACCGCCCGCAGCGGTCGATCTGCTGTATCGCGGTCTTGTGAGGCGGAGCCAAGGGTCATCGAAAGCTACTCCCTTTCTGGGATTCTGGCGCCTGTTGGCTGGCCAAGCACGAGCCGGACAGAACGGGCGTTGCGATCGGGGCAGTATACCGCAGCAGAAGGGTGTGTACAAGCCGTCCGCGCGCAGTGCCAGGAATTCTCTAGGTGCTCGGGGCGCTTTGCCCAGGCATCGCTGTGAATACCAACAGCAGCCTCCTGGTTGCCAGCGAAGCCGAAGCTCAGAGGAATCCTGCGCTCGGTGACATTGGGGGATTCCGCCTGCGTCGCCCGGCGTCGTGACTTTGGTTGACCGGATCACCGAACAATCGTTGAACCTGGTGAGGTTCTCGGGCGCGAAGCGCAACTGAAATCCTCACAGCACGTATTCGCGTGAGTGGGGACAAGCTGGCTGTTGGATGTCAGAAACCGGTCGGAAAGAGTTCGAGCGCGTCAACAATGATTATGGTATGATGTCCTTGTTGCGTGATCATGAGGCGACGTGGGATGCGCGTTGCGTTGAAGTTGGAATGGACCACTCGACCATCCGTGTCAAGCTACTGAGGAGAGTCGCAATGAGAAGATGGTGGGCAAGCAGTCTGATGCTCGCGCTGGTCCTTGTCCTAAGCCTGGCTGGGGCAGCACAGGCGCAAGATAAGGCGCTCTACTGGCAGCGGTACGACGTGGATATCACCGTGCAGAAGAGCGGCGACATCCGAGTCATTGAAACACAGGAACTGGTGTTCACCAGTGGCACATTCCGCTATGGCCAACGCGAAATCTATCTGAATCGCCTCGGCGGAATCAGCGACGTCACGGTATCCGAGGAGGGCGGGCAGACCTATGTGCTGTCGAGCAGCGGCGATCCGTACACCTCTAGTGTGCAGGAGAGCGGCAGCTACCTCAACGTGCGGTACAACTTCCCCCCTAGCACCGACACTCGCCGGACCATCGTCATCGGATACACTGTATCCGAAGCGCTTCGCTACTATCCTGACAACGGTGTGGACCAACTTGATTGGAAGGCGATTCCTTCCGGAAACCCCTTCCCGACGCAATCCGCGAAGATCACGCTGCATCTTCCCGAGGGAGCTACCTTCACCAACTACGGCACCTACGGCGTGCAGGGGACGGCGGATTTCGCGAGCGGGCAACGCGATGCCACAATTCAGATCGCCGAACGCATTGACGCCGGGCAGGAGGTCGAAGTCGTTGCTGAGTGGCAGCATGGCGTCATTGCGGGCGCGCCCGCCGACTGGCAGCAAGAACTTGACGTACAGGCTGAGCAGCAAGCGACTCAAGAGGCCTTCCAGGCGAAGTGGGGTTCCGTATTCGATCTGGGGTTCTCGGCTCTCGGCCTCTTGTTTGCTGTCGGTGGATCGGTGCTGGTGTACTTGTGGTGGCATCGTAGGGGTCGCGATGTGCCCGTGGGCATGATCGCCGACTACCTGCCCGAGCCTCCATCGGACCTTCCGTCCGGTGTCGTCGGCACCCTGGTGGATGAGAGCGCCGACATGCAGGACATCCTCTCCACTATCCTCGATCTTGCTCGGCGTGGGGTGCTGGAGATCGAGGAAGTACAGGAGCCCGGATTTTTGGGGATCGGCCACAACGATGACTTCGTCTACCGGCGCAAGAGCAACTCGGTCGCTCTGCGCCCTTACGAGGCTTCTCTCATCGAAAAGATGTTCGGAAAGCACGAATCGGTCGAATTGTCGGAGTTGAAGAACAAGTTCTACAAGCACATCCCGACGCTCCGAAAGCAGCTCTACGAGGAGGTCGTGACCGAGGGCTTTTTTGTCGAAAGCCCGGAGTCCACACGAACGCGATTCGGGTGCCTGGGGGTCGGGGCGCTGGTCGCAGCAGTT
>CAYVDY010000841.1:0-2388 GCA_964450255.1 uncultured Candidatus Solibacter sp. | reverse complement strand
TCCTTGCGACATAGCGCAGAGATTTCGTTCTCTTCACCGTCGCTATAGGGCCCCGACAAGATGCCGGAGGGAATTCTTCCTGAACTCTGCAAACTGATTATTTGCCGCTCAAATATTTCAAACAGTCTATCGAGCGGGAA
This sequence comes from uncultured Candidatus Solibacter sp., assembly GCA_964450255.1. GTDB lineage: Bacteria > Acidobacteriota > Terriglobia > Bryobacterales > Bryobacteraceae > Paludibaculum. The sequence goes on along the minus strand of CAYVDY010000841.1, from coordinate 2,248 downwards.
CTCATGGGCCACTGTCTGTCGCAACAGTGCGAATCCAAACCGGTCCATCAGCGCGCGGCCAGCCTCAGTCCGCACTGGTTGGATATTCCTTAGCGAAGGGGCGCGCAGCATCGACGCCGTTTCAATCAGGTGTTGCAGCAACAGCGCGCTGACGAGCAGTTCCTCCGAATGCTCAAATACCTCAAGTCCAAAACGAAATGCTGGATCTTCGCTGCCGGCTGGAGAAGAAAGCAACGCAACGCCGAGAACGGCATGAGGTGCATTGCGACGACAAGCCGCGTAGAGCGCAGGGGCGAATTTGAGATCGCGCGCTTCGGGGAACACATAGGGAATAATCGCGCTGTGGCTGGACGTAACGTCTTGCACAAACATCTGGCATTGCTCCATGCGGCGTCATAAAAAAAGGAGCCTGTGGCTCTAATGCAGTTCAGTTAAGGCTCTTTTATGTGACGAACTGAGTAGCGCGCCGGTTTGGCCTTGACGACACGGGGGCATTTTCGCCCCCGTCGTTTTTCCACGATGGCCATCTGCAGTTGCAGGCGCAGTCGCGCCAGATGGGACGGCAGTTTTCCCGGACTCATTCCCGCCGCCCAGATCAGTTCGTGCTGAATGATGTGCAAGGCGCGAAGGAAGCTCAGATCGGTTGGTGCGACGCGAGCTTCGAAGGCCGCCTTGGCCATTTCGAGCCGAACCAGATTGTAGGCAATCAACGCGCCCCAGATTTCCTGATTGACGCCTTCCGGCAAGCGCGAGCGCAAGGTCAGCGCTTCGCCCAACATCGATTGCTTGAGTTCGCGGTAGCTGGTTTCAATTTCCCAGCGCTGTCGATAGCAGTCCGCCAGATCCTGCGCCTTGAAGCGGCGACGATCGAACAGTGAGGTGAGCAGTACCCGGCTTTGGCCATTGGCCGATTCGACTCGAATGGCGCGTGCCTCCCAGGCTTCGGGCAAATCCGGCGCTTTGGCGCGCGCCTGAGGAGAAATGCGCAGACGCACCCGACAATCCTCGGGCGTCCCTGACAGGACTTCGTATTGCGTGTTCGACTTGGCGGGGATCAGGTAATGCCGCTCGGTGCCCGCTCCGCTCAAACCCAGCAAGATCTCCGCAGAAACAAAGCCCTTGTCGAAGACCGTCAAGGAATGGTCCTCGATCCGAGGAATCAGCGCCTTGGCGTAAAGCATTTCGTTCTGGCCGTATTGGCCAAACTCGATCGCGGAGACCAGGTGCGTGGGCAGCGCCGTCAAACTGACCGCACGCACTTGAGGATAGGACGCCACTTTGCCGCTGGCGTAGCGTTGCGCGCCAAAGAACTCGCGGTTCTCGGAACTGTCCGGCACCCGGAAAGTAGTGCCATCGACCGCCCACAACGACAACCCCTTCCACTGATTGGCCACCTTCTCCTGCGCGCACCAGGCTTGGGCGGTTTGCTCGAATAGCCATTGCAGCGGCGCTTGACCGATACGCGCCCGCGCCTGTGTGATCGCGCTCTTGCACACCGCCTCGATTCGCGTGTCGGGCAGCGCCAGATCAAGGGTGCTGAGCACTTCTTCCATCGACTGGCGACGAAACAGCGCCAGTGCAATGACCAGCCAAACCACTTGTTCTGCAGGCAAACGACGGCGGCGAACACTCGCCACCCCATGCGCGTTGAGCGCTTGCTCAATCCACTCACACGGCAAATGCGCCGCCAGACGATCGAATCCGATCGTCGGCATGACATCTGTCGTGATTGAGAGCTGGCTGGACAACATCGCCCGCCACGTTAACCGTCCGACAAACTGTCCACAAGCCCCAAAATGAAAAATGCCGCTCACCTAAGTGAACGGCATTAGTGCTCCGGCACGCCTTTTTTGTTTTTTGGGACCGAATGTTTGTGTTTAGGGACCGAAAGTAGTTGATGGCACGCGTCGTGCTGATGGATAGTCTCTCCTCGTTAGACCTTTTCCGCAGGTCCGGCCAACCCCCGGCCTGCGGAATTTTTTCAACCAGACAGGTGCCGACATGAGTTACGAGTTGCCCGAACGCTGCCGTCCGATCGCGGCGAGCAAGGCCCCGTCCCCCGAGGAGGGAAACCAGCGCGGGCTGATCGACGGCCTCGGCCGCCGCATCACCTACCTGCGCATGTCGGTCACCGACCGCTGCGATTTCCGCTGCACCTATTGCATGGCCGAAAGCATGCGCTTTCTGCCGCACGACCAGCTGATGATCTTCGAAGAAGCCGAACGGATCGTGCGTTGCCTCGTCAGCA
>CAYVDY010000840.1:0-2390 GCA_964450255.1 uncultured Candidatus Solibacter sp. | reverse complement strand
ACGGCGTCATCGCCGACTTCAAAGTGACCGAGCGCATGCTGAACTACTTCATTCAGAAGGCGCATGGCCGCAAGATGCTGGTTCACCCGCGCATTGTCATCGGGGTACCCAGCGAGATCACCCAGGTGGAAAAGCGGGCTGTCATCGATTCGGCCTACCGCGCGAAGGCCAGCGAGGTGCATCTGGTGGAGCAGGCCATGGTGGCCGCCATCGGCGCAGGCCTGCCGATCACTGAACCCTCCGGCAACATGGTGGTGGATATCGGCGGCGGCACCACCGACGTGGCTGTCATCTCGCTCTCAGGCATCGTGTATTCCCGTTCGGTGCGCGTGGCCGGGAACGAGATGGACGACGCCATCATGCAGTACCTCAAGAAGAAGTACAACCTGCTGATCGGCGAGCGCACTGCCGAACAAATCAAGATGCAGATCGGCAGCGCCTATCCTCTGGACAAGCCGATCTCCATGGAGATCAAGGGACGCAATCTGATTGAGGGCGTGCCGCGCACCATCCTGATTCACGATGAGGAGATTCGCGAAGCACTGGGCGAATGCGTTTCTACCATCATGAACGCCATCCGAGTCGCACTGGAGCGCACGCCTCCGGAACTGAGCGCCGACATCAGCGACAAGGGCATCGTACTCACCGGAGGCGGCGCAATGTTAAAGAACCTGGATAAACGAATCCGGGAGGAGACGGGCCTGCCGGTTTCGATCGCTGAAGACCCGCTTGCCAGCGTGGTGCTCGGCACCGGCCGAATGCTGACCGATTTTAAATTACTGCGGCGCATCGCCATCGAATAGTCTGGCCGCGACTGGCGGCCCGCTGCCATGGAAACTTTCCTCAGCCGGTATCGGAATCTAACCGCCCTGCTGCTGTTGATCGTGGGTCAGCTTCTATTGCTGGCCTATCAGGTCAAGGGGCGGGAGGACGTGCGCCTGATCCGCATCTGGGCGGTCACTGCGGTGACGCCCATGGCGCGGGCCATCGAATGGGTGCGGGGCAGCACTGGCGGCTTCTTCTCCGGCTATGTCTTCCTGAGGAACGTACAGCAGGAAAACCATCAGTTGCGCGAGTACACCAGCCAGCTCAAGCTGAAGAACCAGTTTCTCTCCGCCGAACTGGCAACGGCGGACCGGGCCAAGGCACTGCTGGAATTTCGCAGCCGTATTCCGTCGCGGACATTGCCGGCGCGCGTCATCGGCACTGGTACCGGAGCCAATTCACGTGTGGTGTATGTGGACCGCGGCACCGCCGACGGCGTCAAGCGCGGCATGGCGGCCATTACGGCGGCCGGCATCGTCGGCAAGGTGGTGGCGTCCTACCCGACGGCGTCCCTGGTTCAACTGATCACCGAGCAGGAATCCGTCGCCGGAGTCATCTCCCAGAAGAACCGGGTTCGCGGCATTCTCAAAGGGCAGGGCAAGAACACCTGCGTCGTGGATTACATCCAGAACGAGGAAAAGCTGGAACCCGGCGAGTGGTTCTACACATCCGGGGCCGATCGCATCTATCCGCGCGGACTGCCGGTGGGGCAAGTGAAAATGGTGCGGGAAGGGCGCGGCGGCAAGGAAGTGGTGGTGGAGCCTAGCGCATTGCGAGGCGGGGGAATCGAGGAGATGCTGATCGTGCTGGACGGCGTGCACGAACTCATCCCCGAAATCGAGGCCACGCCTTCCAGCGAGATCAATATTCTGCCTCCTCCGCCAGGCGACAGTTCCGCCCAACCGGCGCCGTCCGCTCCGGCTGAGCAGACGGGGCAGAGCCTTCAGACCGACGCTGACAGAGTGCGGGAGAAGTACAAGCGGATCGGCGAAGCGCAGGGCTTCGAGTTCGGCTCCAGCCCCGGCCGGGTCGCCGACTTCAACCGCCCTGTGCCTCCGGCCGCGCCGCAGCCGAAGCCCGAGATAGTGAAACCGCCGGAGCCACCGAAACAGTGATGGCTTTCGATGAGAATCTACTGCCCTCCACGCCGCGCAAGACCAAGGTCCCGCGCTTCCGGCTGGTTGCGTACCTATTCATTCCACTACTGGCAATCCTGTTCCAGGTTTACGTCCCGCGCTTCATCGAATACCTTTCGTATCTGGAACTGCCGCTGCTGGTAACCGTCTATTTCGCCATCATGCGGCGCCAACCGGTGACTGGGGCGTTGATCGGTTCGGCCATCGGGCTGGTGCAGGACTCGCTGGCGCCCCAGCACCCATTGGGCATGTTCGGCATCGTGAAGACGCTGGTCGGGTACTTCGCCGCATCGATCAGCCAGCGTTTCGACGTCGAAAAAAGCGCTTTGCGGTTCATTTTGAGCTTCTTCTTCTTCCTGTTCCACCAGTTCTTCTTTTGGGTGATGACCAGCGGACTGCTTGGCCAGCACCGCGAGTTCCAACTGCCGC
>CAYVDY010000839.1:0-2399 GCA_964450255.1 uncultured Candidatus Solibacter sp. | reverse complement strand
GCAGCAAATCGGAGGGCCGCGCGAACCATGCGCCGGCCGCTCCAAACGTCACTCCGCCAACCACTGCGGCGGCGAACCAGCGCAACAGTGACCTGCGGCGTACGGCCATCGACGACGAGCGCATCACCGAAGCCAAGCGCATCGTGGCCTCAGAACGCCCTTCGGAAAACGCCAGCAGTTCCGGCGTATCCCATTCGTCGACCGGCATCGGCCATTGCTCAAGTCCTTCCACGTGCAAAGCACGCAGGTCCTTGAGCACCTCAGAGGCGCCGGCATACCGATCCGAGGGGCTCTTGGCCAGCAGGCGATGGACGATGCGGCAGAGTCCTTCAACCAGGTCGGGGCGGAGCAACTCCAACCGTTCCGGCTCAGCGCGGAGATGCTGAACGGCCACCGCCAACGGCGTCTCGCCAGTGAACGGCGGATGCCCGGCTAGCATTTCAAAACTGGTCACCCCCAGTGAATACAGATCGCTGCGCGGATCGACCGACCGCCCTTCCACTTGTTCCGGACTCATGTAGAGCGGCGTGCCCATCGTGACCCCTACCTGGGTCAAGTTCACGGCCTGACCGTCGGTGGCCACGCGGGCCAGTCCGAAGTCGGCCACCTTCACTTCGCCGGTGGTCGCCAGCATGATGTTTTCAGGCTTGATATCGCGATGGATGATCCCTTGCTGCGCGGCTCGATTCAGGGCCGCGGAGACTTGCCGGATGATGTGGACGGCCATTTTCGAGTCGGCCGTGCGATGGCGGGAAAGCCACTGCTTCAGGTTCTGTCCGGCCACATATTCCTGAGCAATGAAGTGCACTCCTTCGATGCAGCCCACTTCATGAATCTGAACGATATTGGCATGCACCAGGGAAGCGGCCGCCTGGGCCTCGTTGTGAAAACGCCGCACGTAGGCCTGATCCTCGGCCAGACTTCGCTTGAGGACCTTGAAGGCCACGCGGCGACGCAGCGACAACTGCTCCGCCAGGTACACGTCGGCCATGCCACCGCGCCCCAATCGGCGTAGCAGCTGGTAATCGCCCAGCCTGCGGCCTGATAGATCAGGATCGGGGCCGGCGGGCTCTCGAGCGACGGGCGTTTCAGACATATTGTCGTATTCCAGGACCCACGGTGATGTCCTACCAGTATGCACTGGCCGGCGCGATGTCACAACGTGGGAAGCAGCACGTTCAAGCTCCCCGACCGAAACCCCTGGATGTCGATCGTGACGAATTTGAACCCCAGCTCGTGCAGGCAACGGGCCACCTGCGGTCGCAGGTCGTCCGCCATGAGCCGCGGCAGATCCTCCAGCGGCACTTCGATCCGGGCCAGGTCGCCCTTGTGGTACCGAACGCGCACGGTCGCAAAACCGTGCTGCCGCAGGAACTGCTCGCCGCGATCGATCATCGCCAGCCGTTCGCGCGTCACCGCCTCGCCATAGGCAATCCGGCTCGACAGACAGGGGGTCGCCGGCTTGTCCCAGATCGGCAGCTCCCAGTGCCGGGCCAAAGCTCGCACATTCTGTTTCGTGAGCCCACAATCGGCGAGCGGACTGACCACCTCCTGCTCGCCCGCGGCCCGCATCCCGGGTCGATAGTCGAACAGGTCGTCCGCGTTCGCTCCGTTAATGATCAGCTCAACCTGTAACTGCTCCCGTAAATCTTTGATGCGCCAGTACAGCTCGTTCTTGCAGTGATAACACCGGTCGGGTGAGTTTTCCGCATAGGCTGGCAGTTCCATTTCGTTCGTGGCGATCTCGACATGCCGGATCCCGATGAGCTGGGCCATCCGCCGCGCCTCGTCCAATTCACCTTCCGCCAGACTGGGACTGACACCGGTCACCGCGACGGCCCGCTCGCCCAGCGCGACGGCGGCCGCTTTGGCGACCACCGAGCTATCCACTCCGGCTGAAAAGGCCACCGCGCAGCTCGGCAACCGCCGCAAGTAATCCAGGAGCCTGTCCCGTAACTCGGCCACGTCCGACATCCAAACCGCCCTCTCTTATGGACGAATCTCATGCGCAAAAAAAAGTAAATCCTCCACCACAATGCCGTGGCACTACGTTTTGTGAGAGCCCGCAGTACCAAAGTGGGAACCTGAACTCCGGGTTGTGTGATCCAGAAACGAGACCGGCCGTATCGACCGTTCTCACTGGCTGTACACGCGGCCAGAGTTGTAGTCAGTTCCCGGCGGACTTCTTATCGGCTCCCCAAAAAATGGTAGCGACAACACGCGCACGGCAGAGGATTTACCAGTAATCCCGGTTGGGACCACCAGCGCATCGTACCAGCGGCGAAGCGGCGAGGCAAGCTTCGGCTTCGCAGAGAGGAGAGAGGGGAAAGGAGAGAGGAGAGCGGAAAGGAGAGAGTGGAGAGGAGAGCTTTGGAGTGCGGGGACTCGTCACCGCTTTC
>CAYVDY010000838.1:0-2406 GCA_964450255.1 uncultured Candidatus Solibacter sp. | reverse complement strand
GTGGGAGAAACGCAATGATGTTGTCGTCTTATCGAACGTTAGGTCTTGCACTGGGAGTTGGAGCTTCGCTGGGTTTCGCATCCAGTCCCGCCTCGGCGGCATGGGAGCCGACCCGGCCGGTGGAGATCGTGGTTCCCGCCGGTACCGGCGGCGGCGCGGACCAGATGGCCCGCACCATCCAGGGCATCATCACCAAGCACAATCTGATGAAGCAGCCGTTGGTGGTGGTGAACAAGGCCGGCGGCGCTGGCGGTGAAGGTTTCCTTGATGTCAAAGGTTCAGCAGGCAACCCGCACAAGCTGGTGATTACCCTGTCCAACCTTTTCACGACGCCATTGGGAACCGGCATTCCGTTCAGCCACAAGGATCTGACGCCGGTCGCGATGATGGCGCTGGATGAGTTCATCCTCTGGGTGAATGCGGACAGCCCGTACAAGTCCGTGAAGGACTACATCGAAGCCGTGAAGGCGAAGCCCGGTGAGTTCAAGATGGGCGGCACTGGATCGAAGCAGGAAGACCAGATTATCACCGTTGCGATCGAGAAGGCGTCCAACACCAAGTTCACCTACATTCCGTATCGCGGCGGTGGCGAAGTGGCGGTCCAGCTTGTCGGCAAGCACGTCGATTCCACCGTCAACAATCCGATCGAAGCCGTCGCGCAATGGCGTGGCGGAGCCGTCCGCCCGCTCTGCGTGTTCGACGCGAAGCCGCTCCCCTACAAGGACGCAGTCGCCGATGGAAAGTCATGGGGCGACATTCCGACATGCAAGTCGCAAGGGCTCGATGTCGAGTACGTGATGCTGCGCGGATTCTTCACATCGCCGAAGGCGACCAAGGAGCAGGTCGATTATTATGTGGATGTGCTCAAGAAAGTTCGTGAAACACCCGAATGGCAAAGCCTGATGAAGGATGGTGCCTTCAATCAGACCATGATGGTCGGTCCTGAGTATTCGGCATGGGTCGATAACGAACAGAAGCGGCATCAGTTATTGATGAAAGACGCCGGCTTCCTGGCCGCACCACAATAACTTTAACGACAGATGCTGCCGGCGGACAGGTTCCGCCGGCAAAGGCTTCAGCGTGGGGAAAAATATGAGCGAGCATTCTTCTGGGGTTGGTCAGCGCGGGCCGTCGCATCGATGGACGGAGTTCGGCGTTGGCGTGTTCTGCATCCTGTTCGGGGTGATCACGATTATCGGGAGCATGAAAGCGGGAGCTGGATGGGGGGCGGACGGTCCCAAATCCGGATTCTTTCCCTTCTACATCGGCATTATCATTGTGCTGGCGAGCTGCGTGAACTGCATCCAGCTTCTGATGGAGCGTGATGACGGTCAGCCCTTCGCGGATTGGAGACAGCTTCGCCAAGTCCTCTCCGTCTTCGTGCCGACCACCATTTACTGTCTGAGCATCCCCTATCTCGGCATCTATGTCGCCTCGGTGCTTCTCATTGCTCTGTTCATGAAGTGGCTCGGCAAATACCCGTGGACTACAACTGCTGCCGTAGCGTTCGGCACGCCGTTAGCAGTCTACCTGTTCTTCGAAAAATGGTTCCTCATTCCGCTGCCAAAAGGTCCGCTGGAAGAGTTGCTTGGTCTCTAAATTCCCGCTGCGGCTGAGGACATTGACATGGAAGAAATCGTAAATCTGTTTCACGGCTTCGCGACGGTACTGCAGCCGTTCAACATCCTGGTCATGGTGATCGGGATCGTTCTCGGTGTGGTGATCGGAGTGCTGCCGGGTCTCGGCGGCGCGAACGGCGTGGCAATCCTTTTGCCGCTGACGTTCAGCATGCCTCCGACCTCGGCGATCATCATGTTGTCGTGCATCTACTGGGGCGCGTTGTTCGGAGGCGCCATCACATCGGTGCTGTTCAACATCCCAGGTGAGCCGTGGTCCGTAGCCACGACGTTCGACGGTCACCCAATGGCGCAGAAGGGCAAGGCCGGTGAGGCACTCACTGCGGCATTCACATCGTCATTCGTCGGTGCATTATTTGCCGTGATCATGATCACGCTGGTGGCGCCGCTGGTGGCAAAATTCGCGCTTCAGTTCGGCCCGGCAGAAAAATTCGCGGTGTTCTTCATCGCCTTCTGCAGCTTCATCGGCATGGGCAAGGAGCCGCCGTTCAAGACAATTGTCGCGATGATGATCGGCTTCGCGCTGGCGGCGGTTGGTCTTGACAGCATTACGGGACAACTGCGCCTGACATTCGGCTTCCCGGAAATGCTCAGCGGATTCGATTTCCTGATCGCGGTGATCGGGCTGTTCGGAATCGGCGAGATCCTTCTGACCATGGAAGAAGGACTGAACTTCCGGGGCAAGCCCGCCAAGATCAACGCAAAGGTGGTGTGGGAGACATGGAAAGAACTCCCGCGCTACTGGGCGACGTCATTGCGCTCGTGTTTC
>CAYVDY010000837.1:2098-2414 GCA_964450255.1 uncultured Candidatus Solibacter sp. | reverse complement strand
GGCCTGACGTCTGTGGCCTAGGGAGCCGCGCCATGACAATCGCACAAGCCATCTCCAATGCCGCGCGGCGGACCAACTCGCGCAAACGCATGATCGTCCTTTATTGGTTCACGCAGGTAGTCATTGCGGCACTTGCCGCGCTGCCGTTGCTGGGCGTCGCGGTGCCGATCCTGGCCCACAGCGGCTACGCCTCGGAACTGATGAAGCAATTCGACGTGATGTTCCTGGTGGAGGCAGTTCAGTCGCGCCCCGGCGTAGCAGGAGCCGTGTTCTCGGTTTATCCACTGGTCCTGTTCATCACCATGACCACCGGCGT
>CAYVDY010000837.1:727-2088 GCA_964450255.1 uncultured Candidatus Solibacter sp. | reverse complement strand
GTCTTCCTTGCGGGCGGCGCGGTAAAACTCATGGTTCATGACGGGCCAGTCTATTCGCCGGGGGAGTTCTGGTCTGGTTGCGGCGAGTACTTTTGGCGGTTTTTCCGCCTCATGGTCTATTCGCTCTTTTTCTACGGGGTTGCCAGCGCCCTGGCCGGCATTGTACGGAAGGCAGCCGATAAGACGTGGGGCGAGGGCATTGAGGGCGCGCCCATCGTGATGGCCGGATGGGTTGCCGACGCGCTGCTGATCCTCTTGTGCGGCATCGTCAGCACGGCCATGGACTACGCCAAGGTCCGCCTGGTCAGCGATGAGAGCCGGAAGAGCCTGCGCGCGTGCGTCGCATCGCTGTGGCTGGTGCTGAGGAGTCCCAGGGTCCTGGGCGCCTGGCTGGTTCTCGCCATCTTCTGGATCCTCTTCACTCTCGTCTATCAGCCCGTGGCCAACAACATCTCGGCAACGACAATGCCGTTGATCGTCCTGCTCGCGATCTGGCAGCAACTCTATATCCTGGCGCGTGTGTGGCTGCGATTCCTATCCTGGGGCACTGCGGCGGAGTTCGATCCGGTGGTGCGTCCGCCGCAGTTGCCGCCTGAGGAGTTCGTGCCCGTGGTTGTTCCCGAAGTGACGGAGGATTTCGCGATATGAAACGGCGGTCGTTTCTCTCCGTTGCTGCCGCGGCCAGCGCGGCGCCTCTAACATCGCTGGTGAAGCCGCGGGTGCTGAAGCAGGGAGACACAGTCGCGCTGATCACGCCTTCTACGTACGTCACCGATCCCGACCGCCTGGAATTGGCGCGGCGCACCGTGGAGTTTCTCGGGCTGAAGTACAAAATGGGCCGCGCCGTGGGCCGCCGCGAGGGCTATCTCGCCGGCACGATCAAGGAGCGCGTCGCCGATCTCCATTGGGCCTTCGAGGACCCCGACGTGAAAGCGGTCTTCTGCGTGCGCGGCGGCTACGGTGCCGCGATGTTGCTGGATTCCATCGACTTCGGTCTGATTCGCAAGCACCCCAAGATCTTTACGGGTTACAGCGACATCACCGCGCTGCATCTCGGCATACACCAGACCACCGGCCTCGTTACATTCCACGGACCCACCACGCTTTCCAATTTCAACGACTACACGCTGGAACATTTCCGGCGTGCTGTGTTTGAAACGAAACCGCTGGGCAGGCTGGCGAATCCAGTGGAGCCTCGCACCATCCGGCCGCGCCACCGCATTCGCACCATTCGTCCAGGCATGGCGACCGGGCCGTTGACCGGCGGCAATCTGTCGCTGATCTCCACCACGCTCGGCCCGCCGTCGGAGATCCAGACCAAGGGCAGGATCCTTTTCATCGAAGACGTGGACGAGCAGCCC
>CAYVDY010000837.1:0-717 GCA_964450255.1 uncultured Candidatus Solibacter sp. | reverse complement strand
GGACCGCATGCTGACGCACCTGCGCCTGGCCGGCAAGTTCAAGGACATCGCCGGGCTGGTCATCGGTGAGTGCGCGAACTGCGTGCCGCGCGATTTCAAGCCTTCGTTCGAATCGACGTTCTCTCTGGGCGAGGTGCTCGACAACATTCTCGGCGATCTCAAAGTCCCGGTCGCCCATGGCCTGACGTTTGGCCACACCGACGATCAATTGACGCTGCCGGTCGGCATCACTGCCACATTCGATGCCGGCGAAGGCACGCTCACCATCAACGAGCCCGCTCTGACAGACTAGACATCATGCGCGCCATCATCCTCACTTTCACGCTCACCCTTCTGGCTCTTGCCCAGACCCCGAAGACGGAGCTGCTTTGGCCAGAAGGCGCCCCCGGCGCTGTAGGTACGGAAGACGTCGATAAACCCTCGCTGACGCACTACATCCCTGCCAATCCGAACGGCGCGGCCGTGCTGGTGTGCCCGGGCGGCGGCTATGGCGCACTGGCCATGGATCACGAGGGCGAGCAGGTGGCGGAGTGGTTCAACTCTTTCGGCGTTTCGGCGTTTATTCTCAAATACCGCCTCGGGCCGCGCTATCACAACCCGGCCATGCTCGACGACGCGCGCCGCGCGATGCGCATGATCCGCACCCGCCCCGCCGAATTGAAAGTGGATCCCGCCAAGATCGGCGTCATGGGCTCCCCGGCCGGCGGACACCTGGCC
>CAYVDY010000836.1:0-2433 GCA_964450255.1 uncultured Candidatus Solibacter sp. | reverse complement strand
AAGCCGATGGGCCTCGCCTCGGTGGCGTAGAGGCCGGGCGGTGTGCGGATGGCCGCAAGGATCCGTACGCGGTGTACCTGCATGGTCGGCTCTACTTGAACACGCCGCTGGTGACGCCTTCACCGATCTGGCGTTGGAAGACCAGGGTGATGACGAAGACCGGCACGGTGGCGAGGATGGCAACCGCCGACATGTTCCCCCACTGTTGGACGTACATAGTCGAGCTGCCGATGACTTGCGCCTCCGACAACGCCATAGTGATCACCTTGGCGGCCGGGCCGCGAGCGAAGATCAACGGGGTGAAGAATTCGTTCCAGCCGACGATGAAGTTGATGAGGAACATCGTGGCCATGCCGGGCCGGATCAGAGGCAGGACGATGCTAAAAAGCAGCGGCCGGAAGCCGGCCCCGTCCACCTTGGCGGCGTCCTCCACCTCTGACGGGACCTGCTTGATGAAGGATACCAAAACCCAGGTGGTCACCGGCAAAAGACCGCTCCCATAGAGCAGAAGCAATCCGGCAAGGGTGTTCATCAACCCCAGCTTCTGAAACATCTGAAACAGCGGGATGACGGTCGTCACGCCTGGCAACATGGTGGAGGCCAGGAGACCCGCCATGACCAGGTTGGAGCCGGGAAACTGGATCCGGGCAATGGCATAGGCCGCCAGAAAGCTGAAGAACAACGCCAGCAACGTGGACGTCGTGGCGAGGACAGCCGTGTTCAGCATGTAACGTGGGATGGGCAGGCCGGAGAAAACCAACTGAAAGCGCGCCAGGCTCAGACTCTGCGGTAAATAGTTCAGCGGCTGGGTGAACAGCTTGTCATACGGTGCAAATGCCGTCAGGAAGATGTAGTAGATCGGCAGCAAGATGATGATGAGGAAGGTGCCCAAGAAGACGTAGAACGGCACCGCGCGCACGGCACGCAGCCATCGGCGTCGGCTTGTCGTTCCAGACAGTACATTGACCATCTACTCCACTCCTTACAGCCTGGCCCAGGCACGTCGCACAAACCTGAACCCAACCAGGCCCGCAACGAGCACGATGAGGAAGAGGCCAATAGCCACCGCCGAGGCATACCCGAAGTTCAGCACCCGGAACGCCTGCAAGTAAACGGTATAGGACATCAGTGCCGTGGACATGCCCGGGCCGCCCTGAGTCAGCGCGTAGACGATCTCAAAGCCTAGCACCCGATGGATGGCGACGAACATCGTCATGGAGAGGATTAACGGCATCATCAACGGCAGCGCGATGTACCAATAAGAGCGCCAGCGGTCGGCGCCATCAATTTTGGCCGCCTCAAACAGCTCCTCGGAGATACCTTGCAGCCCACTCAAGAAAACCACGGCCAGGAAAGGCGTATTCTTCCACACGTCGGAAAAAGTGACGGCCAACCGCGCCAGGTTCACGTTCACCAGCCACAACGGCCTGAGGCCCGAAACGCGCCAGATCAGGTCGTTGACCAGACCGTAGTTGATGTCGAAGATCCACCGGGAGGCCGTACCCCAGACGATGCCAGACATGGCCCACGGCAGGAGGTTGATGGTGCGCGCCACACCCCGCAATCGAAACCGCCGATTGAGCAATTGGGCCACCATCAGGGCCGAGACAACCTGGAGCGTCACCGAGACCACGGTGAAAAAAAGCGTGAACGTCAGCGTATCGCTGACGTTGCTGTCTCGCGTCATGGCCACATAATTGTCGAGGCCGATAAACATAAATGTGCGGCGAACAGGACTATTATCGAAGAAGCTCAAGTAGAGGGTATTGAGAAAAGGATAGATGACGGTACTCAGGCGCCAAATCACCACCGGCGCCACCAGCGCGTAGGCCAGCGCCACACGTCGCAAGCTCCGGTCGCGCCAGAGGGGACGATGCCGAGATTCAGTTTGTGCTGCTGTAATCAAAGTCGCACCTCCGAGAAGATGCCCATGGCCACGGGCGACCGAGGTCGCTGCAACCTTTGCGATGTCGGCCTACGCCGACCGGTTCCAGCCGACGAAGGTCGGCTTGGCGATGGTTGCCGCGGTTTCTAACCGCCCGGCGCTTGGACGTGCCAGGCACTTGCGTGTGCCTGGCACGTCCAAGCGCAGCCGTCAGTGGTCAGCGGTCGAGATGCCCGCAGCCATGCCTGCGCCACGGGCATCTGCCCCGAACATCGCTCAACCGGCGAGATCGCGCTGCAGGATCGGCTTGATCTTGTCCATCGCCTTGGAGATCGCGGCATCCAGCCCGACCTGATCGGTCAGATAGGCATGGATGTTTTCCTCGGCCGCATCGTAGATCTCCTGGATGCTGGGCGTGATCGGCCGCGCCTTGAAGGAGTTTGGATCCTTCGCCAACTCCAAGAGGAACTTGCTCGAGGGCGCCTTATCCTGCACGTCAGGATCCTTCCACAGCGACATACGGGCGGGCACGCGGCCGCGCAGGATCT
>CAYVDY010000835.1:0-2435 GCA_964450255.1 uncultured Candidatus Solibacter sp. | reverse complement strand
AGGCGGACGCGCTCCGGCAATTCGATCCTTGGTCGCTGGTCTCGCGCTCCGCGCGTTATGTCATCCTGCACGGACCGGTGACAGCGCAGGAACGTTGGGAGGAGAATTCCGGTTACTCTCCTTCGACGCTAGCGACAATCATCGCGAGCGTGGTGTGTGCAGCGGAATTCGCGCGCGGCAAACAACACGCATTGGCCGCGGACTTCCTGCTCGATTACGCAGACTGGCTTTCGGCGCACCTGGAAGAATGGATGGTTACCAATCGCGGCGAATTGGTGACGGGCAAACCGAGACACTACGTTCGCATAACGCCCGCCGATCCGAACCAAGCCGGGGCTTCGCTTGACCCGGATGAGGCTGAGATTGTTCTAGCTAACGGCGGAGGAGAACATCCGGTTCGTAACATCGTAGGCGGCGACTTTCTCCAACTTGTGCGGCTGGGGGTTCGAGCTGCGGATGATCCGCTGATGGTCGATTCCCTTGCGGTGATTGATCAGGTGCTCAGACGCGATCTGCCCCAAGGGCCGTGCTGGCGCCGCTACAATCACGATGGCTATGGAGAGAAGGCCGACGGCAGCGCCTACGACGGGACGGGTGAAGGTCGCTGCTGGCCAATTCTGACGGGCGAACGCGGTCATTACGAGCTGGCTGCTGGACGCGATCCGCTGCCTTTCATCGGAGCGATGGAAAAATTCGCCAACGAGGGCGGAATGTTACCGGAACAGCTCTGGGACGCCGACGATTTGCCGGAGGGAAAGATGAAGCGCGGTGGCCCGACCGGCTCGGCCATGCCGCTGTGTTGGGCGCACGCGGAGTATGTGACGCTGGTGCGCAGTCACAAAGATGGGGTTTGTTTTGACCGCATCGAGCCGGTTTATCAGCGCTACGCCAAGGCCAGGACGGGGAGCAAGATTGAGATGTGGACGTTCGCTCATCAGCTGCGACAGATTGCAGCAGGGAAAACACTACGCATTATCAGTGACACTGCGGCGACGATTCATTGGAGCGCTGATGGGTGGGCTACAACGAATGACCTGGAAACCCTTGATGCGGGACTCGGCTGCTGGTTCGGAGATTTGCCGTCGGACCGGCTCGAGGCCGGTGCCCGCATCGTTTTCACGGTTTTGCGGCAGGAAAGATGGGAAGGGAAAGATTTCGAGGTAGGGATTGATGCGTCCAATCAAACCCAAACAACGGAATGAATAAATCAGTAGGGCTGACAGTAGGAACGACGAGGAACAATGAGTCGCTTCGCGACGAGCAGGTGAGCGTGTTCAGGATGATCCGCCCGCTCATTCCCGAGGAGCTCTGGATGAACCCAACATGAAGCCAAGAAGTATAAGTGTGCTTGCGATTGATACAGGCGGAACTCACGTCAAGATCCTTGCCGCCGGACAGAAAAATCATCGGGAATTTCCCTCCGGACCGAGGCTGACGGCCAGGCGCATGGTCTCTGCCGTCAAGAAACTGGCTGGGGATTGGAAGTATGACGTGGTTTCGATTGGCTATCCGGGCCTCGTTGTCCACGGGCGACCGGTTTTGGAACCGCACAACCTCGGGCAGGGCTGGGTCGGATTTGATTTTGCAGCCGCGTTCAAGTGCCCGGTCAAAGTCATAAATGATGCGGCCATGCAAGCATTGGGTAGCTACAAGCGCGGCAAGATGCTCTTTTTGGGCCTGGGCACCGGCTTGGGCTCCGCCATGATTGTGGACGGCATCGTCGTGCCAATGGAACTAGCCCACCTGCCTTACAAGAAGGCGACCTACGAGGACTATGTGGGCCTTCGCGGACTGAAGAAGCATGGCAAAAAGAGATGGCAGCGATATGTCGGCGACGTGGTGGAGCGCCTGACCGCCGCCCTCGAACCCGCCGACGTGGTTCTGGGCGGAGGCAACGTCAATAAGCTGAAGAAGCTGCCTACCGGTTGCCGCGCCAGCGACAACGCGAACGCATTCATCGGGGGATTTCGACTGTGGGCAAATGCCGATGGTGGGCGACGACCTTTTAAGAAGGCCCGGCCCTCGTGACAGAGCCGCGGCTAGCGCCATTACCAAGGAAGAGACACCGAAAGAATCTGAAACGTCTGTCATGAAAAAGAAGACAACAATGCAAATCGGGATGGTTGGACTGGGCCGGATGGGCGCCGACATGGTGCGACGGCTTATCAAGGGCGGCCATGAGTGCGTGGTCTTCAACCGGTCGCCGCAAAAGGTGAAGGACTTGGTAAAAGAGAATGCTGTCGGCGCCTCGTCGCTCGCCGACCTAGTGAAGAAACTCCAGAAGCCGCGTGCAGTCTGGTTGATGTTGCCCGCCGCAGTCGTGGACAATTCCATCGCCGAACTGCTGCCGATTCTGGAACCCGGCGACATCCTGATTGATGGCGGCAATTCCTGCTACGTGGACGACATCCGGCGCACCAAGGAACTTGCGCCGA
>CAYVDY010000834.1:0-2440 GCA_964450255.1 uncultured Candidatus Solibacter sp. | reverse complement strand
CACTGCGGACGTCGTCGACTCCGCGGCCCATGAGGCGCTTGACGGAGTAGACGGTGCGGTCCGGGCGATCGATCAGCAGGCGGCGGGCCGCGGCTCCGGTTGTGAAGGAGTCATCGTCGTTGAGACTGACGATGCTCGGCAGCAGGGCGGAACCGTCGCTGCCCGGGATCACTTCGGGTCCGGTAAGGTCCATGAAGGCGATGAGCGAGTTGGTGGTGCCGAGATCGATGCCGACGATGCGCTTCTTGTTGACGGACGAGAAATCGATTTGAAAGGTGCTCATGTGTGGGGGGCGCGAGCGTCTGTTACGCGTTGCGCGAGGTCAACTGTTTATCAACTTCATCGACGAGATTGTGGATGTAGCGCCGCCGGTTCAGGATGGAGCGTATGCCGGCGAGGACTTGACGGCGCGAGGCGTCGTCGGACTGGGAGTCGTGACGGAGGAACTGGATTGCGAGCTCGCCATCGATTTCACCCTGCAAGTCCAGGAAGCGCTGGCGCATCTCATCGAGCTGGGGAAGCACTTCGGTATCGCCCATCCGCAGCTCGTCGAGCGCCATGTTGAGCTCGAAGACCTCTTCCAGCAATTCGGGCGGGACATCTTTGCTGCGCTGCTCGCCGATTTCAAAGCCGGCTTCCTTTAAGACGTACTCAGACCGGCGGATGGGGTCGCGCAGGACGCGGTAGGCGTCGTTGAGGATGGACGATGCCTGCAGGGAGTAGTGCTTTTCCTGCTCGCTGCGGCGCGTGTAGCGGTCCGGATGCAGCAGCCGGCTGAGCGAATAGAACTGCTTCTGGAGATGATCCAGATTGAGGGCGAGGTGGCAGTGCAGCCCGAAGAACTCGAAGTAGTTGGGAATCGGCGCCTGGATGCTGTTGCAGTACCGGCAAAACAGAGACGCCACATCGGGCGTGCCACACTGCCAGCAATTGTGCGCCGTGGACATTACGCAGAGAAGGACGTCCCGCACCCGCAGCTCTTCGTGGCGTGCGGATTGTCAAAGGCAAAGCCGGACTGCATCAGCGACTCTTTGTAGTCGAGAACCATTCCGTCGAGGAAGACGATGCTCTTCGGGTCGACAAACACCTTGACGCCGTCGAAGGTGAAGACGTGGTCGGTGGGCCGGGGCTTGGGCTCGAACTTGAACTGATAGCTGAGGCCGGAGCAGCCGCCGCCGAGGACGCCGAGCCGGAGCCCGCCATCCACACCCTGCTTGGCGAAGGCATCGCGAATCTTCTGGACAGCTTTCGGGGTTACGTTGATTTCGGGCATAGACACAACCTGATAATGGACTACACGGGGCCCGCCCGCGGACAGGCCCCACTAACAGCTTACGCCGTTTGCATCGGCGCGGCGGGAACAACCGCCTTCGCCTTATAGTCAGTGATGGCCGCCTTGATGGCGTCCTCGGCCAGAACGGAACAGTGGATCTTCACGGGCGGCAGGCTGAGCTCGTTGACGATCTCCGTATTCTTGATCTGGAGCGCTTCATCCACGGTCTTGCCTTTCAGCATTTCGGTGGCGAGCGACGAACTGGCGATTGCCGAGCCGCAGCCGAAGGTCTTGAACCGGGCGTCTTCGATAATGCCGGTGTCCGGGTTTACCTTGATCTGCAGTTTCATGACGTCGCCGCATTCGGGCGCGCCCACCAGGCCGGTGCCGACGCTGGGATCCTTCTTGTCGAGGCTCCCCACATTGCGCGGATGATTGTAGTGGTCGAGAACTTTGTCGCTGTAAGCCATGTTTGTCTTCCAATCCCCTCTGTGATTTCTGCGTTCTTACTGCCGGTGAATTAATGGGCGGCCCATTCGACCTTGGAAAGATCGATGCCTTCCTTGACCATCTCGTAAAGCGGTGACAGCTCGCGCAACTTCTTCACAACCTCGATCACCTTGTCCGCGGTGTAGTCCACTTCCTCCTGCGTGGTGAAGCGGCCGATGCCGAAGCGAATGGATGAATGAGCCAGATCGTCGCCGGCGCCCAGGGCCTTGAGCACGTAACTGGGCTCCAGCGTGGCGGATGTGCAGGCGGAGCCGCTGGAAACGGCGATGTCGTTGATGCCCATCAGAAGGCTCTCGCCCTCGACATAGGCGAAGCTGATGTTGAGGTTGTGTGGCAGCCGGCTATCCAGAGTGCCGTTGATGTAGGTCTCGTCGAGCTCGGCCATCAGCTTGTCCTTCAGCCTGTTGCGCAGGGCGGAGTGGGCGATAATCTCCTGCGGCATCAGTTCCTGGCAGAGTTCGGCGGCCTTGCCGAAGCCGACGATGCCGGGCACGTTCAAGGTGCCGGAGCGCATGCCGCGCTCGTGGCCGCCGCCGTCCATCTGGGCGGTGAGCTGAACGCGCGGGTTCTTGCGGCGGACATAAAGAGCGCCGACGCCCTTGGGGCCGTACATTTTGTGGGCCGTGAACGACAGCAGGTCGATGTTGTCCGTGTTGA
>CAYVDY010000833.1:0-2458 GCA_964450255.1 uncultured Candidatus Solibacter sp. | reverse complement strand
CCTCGACTATCGCTGCATGGGACAGGGGCGCGGTGAATGGCCCAAGAACCGCTCCCTTTTCGACAATTGCCTCGTACTGCGTTCCCACGAGACCGCAATCAGCGTGCCGCTGCAGGTACTCCACTTGTCGCGCGACCCTAGTGGGATAGGAGATGTCGTCATGTCCCATGAACGCCACGTACTCCCCCGTTGAGGCCCAGATTCCAGCGTTCACCGCGGCTGATATGCCCTGATTGGGCTGCGACAGTATCCTCACGCGGCCGTCCGCAATGGACTCGAGAGCGCGGAGGGTGCCGTCAGTTGACCCATCGTCGACAACGATCAATTCAAGGTTGGAATGGCTCTGGCGCAGGTTGCTCGATACAGCAGGGGCGATGAACCGCTCTCCATTGAAGGTGGGGACCACCACGCTGACCAAGGGGTGCTCACTGCTACCCTGGTGCACCGAAGTTGCAGAAGTCACGGAATCGCTCACGCAAGCCGCGCTTGCGCGACGTGGTCATCCCCATCTGCCCCGTGCATCACAGGCCTCAATGAAGCTGCAGATGTCGCTTTCATCGCGTCGGCTCACCAACGACTTCCGCGCAAAGGAGGCTACGCTTCACGGCCGCAATCACCATCTCTTGTTGCCCAGCGGTCAAGTGGGGACCGATGGGCAGGCTTAGAACCGTGTCTGCATTGAACTCGGCCAAGGGAAAAGCGCCGCGAGGGATCCGTCTGTCCGAGTATGCTCCTGAGAGGTGCGGAGGAACCGGGTAGTGGATGAGAGTGGCTACTCCTTCCCGGTCTAAGGCCTTCTTGAGTACGTCACGCTTCCGATGACGCACCACGAAGAGATGCCAAGCCGATTGGGACCCCGCGGTAATCGTGGGGAGCCTGAGGCTGGACTCACTTGCTAGCGCATCCAAGTAGCGAGCCGCGCACTCCGATCGTCGGCTATTCCACTCGTCCAGATGCCTGAGCTTCGTCCTCAAGAACGCCGCCTGTAGCGTGTCGAGTCTCGAATTGTATCCTCTGACCTCATTCTCGTACTTCACACGCGACCCATAGTTTCGCAACACGCGGACCCGATCGGCCAACTGAGGGTCATTCGTCGTCACTGCTCCGGCATCGCCCAGTGCTCCGAGGTTCTTGCCCGGATAGAAGGAGAAGCCTGCCGCGTCGCCCAGTCCGCCGCAACGCCTACCCGTGTATCTTGCGCCATGCGCCTGAGCGGCATCCTCGATCACCGCCAATCGGTTCCGTCGAGCGACATCCACGATCGCGTCCATGTCGGCCGGGAGACCGTACAGGTGAACAGCAATGACCGCTCGCGTCCTGCCAGTGATGGCGGCTTCGATTCGCGCCGGATCCAGGTTGTTGGTGTGCACGTCGGGCTCAACTGGTATCGGAATCGCCCCTGAGTGGCTTACTGCGAGCCAGGTGGCAATGTACGTGTTCGAAGGAACGATCACCTCGTCGCCCTCACCGATTCCCATCGCGCGCAAGATGAGGTGAAGAGCATCCAAGCCACTAGCGACCCCGACACAATGCCTGACTCCGCAATAGGCCGCCCATTCTCCTTCGAAGGCGTCCACCTCCTCACCCAGCACATACCACCCCGAATCCATCACGCGCTTGTACGCCTCATCGAGGTCGTCGCGCATGGACGCAGACGCAGAACCGATGTCGAGAAATGGCACCCTCACGCGTCGAGCCCTCTGGTCGCCCGAACGAACGAGGAGTAGTCGCGATAGTAGCCCGCTTCATCGTAGGCCTCAGAAGCCAGGACCGCGCAGACTGAGCCTGACGAGAAGTTGTCCAGTTCGCGCCAGATCAACGCCGGAAGATAGAGTCCATGATAGGAGCGGTTAAGGTGAAAACGACGGTTTTCGACTCCATCGTCTACAAAGACATCGAAGCTACCTGACATCGCAATGATGAACTGCTGGCAGGTCTTGAGGGCGTGGCCTGCGCGTTCCTCGCCACCAGGGACATCGTACAGATAGAAGAATCTGCGAATGGCGAAAGGCACATGCCGCTCGCCCTCGACGAAAGTCAGATTCCCCCGGGGATCCGGGATTCGCGGCAATTCAACAAGCGTCACTTCACTCAACGGCATTGCGTCTCCTTGGCCCCTGTCGCATTGCGTGACACTTGTAGTGTAGGTGGTGCGACAGTCCTCGACTAGACACCACCGTGCGCCGACTCCCCTACTCGCCCAAGGCGCCACGATCTAGCCGGCCAGGCAAGCGGCCCGGCCGAGTGGTGGTGTAAGATTGCCAAACAGGCCCCAGGGGTGGTCGGCTCACCCACAAGGTGCGTGCTTGTCTGGCAACTACCTCGGAATCTCAACCGCTCTGTGCTTGGAGGGAACGCCTATGATCAGCCGCAACGCACAGGTTGAGACGTGCAAGATAGGCGCGAATTCGTCCATCGCCGCCTTCGCCGTCCTAGGACCCCAAGTGACTCTCGGTGA
>CAYVDY010000832.1:0-2490 GCA_964450255.1 uncultured Candidatus Solibacter sp. | reverse complement strand
GACCCCCTTGGTCGTAAAAAACGGATCGAAGATCCGATACATGATCTCCTTCGGGATGCCCGGTCCACTGTCCGTAATCTTGACGAGCGCCTTGTCGCCCTCGCGCTCGGTGCGGATCGTCAACCGCCCTTTGCCTTCCATCGCTTGGGCGGCATTGTCGATCAGATTCGTCCAAACCTGATTCAACTCGCTGCCATAGGCGCAAACCGGCGGCATGTCCTGTTCATAGGCCAGCAACATGGCATCCAGCATGGTCCACAACACATCCAGCTTGAACTGCACGATGGCGAGCGCCCGCTCCTGCAGAGGACGGGTGTTGAAGTGGGCCAGGGTAAAGGCCAGCCCGTGTTCCACGTCGCGCCGCGCCTCACTCAGGCGGTTGCGGAAATACTGCAAACCCGCGGCTTCGATCCAGGGATAGCGCTCGGGCCAGCTTTGCAGGCGCTGCTGGTGGATCTCGGGGGCGAACAGTTCGGTAAGGGAGGAGCAGATGCCCTCCTCCCACGGCGCCTGGCGCACGAAGTTGACGTAGGCATCCACGGCAAAGCGCACGCCCGGCAGCACCATCCGCTGGCTCACAAGGGTCTCGCGGTCCAGCCCGACTGCCTCGCCCAGGCGGATCCAGGCCTCGATGCCACCTTGCTCGCCCGTGCGGCCATCGTGGTCGATGATGCGCTGGACCCAGTGCCGGCGTACGTCCCGGTCGGGACACTTGGCCATCAGGGCGGCGTCCTTGAGCGGGATGTTGATCTGGTAGTAATAGCGGTTGGCGACCCAGCCGCGGATCTGGTCGGGGTTCAGCGCGCCGCCATACATGCGCACATGGAAGGGGTGGTGGATGTGGTAGCGCGCGCCCAAGGCCCGCAGCCGCGCTTCGAATACCTCGGGTGACCAGGGCGCATCCGCCATCGCTGCCATCACGTGCTCCTTCACAACACCAGGTCCAGGCCATCCTCGGCGACGGTGATGCCTGCGGCATCGAGTATTGCCCGCTCGCGGGAATGATCGTCCAGAATCGGGTTGGTGTTGTTGATATGAATCAGAATCTTGCGCGCCCGCGGGAAGGCCGCGAGGCGTTCGATCATGCCGCCCGGTCCACTCTGGGGCAAATGGCCCATCTCCAGCGCCCGTTTGCTGCCGGCGCCCTGCTCGATCAGATCCTCATCCCGCCAGGCGGTGCCGTCGACCATCAGCACGTCGGCCTGTGACATGGGCTCGTGCAAATGCGGCTCGAATGCGCCCAGGCCCGGGGCGTAGAACAAGCGACCGCCGGTCGCCGTGTCGGTGATGAGCAGGCCGATGTTGTCGCCGGGATGGGGATCGTGGCGGTGGGGCGAATAGGGTGGCGCCTTGCTGGACAGGGCGTAGGCCTGGAAGCTCAGTCCCGGTGCCTCGGACACGCCAAAGACCGAACCATCCGCCACGACGGGGTGCCAATCCACGCCACAGTAGTGGGACAACATGGGAATCACGGGAAAACCGGTGGAAAGATCCTGCTGCACCGGCGCCGTGGTGTAGAGCGCAAGACGCGGGCCTTCCCGCAAGGTCAGCAGGCCGGTGGCGTGGTCGATCTGGCTGTCCACCAGCAGCACCGCCGCAATGCCGGTATCGCGCACCGCCCGGCCCGGCCGCAGCGGCGGGAAGGCTTCGATCTGGGCGCGTATGTCCGGGGAGGCATTGATCAGCACCCAGCGCTCGCCATCGGCGCTGACGGTGATGGACGACTGGGTGCGCGGCCGCGCGGCGATCGCGCCGGCGCGCAAACCCGCGCAATAGCGGCAATGGCAATTCCATTGCGGGAAGCCCCCGCCGGCGCCCGCACCCAAGACATGAATCCGCATGAGGCTCTCCGCTGCCGCCCATCACGCCTTTCGGAAACGACAAGGCCCGGCGGTTCGGCCGGGCCCTGTCACAGACTTGATCAAAATCAGCGGTTGAAAATATACATGGTCACTTCAAAACCCAACCGCAGATCTTCAAAAGCAGGCTTGGTCCAACGCATGGTGTCTCCCTCGTCGATTTGTGTGTGAAACATTTTGGCCTTTTCTTCCTGAACGGTCGGAAGGTCAATGGGGTCATCTTAGCGACCTGATCCGGGAATGCCAAGGGTCGCCCTGAACAGGATCATGCCTCACGGGGTAGGCTGTGTGCCAGCGCGATATTCATCCATCCGTCCGGCACATAGCTGCCCATTTCCTCGGGTGAAAGATAGTCGCGCTTGGTTTCCCGGGTCAGATTTTTTCGCAATTCATAACCCAGTGTGCGCAACCAATCGGGCAACTGGCTCGCGTCAAGCAGGGTATGAAACGGTTCCCCGATACGCCGCCAGATGCGCAAGCCGATGCGGCGACGCAAACTTATCGCAAAGGATTTGGGCTGACGCGCGATCAGCTCACGCACCTGCGCATCCATGTAATCAAAAGCCACCGCAACCCCGCCCGCACACAGGGCGCGCAACTCCCAGAACACTCCCTCCACCACCGGCAGGGG
>CAYVDY010000831.1:0-2493 GCA_964450255.1 uncultured Candidatus Solibacter sp. | reverse complement strand
CCCCGGTTCTCCGGATGCCGTTCGCCGTTGGGGTCGAAATCGACCCGCTTCATGGGGTAGAGGATCCTGTCCTCAGTGTAGGTCTTCATCCGCTCGGCGTAGACACAGGGAGATATGTTGACCTTCTCCCAGGGCGAGTACTCGCGGCCTCCGGCCTCAATGGTCCAGGGCTTCAGGTCGCCCTGCTCGATGACCAACGGGCGAACCCTGGTTATCTTGCCGTCCTGCACGTACACGGAGATGGGGCCGCCGTTGGTGCAGTTGGTGAATACCTGTTCTTCCATGTCGTCTGCCCCCTATCGCCCGGCGCCGGCGAGTGTCCCGGACTTCGTGAGTACGATGTCACCCAGATAGATGTCCGCGATGGTCCTGGTGGTGAGTTGAACCGCTTCGTATTCAGGCGCTTCGATCGTCACGAGGTACTCGGCGTTGTCCGCCAACCCGTCCACTTCGAAATCGCCGTAGTTGTTGGTCCGCGTGACCTCCGAAGACCCGGCGTCGGAGACCATCACGGAGACGTCGGAGGCGCACCGCCCCGTATCTCCAAAGACGACGCTACCCGCGATGAACTTGGCCGGAAGACCGATGTAGGCGACCTTTTCGCCCAGGCGATACTCCGGGTTGAGCGGCCTCGTCTTCCCGCCGTTGAGCAGCCGCGAAACCTCACTGTCAGGATCGTCCAAATCCCCGAATACGATCGCCCGCGTGGGACAGGCTTCCGCACATCGAGGCTCCTTCCAGCCTCTGTCCAGAAGGTGAGCGCAGAACGTGCCCTTGTGTGTGGGCTGCAATGCCGCTTTCCAGTCGATCAATCGGTATGGACAGGAGTTGAGTATCTGTTTCTGGCCGACGGCCTTTTCCGGGTCGATGAGGACTATTCCATCGTCCCTTTGGTACACGGAACCGCCTGCCGCCTTCTGCACGCAGGGCGCGTCAGCACACTGTGAGCAGAGTATCGAGGTGTAGGCCACTTTGACCTTTGGATAGCGGCCGCGCTCTTTCTCGACGATGCGCATCCAATTCATCCCGGCCATGGGTTGGGGGGCGGAATAGCCCTGGTAGTCGTTGCCGCAGAATTCGTCTCGACAGGCAAGGAAGCAGCTGTAGCATCCGTTGCAGAGCGTCTCGTCGATGACCATGCCGTATCTCGTCATGCCGGTACCTCCCCGTGGGGGTTGGCAGCTACATCGCGGGATTCCCACCAAAGTAGTGAACGCTACGTTAGCATGGACTACTGTATACGCCGCGGGCTAGTTGCTGTCAAGACGCTACGAGGTCGGTGTCTCGCCCGGTCGATCTGGTTCCATTTCCCGAAGCAAGACATTCAGCGTTTTCAGCGAGAGAGAGCGCAGAACCTGGTCCTTGAAACCTCCGAGGTAGGCGACATCCTCCGTCCAGAAGAACATGACCATCTGCCAAGCCATCTCCGTGGAATCCACATCGGAGCGAATCGTGCCCGTCGCCCTGGACTCGTCGCTGTTCGCGACCAATCGCAGAACGATCTTGTCGGTGGCTCTTTCCTGTATGGCCTCGCGGAAGCCCATGATGGCGGGTGCAGACACGAATTCGTAGAGCGGGTCCGTGAAACCTCGCTCCTGGCTCACAAGCGCCCGGTTGTGATTCCTTCCGATCTCACGGAGGCGTTCGAGCGCGTTCGGATGGTGTGCCGCTTCGATGAGCAAGGCCGCATCCTCGTACACCGCGGACAGGACCTCTAGAAGCAACCCCTTGCGGCTGCCGAAATGCCGATAAAGCGTGGGCTCCGTGACCCCGGCCGCCTCCGCGATCCTTGCAGTCGTCGCGCCGGAGATACCGCGCGACTCGATAAGCCGGCGGGTCACCTCCACCAACTGGGCCTTTCGCTCCTCGGCCGTCATGCGCTTGGGTTGCGACTGAGGCGTACCTATGGTGGCCTTGTTCACGGGCGTCCTTTTCGGCTGAATGCGAGAGTGATCACCTACCCGAATGATACCGTGCGCCGCCGCGTCGTCCGCGAAGGTTTGTGTTGAGAGTTGGCGTCCGCATCGTAGGCGGATTAGGGAGGACCCTCCGGGGGGTCTTTGGAGAGTCCTCCCTCTTCCCTGTCAGGTAGGAGAAATCGTTGCGCCTACCTAACAGCAGCCAATAACGGACGCCGGAACCCGTGAAGGGGGAGGTTCGGTTTCCGCGTCCACCAACTGCCGTTGTCAACTGGGGCCGCACTACTTGGGGGAACGTCTGACCGCCAGTCGCTCCCTGTGCGATCGTCCCTGCAAGCCGGGCAGCCAATACAGGCGCTGGCGTCAGCCCGGCGTCCTGTCAGACCACGGTCGTCAAGCCACCCCCACCGCTTGCTTGGCAAAGGCAACCGCGGCCATGGCGTCGTCTCCATAGGCGTCGGCTCCGGTGTACTTGCGCACCGTGTCGTCCATCTGACCGCCACCGATGATGACCTTAAGGCCGTCTCTGAGTCCGGCGGCTTCCACCTGCTCGATGGTGGACTTCATGGAGTCA
>CAYVDY010000830.1:0-2493 GCA_964450255.1 uncultured Candidatus Solibacter sp. | reverse complement strand
TCTCCGACCTAAACGCCGCCCTTTACGCGATTTTGGAAGCCATCACGCGCCCGATCTCGCAGGATCCTGGCACCGGCCGCCAGCGGGTGTTGCTTGATGCCATCACGGCCAGCCTCACCCTCGCGACCGTGTCCACCGTGACCACGGTCAGCACCGTGACGAACCAAACCCAGATGGGAGGTTTCCCCATCTTGGACGTGCTCTTGAAACCCACGGACCGCAATCTGTGGAACAACTCCGTGCGACAGAGGATCATCTGATGCCCACGACTCTCGCTTTCAAGCCGCTCATCGACCTTCCAGAATGGCGTCCCATCGCCAACGCACCAGTGGCGTCCGGCGCGGGCACTCAATTGGTGGCCGGACTCCGCAACAACAGCGACCGCGGGGCATACGTGTTCTTGCTGGCGAGCAACACCGGCCTACACGCTTACGATGTGGAGGACGACGACTGGTTCACGCTCGCCTCGCCAGGTCTGGCCGGTACGTTCGGCGCGGGTGCCGGGGCGGTGATGATGCCGTCGCATGGGCCGCGCGGAACCTTCGCAGCTGGAGCCACCACTTCGAGCGTTGTCCTGAGCACGGCGCTTCCCGCCGCTGTTGCGCCGAACCAACTGGCGAACAAGGGCAACAGCAACGGCCATAAGATCCGGATCATCGGCAACAGCGCGGGTGGGTCGGGCAAGACGGAGGAGCGCTACATCGTCGGCAACACGGGCGGGACCGCGCCCACGCTCTATCTGGACTCGCCGCTCTCGTTCACACCCGCCACGGGCGATGGCTACGAGATCCTCTCGGGACGCCTGTACCTGCTGGGCGCTGGCACACTGGCGGCTGGCGTCTGGAAATACTACGACCTCGCCACGAACACGTTCTCCGGCAACCTTGCGACGACGAACCTGCCAGCCACGATCAACACCGACTCCAGTTTCGTCGGGCTGGACGAGTCCTACGTGCCGTTCGATGCGAATCCGGGTGACGGCTACTTTGGCCAGTTGACGGCGACGGCGGCCACGGCGAGTACGATCACCGGCCAAGCGGCCAGCGGTGACGCTACAGTGCTCGCCAACGAGTATCGGAACTTCCAGCTCCGGATCGTACAGGACACGGTGAACCCGACAGCCGTGGGTCAGCGCCGCAACATCGTCTCTCACACGGCGGGCCCTTCGGCGGTCTACACAGTTTCGGGCAACTGGACGGTGACGCCGTCGTCGAGTGCGGTCTTCGTGATCGAGAATAACGGCGATCGCATCTTGCTCTGGTCTTCGGCAAACGCGAACACCTTCACCTACAACATCACCGCCAACGCATGGGACACCTCGACGTTCGGCGCGCGCCCCGCCGCCATGGGCGCGGGTTGCGTTTCATGCGCATCGTTCTTCATGCGGCCCGATGCGGCGAAGCAGGCCCGCCACAGTTACATCTTCAGCTTCCGCGGTGGCAACGTCGCCACGCTGGACCTGTTTGACATCGCGGGCGGCGCCAACGGCCTGTGGACCGGCGCGATCGCCTATGGGGGGTCCGGCGGCGTGTTGTTCACCACCGGCAGCACCATCACCCCGGATCCTTACACCGGGAATGGGCGCTTCGCATTCCTCAACTACAACGGCGGCCAGCGCTGTCTGAAGTTCGATGTGAAGAACCGGGTCCTCAGCCCGGCGTTCTACATGCGCTACCCACAGGGGACGGCAGCGGTGGGACAGCGCATGGCGACGGCTATGTTCGTGGACGGAGCGACGAAGCTCGTTTTCATCCTCCTGCAGCGCATGGGCGGCGCGGAGGTCTTCGAGATGGCAGTCCAGAAGTAGGGTTCGATGTCACTCCTTCTGCTGTTCCGACGCGGTGCGAGAGTCAACGCACTGGAAGGGGTGCTATACGGACAGGCAGCCGGCAATGGTAGCTTCATGGTTCTGCGGCGCTTGGAGGGGCCTGCGATCGGGTTGGCTGAAGCGCGCGGCACGCTGGTGCGACGGCGGGCATTCTTAGGCGAAGGTGATGGCCAGGGCAACACCACCGGCTCCCTGGCGGCAGTTCGGACCATCTCGGCCCACACTGCGGCGACTGCGCAGGTTTCGGCGCACCTGACTGCGCTTCGTGGGCTCCATGGCCTCGCGGCAGGGCTGGCCACCCTGGGCGCACAGTTGGCCCGTGTGCGACCGCTGGCCGCCCAGGCGACGGGTGCGTCGTTCCTGCTGGGCCTGCTCAGCGGCGTGCGGGGCCTGTCGGGAGCCGCCGCCGGTTGGGCGCAGGCCCTCGCTGCCTTCTTGTCCGCGGTGCTCACGCCCGCACACCGGAGATTCTCTGTTCGGCGAGAGTCCCGGACGCTGGTCGTGGACTACGAGGTTCGCAGCGTCATCGTCCGGCGCGAGCAACGAGAGCTGGCCGCAGGCAGGGAGGATCGCACCCTCGCGGTGCAGGTGGAGACCAGGAGTATCGACGCATGATATTCGCCAAAGACCCCCATGCGGTCCTCGACTATTCAGTGGACTGGACC
>CAYVDY010000829.1:0-2512 GCA_964450255.1 uncultured Candidatus Solibacter sp. | reverse complement strand
CCAAACCCTCGGGCATGGCGGGCAATGTGGGCAAGACGCTGTTCGCCTACTACTGCTATCTTCTGCGTGCGGATCAGAAACGCGAGGTGTATTGGACCTGTAAGGAGGGCTCGTCGGACATCCCGCACTATTGGTACCGCGAGTTCGATCTGGACCTGGGCCGGTCGCGGGAGAATATCCGTTTCGGAGCGACAATCTGGAGCCGAGAATTCGACCACGCCGTCGTGTTGGTCAATGCGGGCAAGACGACCGCATCCTTCACCTTCGACACATCCGAGAGCTACTGCGATGTGTGCGGGCGGCCACTTGCATCGCCGATCGTCCTTGACTCACGTACGGCCATCCTGCTCGTCAAAGACCCGGCGATCCTGCCGAGTCACAGTGCGGACAGTTCCTCATCCGGGACGTGAACGCCTGGCACCTACTTGACAACGAACGTCTTACCGCAGTAGTATTACCGCGGTAGTTGAACTCCTGAGGGAACACCGCCGGTCATGACCGCCAAACGCAACCACCGACTGGGAGACCTGCAGTTGCGCATCATGCGCGTGCTGTGGAGTCGGAGCCGCGCGAACGTGTCCGAGGTCCAGGCGGCGCTCGGTGACGACCAACTGGCGTATACGACCGTGGCGACGATGCTCAGGAAAATGGAATCGCGGGGGCTAGTGTGCCATCACGAAGATGGCCGGCGTTTTATTTACGAGGCGGCGGTGACAGAGGTGGCTGTCACCCGCACGATGTCCGACGACTTGGTGGATCGGCTTTTCGGCGGCAGCCTGGCCGACGCCGTGTCCCATTTGCTCGAACATCGTGACGTCAGTCGCGGGGAATTGGACCGCTTGGAGCAGCTCATTCGGCAGCGCAAGAAATCACGCTAGTGAGGTGGCCGTGGTGGAAGCCCCGTTCGCAGCGAATGTTGTGATCGAAACGCTTCTCGTGCTGTTGACCGGCACGCTGGCGGTGGTGTGCGTGATTACGGCGCTGGCGACTCGTGTCCAGTCGACTGCGTGGCGGCGTACGCTCTGGCAGGTGTCGACGCTCGCCGTGCTGTTGCTGGCGGTCGGCGAGACGCTGGGGTTGGGCGTTGCCGTTGTCCACAGGGTGTTCGCGGGGGCCGGGAAACTGTCCGGGCACGGGGCCCGGGATCTGCCATCTTCCGGAACGTTGGCCACCTGCCCAACTGCCGTTCAGGCTCAGCACGGCACGACCGCGGGCGAGGACACTTCCAGTACCGTCGCATCTAGTTCTCTGGTGTCTGAAACCCATCCAGGCGATGCCTTGGATTCCTGCGTCGCAGTTTTGACAGCAAATCCTGCGGCCACCGGTCCCGCGAGCAGCGCAATTGCCCACCGATGGGAAATGTGGTTGCTCGCAGTGTGGTGCACAGGTTGCGTGGCGGTGACATGGCGACTGGGCTGTCGACGGCTGCGACTCTGGCTGCTTACGCGAAGGTCGCAGCCAGTTGGCAAACCTTGCTGGCCGGAATCCCTGCCGCAGTTGGCATCGCAATTAGGGGTCCGTCGTCGACTTCGCGTCATCGAGTGCGACTCATTTCCAACGCCAGCGACGTTTGGCGTCCTCAATCCAACGCTTGTGTTGCCCGTTACGTTCTCTGCGCAATACGACCAGCGTCAGCAGCGGGCCGTGCTAGCACACGAAGTGGCGCATCTGGCTGCTGGGGATGCACTCTGGATGTGCCTCGCTGACGCGGCCTGTGTCGTGCTGTGGTGGCACACTCTGTCCTGGTGGTCTCGCGCAAAGTTGCGGGAGGCCTGTGAGTCTGCAGCCGATGACGGAAGCCTCGTCATTCCCGACGGGCCGGAGACACTCGCGGAGTGTCTCGTGGTAATGGGTCGCCGTTTAGCGGACAGGAATGAGTTGGCCGGGCTGCCGATTCAGGGATCAAATTATCGCTCACATTTGTGGCGCCGCGTTGAGCGCTTGCTGACGCTGGCACGAAACCTCCCGCCCACAACCGGTCGCCAACCGCACGCACTGACCAAGTACGCGTTGGTCACGGTATTGGTCCTTACGACGTTTCTTACTACCGCCTGGGTCCGATCTCAGGCCGCACTTGATCGAGGAGAGTTGGATATGAACCTGCTGAAGCTGTCGTGGCGGCGTTCCTTGGCCGCTGCTGTCGTGGTTCCATTCTTAGTGTCACTGTCACTGTCGCAGGACGCGAGGGCCGTTGATTCCCCGGGCGCCGCGCCGGCAACGACCGAGGCGGCGCAGGAGTCGACCCAGGAAACGGCTCAGGCGACAGAAGGCCGTTCTGTTGAGAGTGTCGTTAAGGAGCGTGTTCAGCGTGCCATCAAGGAATTGGAGGAACGAGCCGCAGCGATCGAGAGCCAACTGCGCGAGCTCGGCGATAGACACCCTGACAAGGCCGAGGAGCTCAAACGTGAACTAAACGGCGTCCACGAACACATGCGCCGGTTGCGGGAGCGCGACAGTGCTCAAGAGCCAGGAAATATCGAAGGTGCCATGCGCGAGCTGCAGGAACGCATCA
>CAYVDY010000828.1:0-2517 GCA_964450255.1 uncultured Candidatus Solibacter sp. | reverse complement strand
ATCATGATGGACATGACCCTCAGCGGCGTGCAGGGCGGCGAGAGCCGCAACAAGACCGTTTTCTCGCGATGCAAACAGTACTCCGGCGAATCCACGCTCATCTTCGAAGAGCCCGCGCCCGACGCCAAGCCCGTGGAGGCGCAAGTCGTGGTGACCCTGCCGAAGAGCCTGGCGGTCTCGATGAAACTGGCCGAGACTGTCGATCTCAGCAAGGCCGCCACCGGAGACGCCGTGCGCTTCGAGGTGTCCAAGAACGCGCAGCGCGATGGTGTCGTCATTGTTCCGAAAGGCGCCCGTGTCGACGCGCGGCTGGATCAGATGGTCTGCCGCGACTTCCCGTTCGCGCACTGTTACGTGGCCATCGTCCCCCTGCGAATCAGCTTCGAAAACAAGACCGGCGCATTCCCGGCGACGCTGGAGACACCGTTGCTCGAACGCACCATACAAACCACGTTCACGAACGTCAGGCCAGATCTACGCCTGCCGCCGGCAGAGATCGGAATGGCTGCCAAGGGCTCGTCGCTGCTTTTGCTGCGCGGTAATCGTCCGAAGCTGACAAGCGGGTATTCCATGGTTTGGCGTACTCTGGAAGCACGGGGAGATCAATAGCCGTGATTCAATTTGGACCCGAAATCGACCGTACCCTGCTGGCGGACACGCTCACGTTCGCAGAGAAGCAGGTCAAGCGTCTGGTGGAGAAGCACCCTGGCTTCTATCCCATCTACACCAAGAACGGGAAATGGAAGCACGATGGTCCGGCCTGGACTCACTGGTGCGACGGCTTCCTGCCCGGCATGATGTGGATCTTCCACCGCCGTGCGGTGGAGGCCGGCAGCCCCAGCGCCTACTGGATGGATAAGGCCATCGAGTATTCAAGGCCCTTGGAACCGCGCCAGCACGACAAGGACGTCCACGACCTGGGCTTCATCTTCCTTTCCACCTACCACCGGTGGCTGCAGTTGGAGCGTGATCCCAAACTCAACGACGTAATCGTGCAGGCCGGCAAGACCATGGCTCAGCGGTTCCAGGAGAAGGGCCAGTACCTGCGCTCGTTCGTCAGCGAAGACTCCATTTTCATCGACATCATGATGAACGTGGCGATCATCTTCTACGCCGCGCGCGAGACCAACGATCGCAAGCTGCGCGAGATCGCCATTCGCCACGCGCTAACCACGCGCCGCTTCCTGGTACGCGGCGACGGCTCCACGGCGCATGAGGGGCTATTCGATCTCCAGACCGGCGAGTTCCTTCGTCAGACCACCCACCAGGGCTTCCGTGGCGATTCCTGCTGGTCCCGTGGCCTCGCTTGGGCGCTCTACGGCTTCAATAGCTGCTACGAGTACACCCGCGACCCGCGTTTCCTCTCCACCGCCCAGGGTTGCGCCGATTACTACTTGACCCACACCAACCCCGATGGAATTCCGCCATGGGACTTCCAGGCGCCGGAAGACAACCGGCATCTTCTCGACACTTCAGCCGCTGCTATCGCAGCCGCTGGACTTCTCCGGTTGTGCCGCCAGCTTCCGGATCCGGTGAAGGGTTTCTACTACTATTCCAGCGCCCTCCGGATCCTCCGCTCCCTCTGCGAAAGGCACACAGCCAAGGACGACGCCAAGTGGGAAGGAACCCTCAAGGGCGGCGTCTATCACATTCACAAAGCGCTGGGCGTGGACGAGAGCGTGATGTGGGGCGAGTACTTCTTCTGCGAAGCCCTGGACAACGCCCTGCGGCACAATGCCGTAGGCAGCAGGAAGCATAACGGCAAGTAGTCAGGTTTCCCAGCCGTGCAGGCGGATCACGTCCGCCACTGCGGCATCCGTTACCACGCGTCCGGCCTCGAAGAAGATCGCCCGCGAACACAGCGAACGCGCAAAGGCCGTGTCGTGCGTGACCACGATCTTGGCCTGCGGCAGCGCCGCCAGCAACTCGGCCAGGTGCCGCCGTGCGGGCGGATCAAGATGCGTGGTGGGCTCGTCCAGCACGAGGATCTCCGGATCAACCGCGAGGATGCCGGCCAGAGCGACACGCTGCTTCTCGCCGCCGCTCAGTTGATACGGCGGGCGAGCCCATCCTTCCAGAAACCCCACTTGACGAAGAGCCTGGGCGGCGCGCGCCTCGGCATCGGCGCGGCACAATCCAGCCTGGAGCGGCCCGAAGCAGACGTCGTCCAGGACTGTTGCGCGGAAAAGCTGATCCTCGGGATCCTGAAATAGGAATCCCACCTTGCGTCGGATCTCGCGAAGGTGGCGCGGCTCCGGCGGCAAACCGCAGATCCGGAGTTCCCCCTCGCCGCGCAGAATTCCGTTGAGGTGAAGCAGAAAGGTCGTCTTCCCGGAACCATTCGGCCCGAGCACGGCGACACTCTCGCCGGCCTGCAACTGAAAATCGACTCCGCGCAGCGCCCCCAACCCGGTGTCGTACTGAAAACGGAGCCCGCGCGCCCCCACCAGCGGCTTCAATCGTGCCCCCCCGTTCCCCCGCCCGACCGCAGTGCCACCGTGACACCTGCCGCGCGGG
>CAYVDY010000827.1:0-2518 GCA_964450255.1 uncultured Candidatus Solibacter sp. | reverse complement strand
CCAGCGGGCCGCTCCAGCCGTACTGGTCGCGCACGCCCACCATGCGCATGGGCAATATCCCGGCCGAACACGCCCAATACACCCACCCCGCCGTTGTTGGGGCCACAGTCCGCCTGATGGGTGAAGCCGGCGCCCGCCGCATCCGCATCGTCGAGGGCTGCTTCTCCTCCGCCGACCCGCTCGACGAGTTCATGATCGACGCCGGTTGGGATCCCACCCATCTCCTCAATGCGGCCTCCCGCGTGGAAATGGTGAACACCAATTTCCTCGGCCGCGCCAAGCAGTACGCACGCTTCATGACGCCCAGCGGCGGCCACCTCCTGCCAGGCTTCGATCTCCACCCCGCTTACGAAGAGTGTGACGTTCTCGTCTCTATCGCCAAGCTGAAGGAGCACGCCACCTGCGGCATCACGCTCGCCATGAAGAACATGTTCGGCGCCACGCCCCTCACCATCTACGGCGACCACGCCGGCAAGGACGGTCCCGACGAAAACGGCACCCAGGGCGGCCGCGGCACCATCATGCACTCCGGCCTGCGCGGCCCCGCGAAGTCCGCGCCCCAGGAAAAGGACCCCAAGTCCCCGCGTGACGACAAATACCGCATGCCCCGCATCGTCGCCGACATCGCCGCCGCCCGCCCCATCCACATCTCCATCATCGACGGCATCTACACCATGTCCGGCGGAGAAGGCCCATGGAACGGCGGACGCCTCGGAGCCAAGCGCCCCGGCCTGCTGGTGGCGGGCACCAACGCAGTCTGCGCCGACGCGGTAGGGACCGCGCTGATGGGCTTTGACCCCATGGCCGACCGCGGCACACCGCCGTTTGAACGCTGCGACAGTTCGCTGAAACTCGCAGAAGAACTGGGCGTGGGAACCCGCGACCTCAGCCGCATCGAGATCGCTGGAGTCGCTATCAAGGAGGCCGCGTTCCGCATCAGGGGATAAACGCCCGGCCCATACTCCGGCCGTGCCGCGCGCCCGGCTGCCACCAACTCTCCAGTTCGGCTGCCTCCTGGGCAGGAGCAGCCCCGCAACTGTCCCCGATGAAGTCAGCTTACGGAGATTCGGCCTCTGTAGCTGAACCATTTCCCGCCTAAGTCAGAGGCCACTTCCACCGTTCACATGTTAGGGTGGAGTCGTGCGAACCGCTGTACCGTTAGTCGTTTGTTTAGGTTTTGGCACAACGCTCGGTTATGCGCAGGCGCGGTTTCCAATGAAGTATGTCGACGAAGTCGGCAATCTCGGAAATCAATTCAGCGACGAGAAGAGGCAATCCGCCGATCTGGGCATCGCCCGTGTTAGCCCCGAACGCACGACAGGAACGCTTCGCGTGGTAGGTCGCGACGCGCAGGGTAAAGCCTGGCAGGTTCGGTTGTCTCAAGTGGGCGGTCTGGGATGGACTGAAGTATGGACCGCGGACTTCGACGCCAACGGGCGCAGGGATCTTCTGTTTGCGATGCACTTTCCCGGCAATGGACGCTGTATCAACAGTGTCGATATTGCGTTGCTGCTGATCGATGAGCAGGGTCGCCCCGCCCCATGGGAGATCTCCACGATGATGCCGGCCAATTCGACCAGGTTCCCATTTGTGCCAGTGATCATCCGGGACCTGGATCAGAACGGTAGTGCGGAGTTTGTGACTACGGACTGTGATAGGATCGACCCGCCCCAGGGCTTTGGCGAACGTTGGACGATGTCCGGGGTGTATGAGGCACGGCACACTCGGCTGATTCCTCTCCGTGGCTCCGATCCGCAACCGTATGCGCGAATCGCAGGTCGGATTCATGGCCTGAAGACAATGGAGACTCTACCACCGACGAGTTGGCCCGATCCTGAGCCACCGTCCCCTGGTGCGACGGGCCCGCCGTGATCGCTGCCTGGCGCGCCAGTTTTGCCGGCGTCGCTGAGGGGCGAGTTCGACGCCAGCACGATAAACGATGGAAGTGCTCTACGACTTGACCTCAAATATCGATTTCGCGAGTTCCGACTGTCGAATGATGCTCAACAAGGTCCCTCGAAGGGCTGCTGCTTTGCGTCTTTCAGGTAGCTTGGCCAGAGCGAGCAGATGAGCCGGGCTTCTCCCAGACAGGAGGCTCTCTCGATGTCATTCATCATGCTCGGACGGAATAGCATGACGGACGTTGCGGCAGCCTGCGCAAGTTGCTCCGGATAAATCCGCGAGGCTCGATAGCTTTTGGCGATGTCGAACTCGCCTCGCCGGATGACTTGCCGGCGC
Source organism: uncultured Candidatus Solibacter sp. (assembly GCA_964450255.1). Taxonomy (GTDB): domain Bacteria; phylum Acidobacteriota; class Terriglobia; order Bryobacterales; family Bryobacteraceae; genus Paludibaculum. Next base: position 280 of record CAYVDY010000827.1, on the reverse strand, counting down.
TGCGCATCCGGCAGACAGACCTTGATGCGATTCCACCCCGCCTGCGGCAGCCGCTCGTTACCCGTCGCCCTCAAGAAATGAGCGGTGTACATGTCGATGATGAACTGACGTCCTGTCTTGACGCACCCCCGCATCACCGTCACAAGCCTGTCGATGTTCTGGCCGGAGCACCAGACCAGCGGCATTCCCGCCGTCTGCTGAAACAACTCCACGAATCGTCTCTCCAGTTCCGCTTCCGTGGGAAACGCCTGATCATCACGACCGATGGTTGTCCCCTCCA
>CAYVDY010000826.1:0-2519 GCA_964450255.1 uncultured Candidatus Solibacter sp. | reverse complement strand
CTGGAATTGCACGTGTTTGTTGGGCAATGGCGGGGCAGAGCGGGCGGGGCCGGGACAATCTGTCCCTCCGCGGCAACTTTTGTCATCAATCAGCGCAGCGCGGCGGTGATGTGCGATACTCAAGATGTTCGTTCCCCGGTTCGGGCCGTGGCGCAGCCTGGCTAGCGCGCTTGCTTGGGGTGCAAGAGGTCCCGAGTTCAAATCTCGGCGGCCCGACCAAACTTCTCAAAGACTTAGAGACCCCACCGACCTCAACCACCCCGGTTTAGGTCCAACTTTAGGTCCAAAACAGGTCCACACCACAAATGGGGGCGTGGTATTCACGCCCGTTTCGACGCCCCCGTGGCCAACGTGATGAGCCTTCTTCACTTGGTGACCATGGGACCGATGGGGACGTGTTTTCGACTTTCTTCGTCTCGCGAAACTGGAGACGAAAAACGTCCCGCCCTATATATGGAACCCCGATGACCCCATGGCCCCGCGCTGCATTTGGCCTCCCGACAGAAGTGTGGCTACGCCTATTCTGCCTAGAGGACGGACGGCTAGGGATGCTCCGCGGGACCACAGGCATCGTGGTCGATCGTCACGGAACAGCGGGCGTGCCCGTTGGGCGAACCGGAGAAGTGGACGCTGCCTACGTCGTGGGTCTGCTCCGGAATGGGTCCAGCGGAGCAGATTCGTCGACAACTCTGCCGACGCACAGAGGCCATCCATGGGCAGCCAAGCTCAAAGATCCAGCCGAAGATCAGGGCTGTGACAGTACTGCAACCCGCCGCCGTGACATGGCGGCTCGAATCGTTCCCCATCGGGGATGGCCTCAAACGAGCGCAGGTCGAGTAATTTCCTGTTCGGCAAACTCCGAGGCGATGAGGTACACGAATTGCATCGGTTGGACGCTTATGAACTCCTCGATCCGCGGGCCGAACGAGCCAGCGAGCAATTTCTGAAAGTGCTGAGGGCGATAGCGGGTGATCGATCCAAGGTAGTACGTTATCGCGTAGATTGACAGGAGCTGCGGCAGAAGATCCTGCCGATCAGTGGCAGGTGCAAGGTAGACGTAGTAGCGGCGGTATGGCTGTGACGCGTTGACGGTCACCCACGTGAAAGGCTTAACCGTTTCGACCAATTGCTGGACTTCGTCAGCGGCTCGATGGGTATAAGCAATCTTAGTGATTTGCTCGAACCGGATGAGACGGCGACCCTCGAATTCCTCCTCGGACTTTACCTCACGAAATGAGGGGGCCAACTGTGTCTCATCCAGGAGGCGCTTGTGAGTGATCCCGAATCGAGTGAGATCGTCAGCAACAAAGACGAACTCGACCCACAGTTCCTTGTTGGCGGAGCTTTCCATGATACGGATTTCATGGACAGAGATGAATCGCTCTTGCTTGCCGGCAGCCTCAGCCCACAACCGATGACCGGGAAGCACTTGTGGAAGAAGTGCTGGCAACTTGTAGGAGGAGCCCCTCGCGACATTCGCGCCCAACAGTAGTTTATGCAACTCTGCGAAGACCTGGATCTCGTTGCGCGTGTTTGGCGAAGGGAACGCGTCCAAGTAGGCGTCCCTAAGCTCCGTGCCGCCGGGGCCAAGTCGCTCGCTGAGTCCGTGTTGAGCCCTGTCAAACGTCGGCAGCCGTCCCTTTGTCAGGATGAGTGACTTGACGAGATTCATGAAGCAGTAATAGAGCTGTAGAGGTCTGGCGGCCGAGATGTCCGAATGCTGAGAAGATCTAAAGAAATCGGCGGCTTGATCCAGGGTTGAAGTCGCTTCTGGAACTGCGAGCGGTGGGCACCGTTGACGAATTCTCTCGCGAATGAGGTTCCATGGGTCGATGGCGAACAGGTTCGACTGCAGTCCGAACCGGCGTGTTCCTCTGTGAACCGGCCAAAAAGAAAACCGAAGCGGGCGACCCTTGATGAGGACTCTCTCGCCGACTGTACAATCTGGAAGTCTAGGCATTGCTTTGCCTCGGACAGCGTGCGGCTGAGCCGAGATTCCGATTATCTCCTTAGCGGGACTAGTGATCAAGGGTGCCTGCTCGGCCGAAGAACGGCTGAATGCAAGGGCCAGTTGAACGGCGATTTCACCAGTCGTGTATCGGTTTCATTGCGCTGAGTGCGTGCGTCAACTCGGCGATGCGCGCGGCCTCGCGAAGAACCTCGCGAAAATCATTTGACAGCGATTCTGTTCAATGTGAGAATCGTGTCAGGCGTGGTCACGCGCCATCCATAGGGAGTGTCGGGACACTCCAGAAAAACTCCTTCCCGCATCCGCTCCAGGCGAAGTGTTTCCACACAGCCAATAAGCCCTCGAGAGCACCAACAGCGGAAAACAGCGTCGAGGGTGACGTGTGCCAATTCCGCTGTACCGCTACGACGGTGCTCTGATCGACTTCATCTCCCCCAAGCGCGCCGAGAAGCTGTTCGACGCCGGCCGCGCCAAACTGGTGCGGCGCAAGCAGGGTGCCATCCACCCCGTCATCCGACACCGCCAGCCCGGTGAGCCGGTCCCACTGCGG
>CAYVDY010000825.1:0-2541 GCA_964450255.1 uncultured Candidatus Solibacter sp. | reverse complement strand
TCAAACGGGTTCAATATTTCGTGGAGTGTTCGCAGTTTTGGCTTGGCATCATCCGTCACATTCTCGCAGTTCATAACACGCTGATAAGGCATTTGGGTGTGTGGTACTACGTGTGTGGCGCGCTCCGATGCGCTCCTTATGTTTGAGCTTCAGCGTCGGGCAGAAGCGATTCTGGAGCTGGGTGCTCCTTGGTCTGGTGGTCAACATCATCGTGTTGTGGAACACGATCTACATCGACGCGGTGCTTGCGTAGCTAAGGCAGGGAGGCTACCCGGTACGGGATGAAGATGTCGCGCGGTTGTCGCCCTTCGTTCATGAGCGGCACATAAATTTGTTGGGACGGCTACTCTTTCGCAGTGCCCGAGGCGGTTACTCGAGGCGAGCTGCGGCCATTGCGCAACCCCAACGACGCAGATGCTTAACCGAGTTTTACGTTCCATTGCTCCCTAAACCCCCAAGTAACGCGAACTGATCAAGGCTCTTGGCTGACGGTCTCCAATCGGCGCTATACGTCATCGGTAGCAGGCGGGGACAAGGGGCCAATGAAATACGACCGCATCATTTCGTTGTCCTCGTGCTCGAGGATGTGACAGTGCCAGACGAAGAGTCCGGGACGATCGTACAGCGCCTTCACCCGGGTAATCTCGCCCGGATAGGCGATGACTGTGTCCTTGAATCCCGTTTCCCAGAGTTCCGGCCCGTAAGCAGCTCCGTCAAACGGCTGCCGATCGCCCACCTCGAACTGCACTTCGTGGATGTGGATAGGGTGGGCATCCTCGGTGAAGTTGTGTATCTCCCACACCTCAGTGGCGCCCAAGGCCGGATTCTCGGTCATCGGGTTCTCCCAATCGAGCGGTATTGGCTCCCCGTTCTCGTCGACTATCCCGAGTTTGGCCTCCACAGGCCCATCGAAGCCTGGCAACTCGGCTGCCTTCTCGTTGAGCGAAACCTGCCGCGTGTTGGTCGGCGGCCCCAGGGGCGTGAACGTTGGCAACACGAGCTGATCGGGTGGAGTGCTCGAATCTGGCGCCGTGAGGGGAACGATCCGGAACTGCATCACTTGGCCGGTCGTGCTCGAGTCAGCGACCGGGAAATTGACACCGGGAACCCCGCCGCCGAACGGCTCGTCCGGGCCGATATTCTGGAGGATGATCTCCGTCCGGGCCGTGTAACCCGTGAAGTCGACGATGACGTCGGCTCGCTCGGCGGGTGCCATCAGCAGTTGGCTCAGTTTCACCGGGGCAGGCAGGAAGCCCCCGTCCGCACCAATTTGCCAGAAGGTGAGCTTCGGATCGCTGAACTTGAGAATGAGGAAACGCGAGTTGCAGCCGTTCAGAAGCCGGAAGCGATATCGGCGCGGTTCGACCTCAAGATACGGCCAAGTGTGGCCGTTGACGACCATGGTGTTTCCGAAGAACTCCGGATTCCAGATTGGCGGCACCTCGGTGTGGGGAAAGTACGGCCCCTCATAGTCGTCGAAGAACGCGCGGCTGTTGGGATAGAACAGTGATCCGTCGGCGTTGAACGAGCGGTCCTGAATGGCAATGGGGATCTCGTAGAATCTCCCGAAGGGATCGGCTCCCACCCCTGGGCCGGGGCCGGGGAGGACGCCGTCCAAAACGTCGCGGTCTCCTCCACGGATGAGGTAGAAGCCGGCCGGGCCAGCGTAGACGTTCAGTCTGGTCATGCCGAGTGTGTGGTCATGGTACCACAGAGTGGCCGCATCCTGGTCGTTCTCGTACTGAAACACGGCCGACCCGGGTGTCCACGCCTGTCCGAAGCGGGCCTGGGCCTTCGCTTGGAAGTGTCGGTACTTGGAACCGAAGCGAGCGAAGTCGCCGCGAATGTTCTTTGCATGCGGGAGATACCATGCCTCCGTGTAGCCGTCGCTGTCCTCGTGCGTGTGTCCGCCATGGAGGTGGGTGACGATTGGAACCGGACCGGTGTAAGGCCCAGGCGTAGCATTTAGCACCGGATGCATGTCGCGCCCCCTTGGGCCGCCGGGCGGATTCGCCCAATGCAAGGTAGGATCAACCGGCAGCAGGTGCGGCAGGTATCTGCCTTGGTCGTCGACCAGGCCATTGATCCACTTAATGCGCACCGGCTTCCCATACCCGGCCTCTATCGTGAATGCGGGGTAGTTGAACGTACCGGGGTGATTGACGGAGCCGTAGCTCCACACGGTTGTCGGATTCAGCGTGTCGCCATTAATATCTTTAAGGGGCAGGATCTGTTGCTGGAACTGGCGGACGGCGATCTCGTAATAGTCGGCTTGCCCGCCGTCCTTGACCTTGATCTGGTCGGTTCTCGGCATCGCCGGCGGGATGATTAGCGGCATTTGGTACTTCGGGACGGTTAAGGGATTGAGGTTGCCGCCAGGAATTGGCTGCGCGTACGCGCGCCGGCTGCCCCACTTCCAAGGCAGCAGCAGTGCCCCCGCCCATACAGTTGCTTTCAAGAATAGTCGTCTGGTGATCATGACTCCTCCTTTGCTATTAGTAATCTATGCCCGGATCCGAGGTGGAATTGCTGGCATATTTG
>CAYVDY010000824.1:0-2541 GCA_964450255.1 uncultured Candidatus Solibacter sp. | reverse complement strand
GGGCGGTCCGAAAACCAAGACGACGGAGTATTCCTACTTCGCCAATTTCGCCGTGGGCCTGTGCGAAGGCGTGGTGGACCGCATCGGCCGCGTCTGGGCCGACGGCAAGGAAATCGACATCACGCCATTCACCACGAGGTTTTATCGTGGACTCGAGGATCAGGACGCCGACAGCCTGATCGTGGCCAAGGAGGGTGCGGGCCATGCCCCGGCCTACCGCGGGCTGGCCTATATCGTGTTCGAGCGGCTGCCGCTGGAGAGCTTCGGCAACCGCCTGCCGCAGCTTTCCTTTGAGGTGATTTCATCTTCGGGAGGCGCTGCGAACCACATCCGCGCCGTCAACATCATTCCGGGCAGCACCGAATTTGGCTACGACACGACGATCATCACCCGCAAGGTGAGCGCTGGTGTGACCACCACGGAAAACGCCCATGTCTCGTCCGAGCGCAGCGACTGGACCGTTTCCATCGACGATCTGACGGCGGACTGTGCCAACCTTAAGGCGGCCTCCCTCGTGGTGGCATGGTTCGGCACGGATCTGCGCTGCGGCGTTTGCCAGCTCAGGCCCGGCGTTGAAAGCGCCGCGAAGGTGACAAAGCCCGAGGCGTGGAGCGTTGCGGGGAACAGCCGCGCCGCCGCCCATGTGGTGAGCACCTATGAGGGGCGGCCTGCCTATGGTGGGACGCCGAGCGATGCCTCCGTCAGGCGCGCCATAGAGGATCTGCGCGAGCGTGGGCTGAAAATCGTTTTCTATCCCTTCGTGCTGATGGATACGGTGGGTTACCCGTGGCGCGGCCGTATCACCTGTGATCCGCCAAGCGTGGACAAGACAGCGGCGGCGGCCACGCAGGTGCAGACTTTTGTGGGAACCGTGACGCCCAGTCCGGCAGAATGGAGCTATCGCCGCTTCATCCTGCACTATGCCAATCTCTGCGCCAGCGCCGGGGGAGTCGATGCATTTGTTATTGGTAGCGAGTTGCGCGGGCTGACGACGCTCCGCTCATCGGCAACCGCCTATCCCTTCGTGGCGGCACTCGTGGCCTTGGCCGCCGACGTGAAGGCCATTCTGCCCAGTGCCAAGATTACCTATGGCGCCGACTGGAGCGAATATTTCGGCCACCATCCGCAGGACGGCAGCGGCGATGTGTTCTTCCATCTCGATCCGCTCTGGGCCAGCGCAGGCATAGATGTGATCGGCATCGACAACTACCTGCCGCTCACCGACTGGCGCGATGGCAAGAACCATCTGGACCGCCTGGCCGGCGCAACCTCGATCTACAACGCGGACTATCTGAAATCGGGCATTGCCGGCGGCGAAGGCTTTGACTGGCATTACGCCGATGAAACGGCGCGCAACACGCAAACGCGCACGGCCATCACCGACGGGGCCCATGGCAAGGCCTGGGTGTTCCGCAACAAGGATTTGAAATCCTGGTGGAGCAATGCCCATTACAATCGGCCGCTGGGCGTTGAAGCCGCCGTGCCCACGGGCTGGGTGCCGCAGTCAAAACCCATCTGGTTCACCGAGGTCGGTTGCCCCGCCATCGACAAGGGCACCAACCAGCCCAACACCTTCTTCGATGCGAAGTCATCGGAAAGCGCTATGCCGCATTACTCCAGTGGAGCGCGCGATGATCTGCTGCAGGCTAAATTCGTTTCCGCCATCGACGAGTACTGGAGTGCTTCGGGCGCGCATAATCCCGTGTCCTCTGTCTATGGCGAAGCCATGGTGGACGCGGAACGCATGTTCTTCTGGGCCTGGGACGCGCGGCCTTTCCCCGCCTTTCCGGCGCGCGGCGATATCTGGTCCGATGCCGCCAATTATGCGCGCGGCCACTGGCTGAATGGCCGCATAGGAGCGGTTGGCCTGGACCAGCTTATCGCGGAGGTCTGCGAAGACTATGGCCTGAGCGCCGTTGAGGTCGAGGATAGCGCCGGGTTGGTTGACGGTTTCCTGATCGAACGCCCCATGTCGGCTCGTGACGCATTGGAAAGCCTTCTCGTGGCCTTCGCCCTTGATGCGGTCGAGTCCGACGGCATCTTGAAATTCCGCAGCCGCAAGAGGGATAGCGTTCTAACCTTGACAGATGATGACTATGTGGAGACCGATGCGGCAGCGCCGCTCTTCACCCTGAGCCGCGCCCAGGAAACCGAACTGCCCAACAGTGTGCGGCTGCTTTATGCGGAGAGCTCCAACGACTATCGCAATGCCGTGGTCGAGGCGCGCAAAACCCGTGGCGAAAGTGCCCGTGAAATTGTGCTTGAACTGCCCTGCGCCACAACCCAGGCCATTGCCCAGCAACGGGCCCATGTGCTGCTGCAGGAAAACTGGTCCGGGCGGGAGAGCATAGGTTTTTCGCTGGCGCCACATCACCTGGCCTTTGAGCCCGGCGATGTGGTGACACTGGGCCCACGCGAACTGCGCATTGCCAGCATTCATGATGGCACCGCGCGGAAACTGGTGACCGCGAGTTATGAGGCCTCAACCTACGAGCCGCCGCCAACGGTTGATCGCGGCGGCAGCTTTGTAACTCCGGCAAT
>CAYVDY010000823.1:0-2551 GCA_964450255.1 uncultured Candidatus Solibacter sp. | reverse complement strand
GGCGAGTTCGAACATCCCAAAATGCTGGCCGCGGTCGAGAAGATCGTGGAGAGCTGCATCGCCCACGGCGTGGTGCCCGGCGCACAGGCCCGCAACGTGCCGCTGGCCAAACGCTGGAAGGAAATGGGCATGCTCTTTGTCGGCTGCGGCAGCGAAACCGGCATGTTATACGAGCGGGCCAAAGAGATCACGGGGCAGCTTCGTTGAGGCTGCCCGAACCCTATCTCCATAACCCTGACGAACTGAACATCGATGCGCCCCTCGGGCGCTGGAACCTCTACATCGGCGGCGCCCGGCGGCGCGTCCCCGGCTATGTGAACCTGGATCTCTTCGCCATGCCCGGCGTGGACGTGCGTGCCGATGCGCACGAACTCCCCTTTGCCGACGATGTCTTCCAGCGCGTGGAGTGCGACGCCGTGCTGGAGCATGTCGAACTCCCGGATCGCGTGATGCGTGAGATCGAACGCGTGCTGGCGCCCGGCGGCTATGCGCACGTCGTCACCCCGTTCTGCCATCCGTTTCACGAGTACCCGAAGGACTTCCGGCGCTTCACCCCGGACGGGCTGCGCCTGATGGCGGGCGGACTCACCGTGGTAAAAACCGGATGGCGCACCGGACCCGCCGCCACCTGGATTCTCTTCACCATGGAGTTCGCCAAGATGCTGCTGCCGTGGCGCTGGTGGCGCATGGCCGCGCACGGCGTGCTCACTCTTCTGCTGTGGCCGCTGCGCTATCTGGACCTCTGGCTGACAGATAGCGAATACGGTTCGCGCCTCGGCAACCACTGCTATGCGTGGCTGCGCAAGCCGGGTCACCACTCGCAAAGCGAATCCACGTAAGCGGCCGAGCCGTGGCGCAGCCAGCCATCCAGCTGCGCCACGTCCTTCAGTTGTTGACCGCGCATGCGCGGCACCACGGCGTAGGAGCAAGCCAGATCCGGCAGCGCCGTCATGTCGCCCCACAGCTTCTCGAACTGCATCACCGGGAAGATGTCTTCCTGGCCCTTCCCCCAACGCTTCTTCACGTCCTTGAGCGTGACGTAGGTGGGCATGCGGCCGGCCATGTGGCGGATGGCGGCCGTGGTCTTCACCTCATCCCGCAAATCGTCGCGAGTCAGCCCGAAGGCAGTCAGCAGGCGTGCCACATCGATCCACATCGTGTTGCTGTTGTAGTAGGAGAGCTCGAATTCCAGCCGCTCGTCGGGCAGCGCCATGCCCTCGATCAGCCGCACGTTGCCGTCGATCCGGGCCAGACCGCCGCCGCGATCTTCCACTTCGCGCGCGATCACTTCCGCAGTCATCGCTGCGCCCGATTCGATATGCAGGCCCAGCAGCGTGGGATCCAGCGACGCGCCCAGCGTATCGATGTTGTGAAACAGCAGATGCTGCACCGCCGGGTTTTCATCCAGCAGCCGCGCCAGCGTCCCGTTGCGCAGCATGTTGGGAATCTCATACCAGTGGCCTACCGGGTGAAGGCACTGCTCCGGCAGGTTGTCAGTGTAGTCCGCTCCCTCGCCAGTCGAGAGGGCCCAGCCGATAAGCGCTGAATGGAGGCTCTCGCGCATCTTCTGCTTCTGCACGTCCAACACTTGCTGCGGCATCTCCTCCCACGCGAAGCGCAGATCCCGCGCCATGGGGACCAGGCGCAGGCCGACAATGCGGCCTTGCGAGATGTAGAGCGGCGCATCGTACCCATAGTTGCCGGCGGCGGAGAGATAATCCACCATCGGCGCGTTCGTCATGTAGCTGGTGGTCAGCACATGCGGCACGGCGCGGCCGCTGAGCTGCGCGCTGCGGCGTGACTTGGCAAGGTGCAGTTCAACAAAGTTCCGGTGCCGCCCGCCGAACTGCACAAACGTCATGTAGACGTAGTTCAAGTTCGACTGACCGTTGCAGGTCGTGGAACCATCACCGAATCCGAGTGACGGCAGCCCGGCATTGAGACGTCTCCCGCCGCCGATTCCTGGATTGTCATAGTACGCCAGATGGATTGTCGAAATCGCGCCAGACGTCCTGTCCCAGTGCTTCCACGCCGCCTGCTGGCGGGCCGGATCGGTCGCGTAGCGCTTTTCATTCCAGACCACATGCAAATCGCCGCTGTTGTCGTAGTCGCCCACACACTCAAACCACGCTCCCGGGCCGTTGGTGTCACTGTAGTTTGTGATGAAGACCTCGTGCGCATCCCCCAGACCTGTCCCGTCAATCCACGAAGTGCCGTTGTCAGGCGATTCGCGGTATGTAACTCGCCGCAGCCTGTAAGGGGTGTACATCGTCCCTTGTTCGTCGGTGGTGATTAAGGCCGCCTTGTCGCTGGTGCGGTCCGCGGCGATGTTGTAGCTGAGGGGCAGTGACGAATCGAGAACGATGGGTCCCTGCCATTCTGGAGTGTCCGTCGGCTTGTAGCGCCAATAGACGATGTTGTCATTGGTCTAATACGTGTGTGCCACCACGTGGATGATGTCTTCGGTCCCCGGGATCTGATCAACCGTGATGTGCGGCCAAATAATGTCGTCATCCGTCCAGGGGTCCGCGCCTCCGCTTCCCCAAAGAAT
>CAYVDY010000822.1:0-2556 GCA_964450255.1 uncultured Candidatus Solibacter sp. | reverse complement strand
AAGTTGACGGGGATGTTCTTTTCGCCGCCCTCCTCGATGGTGAATTTTTGAGTCTTGGCGAAGCCGAGTTCGCGGCGGGCGTGTGCGAAGGTGAGTTTATCGATGCGCTCGCAGAGATCCAGGATCGCGGCGCGCTCCTTTTCCGCCAAGGGACGATCCGTCAGGTCCGGGAGGCGCAGTCGAAGGTTGTTGACGAAGCCGAGGACGCGAAGGCGTTGTGCGGCGAGGAGACGGAGAGGGGCACGGGGGTGATCTGGTTCAAGGTCGCAGCGGCCGATCTTATCGGACTGGTCTTTGAGCGGGCGCTGATGAAAGAGCGCGTGCTGGAGACGGCTGCGATTGGCTTCTGTGAGCAGGTCCGGGTGGTGTGACTGTTGCGCCATCCAGATGAGATCGAACTCCTGGAGAAACATGGACCGATGGGTGTATTGGGCGCGAATGCGGCGCTGGTGGGGATCGAGCGAAGCCATGAATTCGCCAAGGGTGCGCTTTCCGGCTTCCTGAATTTCCGACTTGAGGGCGCTGATGCTGCTCTTCACTTTGCTCCGCTCGTCGTCGTTTTCCTTGGGCGCCGTGGCACGATTGCTCAGAAATCCACGGCGCTGGGCGAGGTGGTAGAAGGCACGACCGAGCTCATGTGTGTCGAGGGGTCGATCGAGGGCTCGTGCGCGGAGGAACCACGGATGGATGGTGGTTTCGGGGTAGTGCGATTCAAGTTCAGATTGGAGCGTGGCCAGGACGGAGAGCCGCGGGCCTGGAGGCAGAAGGCCTATGCGTTGGAGAATACGGAAGATTTTGTAGAGGCGGCGCTGACGGCGGCGGGTCTGGCGGCGGGCGTTCCGGGCATCGCGGCGCTGGACGGAGCGAGATACCTCCTTGCCTTCGTCCATATCGCCTTCGACGCCGGCAGGAAAAATGCGGGCACCGAGGAAAGGGATTTCCTGGGAGTCGGGGCGAACGAGGGCGGTACCGAGAGAGTTTGAGCCCAAATCAATACCAAGGAGTAGACCATTTACGATTGAGTGAGCGGCCAGTTCAGATTGCATTGACGTCCGTTCTCAAATGGGATAAGCTGACAGCAGTCTATCAAAGCGGCGATTGCCTGGCTATTTCAAAGTAAGCCGGTCTTTCGACCGGCGCAAGGCAACGCTCACTGAGCGTCCATAGCAAAAACGCCCCGATGGGGCGTTTTTCTTTTGGGGGAGGGTTTGAGTAGCGGAGAGCGGCCGGGTAAGCGGCCTATAAGAGGGACATGGAGTACAAGGCGCTGCGGGGGATATTGGCGCGTTCGGATGGAGCTTTGTGGTTGATGTCGACGGGCGGGCCAGCGGGGCTTCTTCCATTCGGCGTGGATGCGGGAGGGGGCGAAGTGGAACCGGGTGCTGGAGCCGGCGACAGAGTGCCCGCACATTCCGGCGGGGAAGCTGGCGGAGGAGCGGGTAGAGCTGGGGGAGTCTCTATTCCGGCAGGAGTGTCTTTGCGATTTTGTAGCGGGTCCGCTCCAGTTGGACGCGCGTGAGATCGGGACGCTTCTTCAGAAGATTCGAGATCCATTCCTCGTGTACTGCCGCCGACCACCTGGCGCGAAACAGCCCGGTGAGCGCCAAGTGCATCAGCAGGTTGCGAAGTTCCGCCGGATATAGGACGTTGGCGTCGTAGAAGGCAATGAGCGCAGCCACTGCCTTCAGTTTCCCAATTCCTGGTCGTAGGCAGCGAGTTCCGCCAAGGCGGCCCGCCTATCGGCGTCCGCGCGCCGCTTGAACTTGAGCAACGAGGCAAACCGGATGCGCCGGTGAGTCCCCACCCTGCGGTATTCAATCCGACCATCATCCAGAAGCTGGATCAACGAGGGTCGCGAGATGTTCAGAAGGTCCGCAGATTCCTGTGTGGTCAGCTCGGCTTGAACCGGCAGCACGGTCACGGTATTGCCTCGCGCCATTTCCTCGAGAATCCGCTGGAGCATGACGACGGCGGAAGCCGGAAGCTCGACCGCAGCTCCGTCCTCATCAAGGACGCGGAGGCGGGATGGTGCCTTCCTGCCCGTCCCCGAGGCCAGAATACGGCTCGTCCGCCTGGCGAGGATCACGTCTGCGTCCGATGGTAGTGTGGGTATTTGAGTCCGTGCCATTTCATGTCTCCTAGGGGCCGGCCCCACTAGCATCACCCTACCATTCACTCGCAGTATTCGCAAGTAGACGAAGCAACCGAAGGAGCGGGCGGAGTTGGGCGAGGCTCTTGCGAGCTTCTGGCGGCTGCGACGCAGATGTTCCGGGATGAGCTGGTGATGGGGGCGGTAATGGAGGAGGGGCTCGGGGTACTGGCGCGGCACTCGGATTGTTTTGTGAGGCTGGAGAAGGTGACAAGGTGACGATGATCCGGCGGGTGGAGCGGATGGCGTTGGGGACTCCGTATGCGGAGGCACCGGGGATGATTGGGGGCGTGCTGCCGGGGCGGCTGACTCCGGTGATCATTACCGGAGGCCAGGAGGTGGGGCTGATGCAGGGGAGTGATAGGGTGCCTCGGCGGGCGCTGGTGGAGAATTTGCAGGGTGCGATG
>CAYVDY010000821.1:671-2561 GCA_964450255.1 uncultured Candidatus Solibacter sp. | reverse complement strand
GGGCTCAGGGTGACGGCGAGCGACTGTGCGACGCTGCGCGCGATCTCCTCCTGGACGGCGAAAACGTCTCCGAGTTCGCGGTCGAAGACGCCGGACCAGAGCTGAGAGCCGCGCTCCGGATCGATGAGATTCACGAGGATGCGGAGGCGTCCGGCTGCGTGGCGAACGCTGCCGGCCAGCAGGGCGGAGACACGCAACTGACGGCCGATGGTCCGTTCGTCGGCGGCATCGCCGCGGAACCGGAACGAGGACATGCGGGAGCAGACGCGGAGGCCGCGGAGCTTGCCGAGAGCGAGGATGAGCTCTTCGGCGATGCCGTCGCAGAAGTACTGCTGATCCTGCTGCTGGCTGAGATCGGTGAACGGGAGAACGGCGACGGAAGGGGCAGCGGGTTCGGCGGCGGGCTGTGAAGCGAGGCTGCCACCGCGACTGGTCCACCAGGAATCCAGCTCGTGCTGCCAGGCGTAGACCGAGCCGAGCTTTTCGTGGTGGAGGCGGTGGACGGGGAGTCCCTCTTCGCGCTCCCAGCGCTGGACGGTGCGGGTACCTCGTTTCAGATAGGAGGCGATGTCTTTCCAGGAGTCGATGCGGCGCGGCTGATTGCCGGTAATCAGCTCGAAATGTCTGCGATCGGGTGCCGGTTGGGTCATAGGCGGGAGCGATTCGAGCCGGACAACTGCTCCCTGTCCTGATTAGACGCGCCAGGGTGCGCCAAAGTTCGCCATTTTCTTTGTGGCGCTGCGTGGCGCAGGAGATTTCGAGTTTCGCATCGTCTATTCGGTTGGCAACAGAAGCCAGAAGGAGTGATGAAAATGACAAAAAGAATGATCCAAACCGCCGGCTGGTTGGCGGCAGGCTGCTTGTTCGTGGCGATGACGGCGGTGCCGGCGGCGGCGCAGAGCCGGGTGCGGGTCAACATCCCGTTCGCGTTCGAAGCGGGCACAGAGTCACTGCCTTCGGGGCAGTACATGATTGAAAGGACGTCGCCGACAGGCCCTTCCGTGCTGCGAATCCATAACGTGGACGCGAACAAGACATTTGGCCTGTTGAGCCTTCCGGCAGTTCGTCCGGTGGCCGGCGACTATCCCCGCCTGAAGTTCGAGATTCTGGCAGGGACGTACCGGCTTGCCGAGGTTTGGACGCCGGGCGCGGAGGGTGGAGTTTTTCTGCCGAGGACGAAGGAGCAGGCCGTTATCGCTCAGCAGGAAGGCAAGGTCAAGACGATTGCACTGGCACTGACGGCGGAACGGTAAGACCTCCCAACGTGGAAGGCACTCGACGATGGAGCGGCCCGGCGCCTGGAGTCCGGCCGCTCTTGTCGTTTAGCCCGCCGTGCGCGGAGTTCTTCCAGCGTTCGGTCCTTGCCGCCGGCCAGAACCGTTACGGGCGAAGGGCTACGGCGAAAGGTGAGAAGCTATGGATACGTATGTGTATTCCCACGTTGCTTATGAGCGTCTGGATGGCACTCGAGAACGGGGCGCAGAGCCCTGCGGCCCTGCCTGAGGAGCGAAACGGCTTGCTGGAAGTGGAGGCCGAAAGCTTCTCCGGGCAGGAGAAGACCGGGAAGCGGAAATGGGTGATTCAGTCCGCGCCAGATTCGAGCCACGCCGGGACAGCCAGCGGAGGCGCCTACATTGAAGTGCTGCCAGACACACGCCGGACACACGACGATGCGCTGATCCCTGGGGAGAATTTCGCCAACCAGGGCGGAACGCTGGCCGTAGTTCACTATCGCGTGCGGATCACGACAGTGGGCCGTTACCGCGTCTGGGTGAGGGCCTATTCGACGGGCACGGAGGACAACGGTGTGCACGTCGGGCCGGACGGGAAGTGGCCGGAAACGGGCGCCCCCACTCAAAGGTGCCAGGGGCAAAACCCCCCGGGCCGGGG
>CAYVDY010000821.1:0-661 GCA_964450255.1 uncultured Candidatus Solibacter sp. | reverse complement strand
AGAACTCCGGGCGCTGGGAGAGCAGCCAGCGGACCGAGCAGAAACACTGCGGGGAACCGGGCAGGATCTGGCTGGACATCGAACAGGCGGGCGAACACACCATCTCGTTCAGCATGCGCGAAGACGGGTTTGAGATCGATAAATGGCTGATCAGCAGGGATGCGACATTCCGGCCTGAGCTCTGATTCCGGGGCGGCGGGTGTTCTCAACGGGAAGGGGTGTCAACCGGCTCGCGTCTTCCGCTATTGAGCGCAGCAGCAGCAAGTGCGGAACACTGCATCGCCCGCGACGGACGCGAAGAGCGCAAAGGTGGCCACGCGCAGGCCTGAGCCGCGGCTGGCAAAGGCGGTGGCGGCGTCCAGCAGCGCCAGGCCCAGGGCCAATCCAATCAGTCCGACTGCCGCCAGCAGCAGCCTGCTGGGCAGACCCGGCCAGCAGGAGGAAGCGCCATCGGGCTTCACCGGGCATCGGGAGCACCTCCGTTTCATCCTGGATGCGGTTTTTCTGAGTGAAAGTATGGACCGATTGGCGGGGAAGGACAAGGTATCCTCGGATACCTGTTACTGCGCCGCGGCAGGGCCTCTAGCTACTTGAGTTTTAGTGTGGCGGAACCGGCGGCGCCCGTATAGATGAGTTCCACGGAGCGGATGCCGTCAGCTTT
>CAYVDY010000820.1:0-2571 GCA_964450255.1 uncultured Candidatus Solibacter sp. | reverse complement strand
CAAATCTGCCTGCCCTCCAGCGCATCGGCCAGCGCCGCTTCATCAACAACGGGCCCGCGGGCTGTATTGATCAGCACTGCAGTCGATTTCATGAGTGCCAGCTCCGGCGCACTGATGAAATGCCGCGTCTCGGCCGTCAACGGCACGTGCAGAGACACGAAATCCGCCGCTCGCAGCAGCTCTTCCTTCGACACCCGCTCCAAACCCAATGCGGCAACGATCTCCGCCGGTGCGGGTTGCGCATCGCAGTATAAAATCTTCATCCCGAATCCGTGCGCGCGCCGCGCTACCGCTGCGCCGATCCGGCCCATGCCGAAGATCCCCAGCGTCGCCCCGAAAATATCCTGGCCGGCCAGCAGGTCAATCAGCCAGGTTTTCCACTCGCCGGAATGCACAAAGGCATGTGCCTCCGGAATCCGCCGGGCCGTCGCCATCAGCAGCGTGAAGGCGAAATCCGCCGTCGTCTCCGTCAGCACGCCCGGCGTGTTCGTCACCAGGATGCCACGCGCCGTCGCCGCCGGCACGTCGATGTTGTCGTAGCCCACGGCCACGTTGGCGATGATCTTCACGCCCTCCAGTTGTGCCGTCACATCAGCTCCGAGCTTGTCGGTCAACTGGCTCACCACGGCCTGGCAGCCCCGCGCCCGCTCTATCAGTTGCGCGGTGGTCAGGCCGGCATCGGTGCCTTCGTAGTCCACATCGAACTTCTCCTGGAGGAGCGCGACTGCCTCCGGATATACGCGCTTTGTGATCAGTATCTTGGCTTTAGACATGAGGAGGAAACCCGCCGCGATTGTCGCACAGCCGCCGCTGCGCTTACAATGATGGGTTCCCGCACAAGGAGCACCAACCACATGGCCAATCTCGGTTTTCTCGGACTCGGCATCATGGGCAAACCCATGGCACGCCACCTGCTCGCTGCCGGCCACAGGGTGGCTCTGTGGTCCAACACCTCCTCCAAGGCAGTGGAACTCGCCACGGCAGGCGCCGGCTTGGTCTGCGAGACGCCCAAGGATGTCGCCGCCAACGCCGATATCATTTTCCTCTGCGTCGGGGACACCGACATGTCCGCCAAGGTGACCCTGGGTGACGGCGGCCTGATCGAAGGCGTCGCCCCCGGAGCCATCGTGGTGGATTGTTCCACTGTCTCCGTCTCCTACGCCCGCCGCGCCGGCGAGACCCTGGCGGCCAAGGGTGTCAGCTTCCTCGACGCCCCGGTTACCGGCTCCAAGCCCGGGGCGGAGGGAGCCACTCTCACCTTCATGGTGGGCGGCGATCAGGCTGTCTATGAGAAAGTGAAGCCGTTCATGGAGCTGATGGGCAAACGCTTCTACTATTGCGGCGGCCAAGGCCTCGGACTGCACGCCAAACTCACGCAGAACCTCATTCTTTCCAACCTGTTACAAGCCTTCAATGAAGGCCTGGTGCTCTCCACCAAGGCCGGTGTCGATCCCGAGCTGATGCTCGACATCCTGGAAAACTCCGCCGCCAGGAGCGGGCTGGTCAGTTTCAAGGCCCCATTTGTCTTCCGGCGGGACTTTAGTACCAATTTTTCAGTCAGATGGATGCACAAGGACATCGGCCTCATGCTGGAGTCCGCGAGCGAGCTCGATGTACCCCTCCCGCTCACCGGCCTCACCCAGCAGCTCTTTCGCGCTGCCATCGCAGAAGGCTGTGCAGATGAGGATATCTGTAGCACTATCAAGGTGTTAGAGCGGATGACGGGGGTCGAGGTCAAATCTTCCTACAAAAAATTGTAGAAAGTTCTTGCAATCCGGAATTCAGTATACTAAGATTGGAATCAAGCCAGGGAGGCAACTCCCACCAAAGCGAGACTAACCTCAAAAGACCCCTGAAGCATTAACCTCCCTGGCGCCCTCTGGGTTAATCCTTCCCCCCAAAACAAACCTTCCGCATCCAGCAGGATTCTGGCTCATCAGATAGGCATGGGCGCACGGTGATATGATGGCGGGCGTTTGCTCATGCAACGACTCACAATTCTAGGTTCCACAGGCAGCATCGGTCAGAGCACTCTGGACGTTGTCCGCCGCAACCCGCATCGTTTTCAGGTTTTCGCCCTCGTCGCCGGGCGTAACCTGGACTTCCTCCTCGAACAGATCCGCGAATTTGCCCCACAAGTCGCCGTGGTAGCCCGCGAGGAGAACGTACCCCTACTAGCTCAACGCCTCAAGTCGGCCGGCATTCCCGCGCCCGACCTTCGCTCCGGTCCAGTTGCCTATCCAGACGTTTGCACCTGTCCCGACGTCCACCCTCGCCTTTGCCCGGCTGAACTGAGCCGCAGGCATCCCTTTCAATGATGTCATTTGGCGCGTCCCGCACTCCGTACTCGTGGATGGTCTTGAACCAGACACAGATGCCGTCATTTCAGCGGATGCTGGAGTCATTGGCGCTCGACCTTGGGCCCTGTGTCGTCCTGACGGGTACGCCCCATGTGGTCGGCAACGCTCCGCTGACGACTGTCGCTGGGCCGCCGTACGACCGAGGCTCTCTGATTCGCCGCGCGTTCACCTGGGCCGCCCGTGAGACGTCGTACGCAATGACGGCCGGCGC
>CAYVDY010000819.1:0-2577 GCA_964450255.1 uncultured Candidatus Solibacter sp. | reverse complement strand
GCTACGTCGCGGAGCAGGGCCTGGAGATGGGGCAGCCCGGGCGCGTGTACGTGCTGATGGTGCAGAGGTCGAACTTCGGCAACTCGGACGATTCGCCGGTGCGGCGCGGGTTTCAGGAAGCGGCGGCGCAGTAGTAGCGCAATCACCGGACCCACACGCGAGACTCCCTACGATTGGGGGCTTCGGTGTTTAGCCTGCTCCATCGCAATTTCGTTAACGTGGGAGAGCGTCTTGGCTCCCGACGCGCCTTCGATGGCCCGAAGCGCGATTTCCTGGACCTGTCGTTTTGCTTCGTCGAGCCGCGTCTGCAGATCTGAAATTTGAAGGTTTTGGCGCCCCAGGAGCTCTTCGAGTGTTTTGATTCGCAGTTCCGCCATGCGGCGCTCCGATTCGGCGTCCTTCTGCGTCAGTTGGGTCTGCTGCTCCGCCTGCTGCCTGGCGTCCTTCGCTGCCTGCGTGACGGCTTTCTGCACCTCTCGATCCAAGCGGGCTGGGAAATCAGCTCCCTCTTTCCTGAGGCGCAGCACTTCCTCTTCGCTCTCGCGGAGCGCGGCTTCGCGCTGAGCCCAGCTTTTTTCCAGAGCTTCCTGCCGTTCCTGGTTCTGCTTATCCTGCTGCCGGAGTTCTTCCTCGTACTTGTCTTGGGCGCGCTTTCGTTCCAGAGTCCGCTTGTACTCGTACTCGTCGCTCTCGCGCTGCCGCTGCTTCTTGAGGGCGTCCTCCTGTTCCTTGCGTTCGCGTTCGGTTCTGGTGGCAGTCTCCTGCCAAGCGGCCTGTTGCGCGGCCATCTCAGCCTCAAGCTGCGCTTGCCGATTGGCGTACTCCTGGGCCAGAAGGTCCAGCGCGGTGGTCGCTACGTCGATCTTGTGCAGGCGCTCCACTTCTTTGCGTTCCAACTCCACTGCCTCTCTCAGCGCGGTGAGGTGGTTCACCTCATCCACTAGCTTTTCGGAGATACCCGAGAGGGCGCGCGAGAGCTCGACCCTGAGAGTCGAAATCCGTTCGATGGTTCCCTCGACGGTGGCTCCTTCGGCCGCCTGGCGGAGCGCGTCCTCCTTTTGTCTCGCCACTTCGTCGGATTTCGGGTCAGCCGCATCGCGGGATGCCTTCAACTCCTCCTGGATGATGGAGAACTCCTGCTGGACTTCGGTCTTGCTGCGCCGGGTGCGTGGCGCCGTTTTGGTTACAGTGGTTTTTGCCATACTCGAATCGTTTTCAGTGGATACTGCCAGTGTACTCCCGAAGAACGCCGCGGCCGCATGACCGGCACGAGCCTCGGGTGGGCTACTTCGTTGTCAACGCCTCGGTGCGTTGGGCGACGGGTGCGAGGGCGGGGAGGCCGTTCTCGGGCTTGTCGAGATAGAAGAGGGCGACGGCGGACCAATCGTCGCGACGATAGGCGTTGACCCAGGCGTCGTCGGGGGCCTTCAGGGATTCCAACTGGACGGTCTCGGCGGCTTCGTTAAGCTTGGTGAATTTGCCGCCGTGCTCGATGCTGACGGGGCGCATGGGGACACCGCGCTTCTGCATGGCGGTCATCTTGTTCTTGGGGTCGCCGCCGATCTGCTGCATGGTGACGCGAATTTCCTTATGGAAGTAGACGGGATCGGGGATGTGGTAGCGGTAGAAGGCGTACTGGCCTGTCTTGGCATCGGAGACGAGGCTGCCCTGATAGCGCTGGTGATAGACGCCCTGGCCCCAGCCGGTGCCGATGTAGTCTTCGGTGCCGGTGCCGATGATTGTCGGTAAGTCTTTGTCGCCATCCACGTACATCTTGACTTCGCCCTCGCCCCACCACCCTGTGTTATCGGGATGAGTGATGACGCCGACGTGAACTCCGAGAAAGCGGCCCTCGCCTTGAACGTGGGGGAGGAGTTCGAAGTCGCGGCCGAGGGTGGTCCAGCGCTCGCGATGCCAGGAGGCGTGAAAGTAGAGCGAGTCGGGGTCTGGCTTGTCGAGCGCGAGGGTGTCGATGTCGTAAAAGAAGAGCGGGATGTGGCGGGCGCTTTCGTTGGTGACTGTGACGCGCGCGGCGGTGCGGAACGGCATGGGGATGTAGCAGTTGAAGGAGCGGCCCTCAGGGTCGGAGAAGAGCTCGTTTTCGAAAGCGACGGGGCGGCCGAGAATCGCGCCGAAGAAATCGCCGGCGGGGACGGAGACGGCGGGCGTGGGGCGGCCGTCCCAGTAGATATCGAGGCGCATGGAACGGAGCATTTCGGGATCGCGGTCGCGCACTGTGAACCAGATGCGGCGGATCTCGCCGGCGCCCTTCACGTCGAGAAGGGTTTTGGTTTCGCCGGCAGCGATGGCATCGAAGGCGTGGCCCTTGGCTCCGCGGTTTTCGGCGCCGCCGGCGGCTTTGGCGGCGGTGGGGTTTTCGAAGGAGGACCAGCGGGTGTGGGCGCCGGGGCGGCGCTTGGAGAGCTCCCGCGCGGGCTGGACGCGCTGTGCCTCGCCACCCGAGAGCGTGGTCGCGCTCTGGCCGAGCTGGATGGAGGACAGGCCCACGTCGGGCAGGGTCGGCAGCTTGCGGTGCAGCGTGGGCACGGCGCTGAAGAAGGCGTGCGACTGCTCCAC
>CAYVDY010000818.1:0-2603 GCA_964450255.1 uncultured Candidatus Solibacter sp. | reverse complement strand
GCCAACGCGAGCAATCGCCCTGCCGTCGTTCTCCTGGTCCTGGTAAGCCGGCTCAGCATCGGTCGTTCGGATTTCCTTGCCGCCCGACGGGCGGAGATTTGCAAACCTAGACGCAAACTGCGCCCACGCCAAGTGTTCGCGATTGTTTCGAAAATGTTCCGTGCTTCCTGGGCAATTCGGATCGCATAAAGAGTGGTTTCCTAAGGCCGGCTGGGCCGTCAGCCGGAGAGACGAAAGCAAATGGGGCCCGCGTTGCTCGCGCCGAACGCCGCCAGGAAGACGCGGATTACTTGGACCGCGGATTTCCCGTCTGCTCTTGGCCAGAGCGGCCCCCGGCGTTGCTCGAGCTGCCGGTACTCTGCGAATCCCGCGTCCCACCGGAACCCTGCGAGTCGCCACTGGTGCTGCTGGATCCGGAGGCCGTCCCCGACGCGGCACCGGTCGAACTCGCCGCTCCCGTGCCAGTGCTACCGGCGGCGCCGAATGCCGCTCCCGCTGCGCCGCCCCCAGCTCCACCCGAACCACCGCCGCCGCCACCGCCGCCGCCACCGCCGCCGCCACCGCCACCGCCACCGCCACCGCCACCGCCCTGAGACAGGGCCATCGTCGGCAAAGCAACGAAAAACGCGGCGGCAAAAATGGTCAGAGCTTTCCTGGACATCTGAACTTCCTTTCAGGGTTGAAAGAGGCGGTTCTAAGCTGAGAGACGTCGCGTCATTCCTCCCTAAACGCTTTGGCGAACTGATCGGTCATCGGCTTCAGCAAGTAGGAGAGTGCGGTTCTCGATGAGGTCTGGACGAAGGCTTCGACCGGCATCCCCGGAACGAGCCTGGCGTTCTTCAGCCTGCCCAGCTCGGCGCCCATCGGAGTTACCTGAATCTTGAAGTAGGAGTTGCCCGTTTTCTCGTCGGTGATTTGATCCGCTCCGATTAGACTCACCCGGCCTTCGATTTCGGGCGTCGTGCGTTGGTTGAAGGCGGTGAAGCGCAGGATCGCTTTCTGCCCTAGCGTGATTCGATCCACCTCCTTCGGTGCGATCTTCGCCTCCACGACCAGGTCATCCGACCGCGGCACGACCAGCATCATCTGCTCGCCCGGGCCGACCACACCTCCTATCGTGTGCACGGACAGTTGCTGGACCACTCCATCCTGAGGAGAACGCACATCGACGCGCGACAGTTGGTCCTTCGCCGCGACGCGCTTTTCGACCAACTCCGCGACTTTGCCCTGTATTTCCCTCAGCTCCTTTGCGACTTCGCTCCTCAAGTCCTGATCAATCTGGATCATCTGCAGCCGGGTCTCCGAGATCCTGCCCTTTGCCTGCGCAACGCCAGCGACCAGTTGGCCGTGCTCGCCCTGAATCCGAGCCGCGTCGCGCTCGAGCGCGGTCAGGCGCTGGATCGGAATCAGCTTCTTGTTCCAGAGATCGCGAACGCCCGCGAGCTCTCGCTCGATGAACTCCATCTCGCGCTTCTTGCCCTCGATCTGGCCGGACAGTCCCTCGATCTCCTCGCGAAGCTGACCGGTCTTCTCGTTGAGTTGCGCCTTCTGACCGGACCGTGCGTTCCGCCGAAGTTCGAACAATCTCTTTTCGCCGCCGAGCACTTCGCCGACCTTGTCGCTGTTTGGATACTCTGCGAGAGCCCGCGGCACTCCGACCTCGTCTGCGCCATCACGCTCCGCTATCGACCTTGCCATTCGGGCATGGAGCTCGATCAGGCTGCTGTCTATCACGGCCAGGTTCGCGCGCGTGACCGTTTCGTCGAAACGGATCAGAAGCTGCCCGGCGCCGACTGCGTCACCGTCCCTGACCAGCAACTCGCCGATCACGCCGCCGCTCGGATGCTGCACCTTCTTCACGCTCGAAGCCACGACGAGGTTGCCGGCGGCAACCACCGCTCCGGACAGTTCCGTGGTGGCCGCCCACCCCCCCAATCCTCCGACGAGCAGTATCGCCGCGCATATGGCCAGGAACAGGTGGCGGCGCACCGAACGGCCAACATCCCATTGACGCTCGATCATGAGGGCGCCCTTTCCCCTTCGGCAACAATGCGGAGCTGGCCGGCACCGCGATCCGAGGCGGGTCCTTGCGTTCTCGCCAGACGGACCGTCCCGCCGTCAGGGACGGCGGCCGGCCTCAGTGCCTGCAGAACGTCGTCCTTGGGTCCAAAGGCCCTCAGCCGTCCTTCGGAGAGGACGAGGACATGATCGACGGCGGTGAGCACGCTTTGCCGATGCGCTACGATCACCACGACGGCGCCCCGAGCGCGCGCGCTCCGGATCGCCTCTAGCAGCGCCGCTTCGCCGTCCGCATCCAGATTGGAATTGGGCTCATCCAGCACGATCAGGAATGGACTTCCGTAGAGGGCGCGGGCAAGTCCGATTCTTTGACGCTGGCCGGCAGACAGCGCCGTGCCGCCTTCTCCCAGCCCAGTGTCGTAGCCGCGCGCGAAAGAACATATCAGGTCGTGCACGCCCGCGGTTTCCGCGGCTTCGATGACGGCGTCCGAACTCGCCTCGGCGGAAAAACGGGAAATATTTTGCGCTACAGTGCCCTGAAACAGTTCGACGTCCTGCGGCAGGTAGCCGACGTGCTTGCCGAG
>CAYVDY010000817.1:0-2613 GCA_964450255.1 uncultured Candidatus Solibacter sp. | reverse complement strand
CTCTATCAGCTCCAGCCCGAGGGTGGTCTCGACATAGCGTTTGCCGGCCTCGTAGATCGACGCGCCCACCTGGCTCATATTGGCCGCCACGTGGTGTTCGAAGCCGTTCTCGCAGATGTAGCGCAGCAGGTCCTGAAGCTTGGGAATCTCCACGACGCCGGCGCCGCCGAACGTGGTGAGCGGATCGTCGGTGAACGCGCCCTCGCCGAGGTAGCCGCTGATCTTGCCGGCGCTGTCGGTGGTGGAGACACGGAAGTAGGTCATCGGCGATGCCTTCACCTTGCCGACGATGGGGCCGAAGGTATTCAGCTTGCCGACGGTGCCGGCGATGATCTCCTGGAAATCCATCTTCGCGGTTTCAAAGAAGTGCTTAGGCAGGTTGGAGCAATGGAAACAGACTGCCTTGTCGGGGTTGTCGCCGTAATTATTGTTCCAATCAAGCAATGCGCTGGGCGTTCCTGAGGCGAGGGCGAGGGCGTACATGCCGACCACGCCGGGCACGTCCACTTCGCAGGCGCTGGGGATGAGCTTGTTGGACATCATGCTCATGATGGAGCAGGGGACAACGCCGAAGTATTCCTCCATGGAGGTCCAGCACTGTACGGCAGTGACGGTGATTTCGTTGGAGGTCATCCAGCCGTCGATGACCGCGCCGAGCTTGGCCATCTTGACGAGCGCCTCCTCGGCGATGCCGTGGGTGGAGACGTAGGCTTTGATCTCGGCGAGCTTGGCCTGGACGGTGGGGTCTGAGTCCGGCAGCTTCGCGATGCGGCCGAAGATCTCGGAGAGATCGATGGTGTCGACGTCGATGCCGGAGCCCTCGAAGAGCTTTTCGCTGTAGCGAACGGTGTTGAAGGCCGTGGGGCGCGCGCCGATGGCGCCGACGCGGCACTTGCGGATGCCGTTGACCACGCGGCAGACGGCGGCGAACCAGTCGAGATCCTTGGCGAACTCGGGGCCGTCGAGCGACTCGGTATGCAGCGTTGTGATGGAGTACGGGATCTTGTACTGGGTGAGATTATTGCAGACGCTCATCTTGCCGCAGAAGGAATCGCGGCGGTCCGAGATGGTCATGTTGGCGGCACGATCCGGGGTGGCCTGGATCAGCACGGGCACGTTGAGGCCGGCGCCGCGGAGGGTTTCGGCCACGCCGCGTTCGTCGCCGAAGTTGGGAAGCGTAACGATGATGCCGTCGATTTCGTGGCGGTGGGCATCGAACAGCGCCGCGCACTTGCGGGCGTCCTGGCGGGTTTCTACGGCGCCGTACTTGGTATCGGCGGCGGAGAGTATGACGACGCCGTAGCCTGCGGCTTCCAGCACGCGGACGATCTCGTCGTGGCCGGACTTGGCCAGGTGATCCGGGAAGAAGCCGCGGTTGCCGACGATGACGCCGAAGGTCTGTTTAGTAGCCATGAGTATTATTCCTTTCCAGGAGCGAATTTCCAGCAGTAGAGGGCGCCGATGAGGGTCAAGAGAACGCCCCACCAGATATCGATGTGCAGGTTAGCGAGAACCACCGGGTGCTCCGGCGGGTGAAAGAGTGACCATATTCCGGTACCCAGAATCATGATGCCGTAGATGAGGAGCAGGGCGCCCGTGAAGAACCATATTGAGATGTGCTTGGGCATGTGGGTTACCAGAAAATGATCTGCAGAATCAGGAACACAACGATGACGATGGTGGCCCAGAACATGGGCCGTTCGTAGAGCGGTACCTGCGCTTCGGACGGGATCTCCGTGCAACCGTAGACCAGGCCGGCGAGTTCTTTATCAGTCTGGGGCTTGGTCATCAGGCTGATCACAACCGTGACCACGACGCAGATGATCCAGGACCATAGAGCCCGGTACATGTTCTCAGCCATGTCCTTGGCGTCGGCAGAGAGCGCGATGTAGCGGATGGCGGAAGGATCGACTTTGACCCAGGCCCACATGGCAATGGAAGCGACGGTGCCGCTAAGCAGGCCCCAAAAGCCGCCAGGACCGGTAGCGCGCTTCCACAGCATACCGAGGATCACCGTGCCGAACAACGGCGCGATGAAGAAGCTGAAGAGCGCCTGGACGTAGTCCATGATGGACTTGAACTCCATCACCATGTAGGCCGTGCCGATGGAGACCAGCACGCCGAGAATCGTGCACCAGCGGCCCATCGAGACGTAATGCGCGTCAGGAGCGTTCTTCTTCCAGAAGGCGCGGTAGATGTCGTAGGTCCACACCGTGGCGAAGGCGCTGACGTTACCCGCCATGCCGCTCATGAAGCCGGCGATGAGGGCGGTGATGCCAAGTCCCAGCAGGCCGGGTCCGCAATAGCGAGCCAGCATGATGGGCAGGACCTCGTTATAGCTGTGTCCACCCGTGGCGAGCGCGACGTCTTCGCCGGTCAGTTTAAAGGGCAGCACGGCAAGCGCGAGAAGGCCGGGCAGAATGACGATGGCGGGCACGAACATTTTGAAAGTGGCGCCGATGATGGGCGCCATCTTGGCGGCGCGCAGATCCTTGGCGGCCAGGACGCGCTGAACAACGAGGAAGTCGGTGGTCCAGTAGCCGAAGCTGATCACCCAGCCGAGGCCGAGCACGATGCCGGTCCAGTGGATGCCCATGGGATTGTCCTTGAAAA
>CAYVDY010000816.1:0-2617 GCA_964450255.1 uncultured Candidatus Solibacter sp. | reverse complement strand
GCTGGCGCAAGCGGTCCGCTTGGTGTGACCGTCGTCACGATCACTGTGACAGACGCGTTGGAGAATGCATCGCAGGGCATCGCGACAGTAACTGTGACGCCGTCTGGAACATGCCAGACCCCACAGAATTTCGTGGCCATCCAACCGGGCACATTTCAGATGGGTTCGAGTGCGGCGTCCGGCTTCCCGTACTACAACGAGATCGGCTGGTCACCGCAGCCGGTGCACTTGGTGACGATCACCTACCCGTTCTGGATGAGCGCCACGGAGGTGACGCAGGCCCAGTACGCGGCCCTCATGGGAACGAACCCGTCGAATTTTCCAGGTGACCCAAACCGTCCGGTGGAGCAGGTTACGTGGTCTAACGCGCGTGCGTACTGCGCCGCGCTCACTGCGCAGCAGTTGGCGCTGGGCGCTGTTCCGCTGGGCTACGAGTACCGGCTACCGACCGAGGCGGAGTGGGAGTACGCCTGCCGCGCGGGGACCACGACGGAATTCAGCGTGGGCGCTCAGATTTTTTGCAATCAAGCGCGCATTGATTCGTCGGCTCACTCGATGTCTTTCTGCGTGTCGGGCAGCCCCTGCGCCGTTGGGAGCTACGCTCCGAACGCTTGGGGACTCCACGACATGCACGGCAATGTCTGGGAGTGGTGCCTTGACTCGATTGCTGGCTACCCGATTGGTGCCGTTACGGATCCATTCGTTTCAGGTGGTGTCGACCGCGTACTACGTGGGGGTGGATGGAACCAGAGCTCGTATTACTGTAGATCCGGTCGGAGAGGTTATTCCCCCCGGCGGCGGTGAATCACGATTACGGCTTTCGAGTGGTGCTCGGCCCGATCCTTGCTCCCTAGTTCGGTTGTCGAGCTCTCTTAGAGCGTGTCCTAAGAAAGGCTGTTAGTCCGTCCTTGGATATGCTCTGTAGAGGTCCCTGGAGCAGGACTTCTTTGACGTACCGTAGGTGCTGTGGCGTCAGATCAAGCCGTTGCTTCCGGTGGAGCTGGCGAAGCCGAAGGGCGGTCGCCCCCGCATGTCGGACCGATTGGCCTTGGCCGGGATCCTCTGCCGCGTGCGCACGGGATGCTAGTGGAAAGAGTTGCCGACTGACTTCGGGTTGGGGGCGATGTGCCACCTGCGGGTGATGCAATCGGTCTGCGCTGGCAGGCGTGTTCGCCGAGGTCCATGAGGTGCTCCTGCGGTACTACGATTGAATACGCGGCATCAAGTGCGACTTCGCATGGCTCGACAGCGCCATGGTGAAGGCGCCGATGGGCGCAAACACCTAGAGTAATCGGCGCACGAGCGCGGGCACTATCCAGTGTGCCGCAACGAAGAACCCTGCAACACTCCACCATGGCCATTGCACCCAGCCGCAGAGCCGCGCGATGACCAGCCCCCACGCGGTGAGAATCAGGAGTGTATTGAACGAGCGGATGACGGTCCCCGGCTGTCTGGCGGCAGCAATCGCGGTGCGATCCGACCTACTCGCGTGCTGCGCCTCCTTCCATTCTGGCGAGTCCAAGAGCCGCGCCGCTAGATCCAGCCATTTGACCGAATCGAATCGCTTTGCCAGCAGCAGTGACTCGTTCACGCTTTTGCCTTGTGCTATGCAATCGCGCCCAAACGCAGTAACGATCCACCGCTTAAAGATGTTGGCGAAGCCGAGCAGTTCCATGTGCTTCCGCGTGGATTGAGGAACCGCGGAGTAGTGACCCGAGTCAAGGACGCTCTGCCACTGCCGCTGCAGCGCATCTAGTTCTTCGGGACGCGCTGCAGCCATACTGCGAAACAGCGACAGACACCATGCCGTGTCACTCTCTGAACTACCCTTCAGTGACTCGATCAGTTCTTGCAAGCGATCATCGCTGTCAGTTGCCATAGGCGTGATGTTCCTCTACCAAGACTTGCTTGAGGCGCGTCAGATCGCGGTGGCGCATGCGTGGCTCGGGATCCCGCGCATGAGTGCTCCAAGTTCGATCTTCATGTGTGTACTTCTGTTCTCAGGATGCCACGTACCGCGCGTGACCGCTATAGCGTCGACGTTGAGCCGTGTGACCCGCCGGATGGGGATCGACTGATGCTGCCGTCCGGGACGCGGCGGCCTTACGCTGCTTCCAACTCGCCTGACAGCAACGGTCAATACCGGAGAGTGGCAGCACTTCGGCGGCGACTGCATTGCGGACGCGGAAGAAACCTGCGGAGGAAACGCAGGGGTTGGCCACGCGCGAGAGGCGAGATGACTCGAACGAGAGGGGGGCACACCGCCGAAGCGAGGCGTCGGCCCGAGGGTGACCTCAGCGTGCTTCCCGGGGTCGTCGGCGGCTCGCAATCGCACGGCGACCCTCACGCCGAGGTCGAGGGCCAGCGTAACGGTCTGCGGTCGCAGCGGAAGGGGCGACGCCAGCGCTCGCGGAGAGTGATCCGCGAGGAAGCGGTCAGGACGGGACATGGGCGGACAGCAGCGGCACCTTGCGTGCGACATTACCGCAGATCTCGCTGCACCTCGCGCGGGAGCCCGGTGGGCTCAACCGGCGTAAGTCGCTGAGAGCACGCGACTTGTGTTTGGAGCGGGCGACGGGGTTCGAACCCGCGACATCCTGCTTGGAAGGCAGGCGCT
>CAYVDY010000815.1:0-2637 GCA_964450255.1 uncultured Candidatus Solibacter sp. | reverse complement strand
TAGGCGGTGCAAACCACGACCTGGAGATCGGGGTATACCTTCCAAAGATGAGTGATGGTCTCCACGCCATCCCAACCGGGCGGCATCCTCACATCCACAAACGCCATAGCGTAGGGACGGCCCTCGGCAAGGGACTGCTCTAGTCTTGCCAGCCCCTCCTGGCCCTGGTAGGCGGAGTCGATCTCAAACATGGTGATCGGAGCTGCCTCCAAGCCAAAGAGAAAGGCTTCATCGTCCCGCAAATTTGCCTGAGTCTCAACTTCGCCGAGCAGGATCTTCCGCAGATCCTCGTGAATCGCCCGGTTGTCGTCGATAACGAGAATCCGGTGATTGGGCTTGGTCAGATCCGGTGTTTTCATGTCGCAGATTCCTTCTCGTGAGCGGAAGTCTTTAGTGGGAGTTCCAGGGTAAAAGTGGCGCCATGGCCGACTCCCTTACTTTCGGCCCGCAGAGAGCCGCCCATGCCGCTGGCGGCGAGGGCGCAGGAGTGCAGGCCAAAGCCATGTCCATCGGCCTTGGTGGTGAAGCCGTGTCCGAAGATCCGGGTGAGGTTTTCGGCGGGCAGCCCCACGCCGGTGTCCTGCACCGCCACGGCGACGCGGTTCTTCGCTATCCGGCGGACAGAGATGCGTACTACTCTCTGCGCCCCGCCGCCCCGTTCGTTGATCGCCTGCTTCGCATTGCGGAAGAGATTGAGAAGGATCTGGAGGATCTTGTGTTTCTCCGCCGCAATGGCCGGCAGCGGCTCCAGGTCCCGCTCCAGCGCGATCCCGTGACGGACAAATCCCGCGTCCACGAACCGGAGGGCATCTTCCACCAACTCGGAGAGTTGGATCTCCTCGACCAGGCCTGAGACCTTGGCATAGCTCTGTTGAGTGGCCACAATCTGTTTGATGTGTCCGACGTGAGAGCAGAGCGACTCCAGTTCCTGCAGCAGAACTTCGCGTTCCGACTGGAAATGGCCTCCGAGCTTGGCGAGATAGGGCACCACTCGCTGCCCCTTCGGGTCGGTGGCGAGGAACACCTGAAGGTCTCCGGAATGCTGCTCCAGCATACCGATAAGAGCGACGAGATTGTCCACGCGCGAGTCCCGGACCTTGCCGGCAACCAGCGAGGCTGAGACGTTGACGCTATTGAGCACATTCCCGACGTTGTGGAGTACGCCGGTGGCGATCTCGGCCATGCCCGCTGCGCGCGAGAGCTCGATGAGCCGCTGTTGCGCGGCGGCGAGCTCAGAGTGGGCCCGGTCCTTGGCCTCGATCTGTTCCCGAAGCTCGAAGGTTCGCTCTACCACGCGCTGCTCGAGCGTCTCCTTGGCATCCACCAGGGCGGTGCGTACACGGTGCCTGGCAATGGATGCGCCCAGCATATCGGCTATGGCCCGCAGACTGTCCTTCTCGGCTTCGCCCCAGTGGCGAACTTGAACGAAGTCGTCCAATCCGATGAGGCCCCACCACTCCCCGGCAACCACTACAGGCACGAAGATAGCGGACTGGATCCGTGTGTCGATGAGGCTGCGGAGCTGCGGCCCCAGACTGTCAGGCGCTAGCGTGACAATCTGGCCCTGCTCCAGGAGTTCGACCCATCGTTCGGCGCCTTCGCCTTGCCACCCAAACTCGTTCCAGCCTTCCTGACTGGCGCCGGAGCCTTCCGGCAGCCACTCCCAACGCCGGAGGGGCTGAACCAGTCCTTCATGCCTGCTCATCCTCAGCACGCAGCCGCGACTGGCGCCGGCCGCCTGTCCAACGCTGGCCAGGACTGCTCCAAAGGTGGAATCCGGGTCACCATCCATCAGAAATCGCTTCGCCGCGAAGCTCACGCTTTCCAGAATCTGATTCCTGGCGAGGATCGTCCCAGCCATGTCGTTGAATGCCTCCGCCAGGCGCTGGATCTCGTCCCGGCTGCGCACATCGGCGCGAGCGTGAAGATCTCCCTGGGCCACCTGCTGAACGACGGTCTGGAGAACCTGGATGGGCCGGACCAGCCGGGCGGCATAGACGAGTGAAATCAGGAGGCTGAGAACCCCACAGAGAATCGTCAGAACGGCTGTGCGTTGGTAGGTACGCCGTACGCTCTGGTCATAGGCGTCCAGCGACAGGCCGATGTGAATCCAACCCCACTGGATGCCGCTGTAGTCGAACGGCAGAGCGTACTGAAAGACACGGCGTCCGAACAGCGGCGACACGCCAATGGAACTGCCTGGAACTCGTACTGCGGGACGCCAGGACTCGTTGAGATTTTCGATCCTCCAGGTGGACCTGTCTACAACTACGGAGAATCCATCGTTTTTCGTCATCACCACGTAGTCGATGGCCGCATCGCCGGCAAGGACCTGCATCGCCTGGTCCACCACGGCGGAGTAGTCCTCCGATACTGCGGCTCCCGAGGCGATCCCCTTAATGGAGGCGGCGACGCCTCGCGCCTTGGATTCCAGGCTCAGCTCGAACTCGCGCTTCTGTTCAGGAACGCTGGCCATGACAAAGACGGCCAGGGTAACCAGGGTCACCATCCATCCAACCAGAGTGATGCGCAGGGCAATGCCCGTCGGGATACGCATGCTGTTAGTCCTTTCCCTTGTCGCGGCTCGCCTGGTCGCTCTCCGCCGCCGGGGTGGCGCCTACCGCGTGCTGCACAGCC
>CAYVDY010000814.1:0-2641 GCA_964450255.1 uncultured Candidatus Solibacter sp. | reverse complement strand
AACCGCTACCTGATGATTACAAATCAACTGCACGACCTTCATGCTACGGGGGCCCGTTGCAACGGGCCGCAATTATAGCCTGATCATCGAACATGAGCACACTGACGAATCCATTCGAGATTGCCCGCGAAACGCTGCGACTGCTGGCAGCCCGGCGCATTGCGCCTACTCCGGACAATTACCTGACGCTTTATCATGAAATCTCCGGCACCAAGGCAAGCGCTCCCGGATTTCCCGAGGCGCAACTCAAGTCGCTTGCCACAGCCCTCCCCAAGACATCGCCAGACCAGCTTCGCCTGGCCAGACAGCTGGACGATGCAGTCAAAGCCGCCAATTGGGAAGCCTACAAAGGACATCTGGTTGAATTCGTAACAACGCTGTCGAGCAGCCAGAAACTGGCTTGGTCCGACCTGATCGCGGACTTGCTGCGTCAATGGGATGCCAAGCACCCGGGCCTCACCTTCGCGCGCAAGCGCGAATCGCTCGAACACGTCCTTGCCGGCAGCGGCGCCAACCCGGACACCTTGTTCAACCGCCTTCAGGGGCTGCTCAAGTCATGGGGGCAGGGACGAGACCAGGACAAACCCGACGCGGGTGCAGAAATGCCCACGGAAGGCGGCACATCCGCTCCTGCAAACACGGTCACGCCTGTTCAAGTCGACGATCTACTGCCCGAATTGCGCGAGCTATTCGCGTTTACGCTCGAAACGGCCATTGCTACACAACTTCTTGAAACCCCGGCCTTGTCGGTTGACGCAAAAGCACTCGCACAGGATATCCGCACAGCAGGAACAGCCAACCAGCTTGCCGATTTTCTGACGCGCCTGAAGCGATTCGCCTTCAAACTGGAGTTGCTTGCCGAAGACCAGGCCGAACTGCGCCAAAGCTTGCTCAGCCTGCTCAGATTGTTGGTCGAGAACATTACCGAACTCACGCTCGACGACCACTGGCTGCACGGACAGGTCGAAGTCGTAAGGGAAATCATCGGCAAGCCGCTTTCGCAACGTGCGCTAGATGACGCAGAAAGGCGCTTGAAAGAGGTTCTCTTCAAGCAGAGCCAGCTCAAGGCAAGCCTGTTCGAGGCCAAGGAAGCAATCAAGCAGATGCTGGCGGGTTTTGTCGATCATCTCGCCGACTTTGCCGAGGTGACCTCCGACTACCATGACAAGATCGAAAGCTATGCCGGGAAAATCACTTCAGCCAGGGACATCACGGAACTGGGCGGCGTCCTCGACGACGTAATGCGCGAAACGCGCGCCGTTCAGATCAATGCCCAGCGCTCGCGCGATGAGCTTCGCTCGACTCAAGAAAAAGTCAGGGAATCCGAGGCGCGCATCAAGGAACTCGAACAGGAACTGGAGGCCACCAGCGACTTGGTGCGCCACGACCAGCTCACTGGCGCACTCAATCGACGCGGCCTGGAGGATATTTTCGCCAAGGAGTCGGCGCGCGCCAAGCGCCACGAAACCCAACTGTGCGTCTCTCTGCTGGACATCGACAACTTCAAGAAACTGAACGACAGCCTGGGGCACGATGCCGGGGACAAGGCTCTGATTCACCTGGCCAACGTCTGCCGCGACACCCTGCGCCCTCAGGATACCGTCGCGCGCTATGGCGGAGAGGAGTTCATCATCCTGCTCCCGGACACCCACCTCG
This sequence comes from uncultured Candidatus Solibacter sp., assembly GCA_964450255.1. Lineage (GTDB taxonomy): Bacteria > Acidobacteriota > Terriglobia > Bryobacterales > Bryobacteraceae > Paludibaculum. Next base: position 985 of record CAYVDY010000814.1, on the reverse strand, counting down.
ATGAAGCCGTTACGGCCCTGACCCGCCTGCAGCGGGAACTGACCAAGAAATTCTTCCTGAGCGACAACGAGAAGGTACTGATCACCTTCAGCGCCGGCGTAACGCCGTTGCGCCCCGACGACGGACAGCATAGCGTGATCAAGCGCGCCGACGAAGCCATGTATCAAGCCAAGCAGACGGGGAAGAACCGGGTTGTGGCGGCTGCCTAGATCCTGGGTTCAGATCGAGCGCACCGCTTGGAGCGTTCCACTTACGCCAATCAGACAATGACCGATACCGAACAGCCGACCGCCCTCTGCCCCAGTCACTACCCGAACTTCCATTGCATAGGCGGGCAGTGCGAAGACTCGTGCTGCATTGGCTGGCGCGTGCATCTGGACAAGACGACCTACCACTATTACAAACACAACCAACACAAGGCCCTGGTCAAGCTATTCGAGCAATCGGTCAAACGCAGTGACGCCAAGGGGGACGACAAGCATTTTGGCGTCATTTCGATGAATGAAGACGGTCGCTGCGCTTTCCTGGATGAAGAGAACCTCTGCCGAATCCAACGAAACCTCGGCGCCCAGGCGCTGAGCCAGGTTTGTGCGAACTACCCCCGGCGAGCCAACCAACTGGGTGAGCAGCTGGAGTACTCGCTCTCACTGTCGTGCCCCGAGGCCGCCAGACTAACGCTGCTCGACGACCAGGCGATGCGTTTTGTGCAAACGGATATCGACCCTGCTCTGGAAGACAACATTTCGGCGCTGGGCAAGGGCCTGAATAACAAAACCGGACTGATGATCCTGAACGATCTGCGTGCGCTGATCATTGGAATTTTGCAGTCACGCGACTTGACGATCGACGCCCGCCTGATTCTGATCGGGCTTCTGCTGGAAGATTTCGAAGCCGCCATGCAAGCGCCCCCGACGTCCGCCGGACAGCAACAGCAAGCGACCTTGCAACGCTATGTCGCCCTGCTCGGGCAACCAAAATCACTGCA
>CAYVDY010000813.1:0-2644 GCA_964450255.1 uncultured Candidatus Solibacter sp. | reverse complement strand
GCACGCCCAGCGGCCCCATCGCGCCCGCCACGAAAACGTCAGTCCGCTCCGACGCCGCTTCCCGCGCCAGCCGCACGCCCGCCCGGTTGATCGCCTCCACCTGATCGGCGATATTGAACGTCGCCAGCCGCGCCCGGCTCGCGCCATAGGTGTTGCTCTCGATGATCTCCGCCCCGGAACGCACGTACTCCTGGTGAATCTCCTTCACCATCTGCGGCATGGTCAGGTTCAGCTCGTCGAAGCAGCGGTTGATGAAGATCCCCCGCGCATACAGCATCGTGCCCATCGCACCATCGGCCACGATCGCGCGTTGGGCGAGCATCTGCCGGAATTCGGCGGCTCGGGAGGTTGATTTTGTCGTCTCACTCATGAGTTAGGTATCACTTCTGGCAGCGCGGGCAATAGTACGTCGAGCGTCCGCCCTGAGGAATGCGGCGGATCACGCCCTGACAGCGAAAACAACACTCCCCCTCGCGTCCATAAACCGCAACCGGGAAGTTCTCGCCCTCCGTAAAGCCGCCCGGCTGTTCGTAAGCGGCTACTGCCGAGTCTAACGCAATGCGCAAAACCTCGACAATCGCCCCATGCAGTGCCCGCAGCCTCGGCCCGCTGAGTTTCTTCGCCGGTTTTGCCGGATCGATGCCCGCATGGAACAGCGCTTCCGCCGCGTAGATATTCCCCAAACCGACCACGGCCTTCTGCCCCATCAGTAGCAGTTTCACCGGCTTCACCGTCTTCCGCGCACACGCCGTCAGATGCGCCACGGTGAACGCCGGGTCCGTTGGTTCCGGCCCCAGGCTCGCGAACAGCGCCGCCCGCTCGCTCTCTTCATGGAACGAGATCCGCCCCAGCGCCCGCGGATCGTCCAGCACCAGCCCCCGCCCATCCTCCAGTCCGAACCACGCCCGCACCGTCGCTGGCCGCAATCGCACATCCGGCAACACCAGGAAGTTGCCCGTCATCTTCAAATGCACCCGCAGAAACGCCCCGCCCGATAGCTGCACCACGATGTTCTTTCCGCGGCGCTCCACTGCCTCTATACGCCTTCCAATCGCCCGCTCAGCGCCATTCATGGTGGTGGGCCGGAACTGCCCGCAGGAGGCCACCAGGGCCCATGGCGCGGCTATCCTCAGCTTGCGCGTCACCGCTTCTACTTCCGGCAGTTCCGGCATCTACCAGACCTCCAGTTCCACCGGCGACCCCAGCCCCACGCCCAGTTTCCGCGCCGCCGATCCCTGGTTCAGCGCTACTTCCAGATTCCCCGAACTGCCCACGATCAGCACCTCTTCCCCCTCCGCCGCCTCCGCGTAGCTCCCCACCAGCTTGCACACTTCCGTCAGCCCGACCTTCAGAGCCAGTCCCTTCACCGCCAACGGCAAGAACTCCGCCGCTGCCAGGTTCGTGATCAGGTTCCCGAACCGGTCCACGTGCGACACCTCGCCACTCCAGAACCGCCGGCCAATCCGTTGCGGCGCACCCGACGACAACCGCAGCGCGTCTTCAATCAACGGCCCCGCCTCCGCCGCCCGCGCTCCCTTCGCCAAATACGCCGCCGCCGGAGCAAAGACATCCCGCCCATGAAACGTCTGCGAGATCCCCGGCCCCACCACCCCAAGCGCCTCCGCCGCAACCGCCGCCCGTCCCGCAACCACCCGTCCTGAACTCACCGCCCGTCCATCCGCCCCCTGTGTCTGAGCCGCGACCAAAGGGAGCGGTCCGGCCAGCAACCACCGCCCCTGCGCCAACACCCGCGCCTTCGCCCCCTGCAACCCCAGCACATCCGTAAACACCCCGTTGTCCGGCCCCACAAACAGATGCCCGCCCGCCTCCAACACAATCGGCCGCCGCGCCGTCCCCACCCCCGGATCCACCACGCACACATGCACCGTCCCCTTCGGGAAATACGGCCAGCTCTGCCCCAGCAGAAACCGCGCCTGCCCCACCTGATACGCCCCCACCTCGTGCGTGATGTCCACCACCCGCGCCGCTGGAGCAATCCCGGCAATCACCCCCTTCATCACCCCCACGAAGTGATCCTGCAGGCCAAAGTCCGTCAACAACGTGATGAGCCCCGAACGGGTAGCTGTAGCCATGACTGTTAAACTAGCAACAGCGGGGCTCAACGTGCTTTATTTCGACAACAACGCCACCACACCCATCGCGCCCGAAGTGCTGGCCGTTCTCCAGCATGTGCAGGCCGAAGTATACGGCAACCATTCCTCCATCCACCGTGCCGGCCAGGAGGCCCGCCGCGTGGTGGAAACCGCCCGTGCTCAGGTCGCCAGCCTCCTTGGCTGCGACCCCAAAGAAATCGTCTTCACCTCCGGCGGCACCGAAGCCGATAACCTCGCCATCTTCGGCGCCGGCCCGGGCCACGTCGTCACCACAGCCATCGAGCACCCCGCCATCCTGGCTGCCGCCCGCGCCCACGGCGATTGCACCATCGTCCCCGTCTCGTCCGATGGCCTGGTCGATCCCGACGACATCCGCCGCGCGATTCGCCCCGATACTTGCCTCGTCTCCATCATGCACGCCAACAACGAGACCGGCGCCAGTCAGACCCCCACCCGCCACGAGTGCCTCCCCCTCCCCTCCGAAGGCGTCCAGGCCGCCGGCCGAATGCCCGTCCATGTCCGCAAACGCC
>CAYVDY010000812.1:0-2660 GCA_964450255.1 uncultured Candidatus Solibacter sp. | reverse complement strand
GAGTTGCTGGACGCGGGCAAGTTCGCCATCATTCTCAGCGATATCTACATTGACCGCCTGACCGGTCTGGACATCCTGCGTCACGCGCAGGAACGGGCCGCTGGCACACCCGTCATCCTGATGACCGCGCGTGGGTCAATACGGACGACCGTCGAAGCTGAGATGGGTGGGGCATTCGACTATCTCGCGAAGCCGTTCGACTTGAAGGATCTGCTGGCAGTCATCCAGCGCGCGGAGCGCAGTCAAGAAGCCCAACCCGAGGGAGAACCCGCCGAGGATCTGGAGCAATTCGGCGGCATGATCGGGTTCTCCACGCCAATGGTGGACGTCTACAAGCGCATCGCACGTTCATCGAGATCCGAAGAGACAGTCCTCATTCTCGGCGAAAGCGGAGTCGGCAAGGAACTTGTCGCCAAGGCGATTCACGACCACAGTCCCCGGTCCAACAAACCTTTCGTGGCCGTGGACTCGGGGGCCGTCACCGGTTCGCTGTGGGAATCGGAGGTGTTTGGAGCGCTCAGGGGAGCGTTCACCGGTGCCGATCGCGACCGGCCCGGTATCGTGGAAACAGCGCGCGGAGGCACGCTCTTCTTTGACGAGGTGGGCGAAGTGCCAATGGAGTTCCAGTCCAAGCTTCTCCGTTTTCTGCAGGAGAAGGAATACCGGCCCTTGGGCGCCGGCGCGCCACGTAAAGCTGACGTGCGGGTGATAGCGGCCACGAACCGAAGCCTCGATGAGATGGTGCGCGACGGAAAGTTCAGGGAAGACCTGCTCTACCGGCTCAACGTCCTCCGAATCGAAGTGCCGCCGCTACGCGAACGGAGGAGCGATATCCCGTTCCTCGTAAAGCGGATTCTGACCGAGGCGTGTGCGTCCTCCGGGAAGAACCTCTGGTTCGAGGCTGATGCGGAGGAGGTCCTATCGCAACATCAGTGGCCTGGGAATGTTCGCCAGCTTCAAAATGTAATTCGCCGATTGGTCACCATGGAGCCACAGGGTGCAGTCTCGAAGGATGCCGTGGAACGCCAACTTGGGGAGTCAGCCGGTTCACAAACGGAGGAGGATGAACCCGTGGAACTGGATGCTCTCGAGCGCCAGCAAATCCTGCGCGTACTTGAACAAGCGGGCGGTAACAAGACACGTGCTGCTGAACTTCTGGGGATCCAACGCCGGACCCTCTACAAAAAGCTCGCGCGCATCGAGCGCGATCAGAGCGTATAGGGCGCAGTTACGTGCCCAAAAAGCCCCACTGGCTGCCAAGTTGGGGGACATCCTGAGAGTGGCGCCGTTGATTTGGGGACACTTCCGATTTTGGTGACCAGATTGCATGCTCAGTATTCGAAGGGGTTTGAGATGTTACGAGCGAGAATTTCCCGAGGGGCGGCTTTGGCGACTGTTCTGCTCGCCGGCCTCACTTTTGCCCAGGCTCCGGTGCCGGGTCTCGGTGCCGCCAGGGTTGTCTCCCTGACGGGCACTCTGACGCTCCAGGGCTTCCGCCAGGAGTCGCGCCTGCTCCGGCTCAACGATTCTGTCCAATCTGGAGACGAGCTTTCCACTGGAGAGAACTCGCACGCTGTCCTGCAGACCAATGATGGAAGTACGGTCACCATCTACCCCGACTCGCACGTGATCTTCAACGAGCGATCTGCTGACGTGCGCGAGTTGCTCCACTTATTCCTAGGCTCAATCAAGGTCCACATTGAAAAGTTGAGCGGCCGGCCCAACCCACAGAAACTGACAACGCCCACTGCCGTTATTGCGGTCCGTGGAACGACGTTCAGCGTCTTTGTGGACGACATGGACGCCACTCTGGTAGCAGTCGACGAAGGGCTTGTCGGTGTTGCCAGCTTGCAATCTCCGGACCAGGAAGTGCTCCTTAAGTCGGGTCAGCGCAGTTGGGTGCGTGCGGGCCAACCGCCCCAGCAGGCGCAGGCGTTTCGCGGCCGCTCTGAACGAGCGGATCTGATCCCGGCGTCTGGGAGGCAATCAGGCATGGGGAGCGGCAGTTCCGGCATGGGAGCCGCCATGTCACAGCAGCCAGGGAGCATGAGCGGCGCGCGTGGGATGGGCTCAATGAGCGGCAGAGCCAACCCGCCGCACTAAGGCAACAATGCGAGTAGGCCGTCTTCTGCTGATGTGTCTGATGGTGATCTCGGCCTTCGCCGAAGGACAAATTGTGTCCGCCGATGTGGGAGCCGGGATCGCGCAGATTGACCGTCTCGCAGCGGACCCCGACGCGAAGCTTCAGATCATCCAGTTGATGGCCGTCGATCTCGGTACTCATCGAAATCACCTGATCTTTCTGAAGAAGCAAGGGCAGGACTCGTTCGGCCAAGTCTATGTGAACGAGCTTCGCAAGCGCGGCTTGGACGACGACGCCATTCTCAAGAAACTTCGCTTGATCGAAAGCCCAATGGTCGTACGTACTCAGCCCGATCGCAGCGCCACGGGCTTCAGGCCAATTGCATACGTGGGAACCGCCGCCGACCACAATTCCGCAGGGACGTTCGTCTCCATTTCACCTGAGGTTGGCATGGACTCTCGCCGATTTGCGTTCGTTGTCGGCCTCCCCATCTATCGGATCTCCGCCACCCAGCGTGAGGCGACCGGGATTGGGGATGCCTATGCCTCAGTGTTCGTCCGGCAACCCGCTGGATCTT
>CAYVDY010000811.1:0-2661 GCA_964450255.1 uncultured Candidatus Solibacter sp. | reverse complement strand
TCAGCGGGGTGCATCCCGTCTTGGTGGACTGAAATCAACCGGCATGGCCTGTCGAGACGCCAGTCGCTGTTCCTTTATGCGCCTTCGGTCCTTGCTTGCAGCCGATGCAGCCGTCATAAGTTGAATGCGGCGCAGACCAGGCCCCCTCGTCCCCATGCTTTCCTGAGATCGCGAAGAAGAAACAGCCTATAACCCCAGGATCGACTTGATACAGCCCAAAACGGGCTCCGCGGTCGCCTGGCGTTGCAGGTAGTCCTTCCGGCCTTCCGCAGTGGACAGTCGCGTCCGCATCTTCCGCGCCAGTGCGCCCTGTTTCGTGTTCGGCGGCAGATCCTGCCGCGCCGGCGGAACCACACGTTCCGGAGCCACCAGAATGTTACGTTTCCTTTCCACAATCCGCTGCAAATCCCGCTCGTTCCGATAGCCCGCATCAGCCGTAATCAGATCCGGCGCACGTCCGAAGTTCTTCTCCACACGGATCGGCATTTCGGGCAACTGCTGATTGTCCCTTCTGTCTGTCACGACATGCTGAGCTCGGATGATGATTGATACCCGCACTCGACGGGCGGTTGTGGGTTGTAGCCCTGAACGTATGACTTCGTGGCGCCGTCCATCATCAACCGCGACTCGGGATCTTTGCCGGCGGATCATCCTGCTGGAACCTTCTGATACCACCCACATATGCACGGTTAAACCACTGAACGGGGGAGTCGTGGACTCGCCCGCGCGATTTTCGTCATCTCGGAAGCGGAAGAAGCCCTTGACCTGTTGCGTGTCCCTGAACAGGTGATCCTACTGCAGGACTTCGACGTCACAAACGAGGTCAGACCTGCGCAATCTAGCCCAATGGAGATTATGGCGTGCCGGGAAGGATAGTGGGCCACAGCCGCGGGAAAGACCGCTGCCGTACTGCCGATCGCCCGAGGTGGCTCTCCAAGGTTTCGCATCATCAACGCTTCCAGCTCGTGTTTCTACAATCTCAATCGGGATAGGGGGAAGCCTCGCGGCCCCTCCCCTCCCACACCACCGTACATTCGGGTCCGCATACGGCGGTTCGGTGGGTTGAGCTATCGGCCGCCAGTCAATCTGGGAATCCCGAGCGAGTCGAAGTAAGCATTGGGCAGCGCAATAGCGAGTGCCGGGCTATTCGCCAGCCTCCACGGACCGTGAGCACTGCCCGCCGTTTGGGCGGCGAGATCTTTACCCACTCCCCGTTTCCGGAGTTCCGCAAATCGTACCGGGCCCCGTTTCCACTGCTTCCAGATCGCAGATCGTAGCCTGCGTCTGGTCCACTCCTCAAGACCCTGCAACACCGAAGGCGTTTGACATTTCCCGAAGTACCCAAGCCAGCCCTTCAGATACTGGGCCAACTCCTCGGCCATTCGTTCGATGCTCACACCCCTCGTCCGCCGCGTCAGTTCCCGAACCTTTTCTTTGAACCGGAGCACCGCTTTCGGCGCGATCCGCCGTTTTGGTTCCCGATTCGCCGTGAAACTAAAGCCCAGAAACTTCCGTTCCCATGGTCGTGCCACCGCACTCTTCTCCTCGTTTACCTTAAGCTTGAGCTTCGTCGTGATGAATCGCTTAATGCTCCCCATCACTCGCTCTCTTGCCCGCCGGCTACGAACGTACACATTACAGTCGTCCGCATACCGCGCAAACCGGAGACCTCTCCGCTCCAACTCCCGGTCGAACTCGTCCAGCACGATATTACTCAGCAAGGGCGACAATGGTCCGCCTTGCGGCGTCCCCTCGTCCACCGGACTCACCAGCCCGCCTTCCATCACTCCGGCCTTCAGAAACGAACGGATCAGCTTCAGCATGCGCCGGTCGCTGACCCTGGTTTCGATTCTGGCCATCAGTTTGTCGTGCGAAACCCGGTCGAAGAATTTCTCCAGATCCAAGTCCACACACCAGCGATAGCCTTCCGCGATATACTGCTGCGCTTGTTCCACCGCCTGATGCGCCGAGCGTCCGGGTCGAAACCCGTAGCTGTGATTGGAAAACGTCCCGTCCCACTTGCCTTGCAGCACCTGCATCACCGCCTGCTGAATGAATCGATCCAGCACTGTCGGGATGCCAAGCTTGCGCACCCCTCCGTCCGGCTTGGGGATTTCCACCCGCCTCACCGGTTGCGGCACATAGGTCCCACTCAACAACTGTTCCCGGATGGCTGGCCAATGCTGCTTCAGGTAGTCTGGCAACTGCTGGACGGTCACCCTGTCCACACCAGCACTTCCCTTGTTGGCCTTGACTCGCTTCAATGCCTGCTTGCAGTTTTCCCGCTCGCAGACTTCCTCCATCAACTGTTCAGCAATAGCCGGGCTTTCTGTCCCGCGCTTTCCCGCAGACGATTCGGTCCCTTCCTGGAGGCCCTTCGGGGCTTCACCCCTATCCTCCTCCAGGAAGGCCAACACTAGCTGGTTCTTCTGCCGCTTGTCGCCCATGAGTCGCGCCGCTTACTCACCGCTCCCATTACCCTCCTTGCGGCGGACCGTTTGGGCCTTCGTCCGTTGCCGGATTACTACGCCCGCTGCTGACTTCTGCCGCCCGGTCAGGATGGATCGCTCCACCCTCAGTCCCGATTCCGGGACAAACGGCAGATCTCCCGAGGTAAGCTCGACCGCCTTCAGCACGCAACCGCCGGATTTACAACCAGTG
>CAYVDY010000810.1:0-2664 GCA_964450255.1 uncultured Candidatus Solibacter sp. | reverse complement strand
AAGCGGCGAACCTCGTCGCGGTACTTGCCGTTCCATTCGGCCCAGCGGCCCCAGGCGGGAAAGCTGCCCACCTGATACAACCCGGCGGCGTCCCAGGCTTCGGCAATCAGTTTCGTGTTGGCGAGCACGGGATCATAGGCAAGGTGCTCCAGCAGCGGCGGATCGGCCAGAGGTTCGCCGTTCACACCGCGGCCCAGCACGCTGGCCAGATCGAAGCGGAAGCCATCGACGTGCATCTCCATTACCCAGTAGCGCAGGCAGTCCGTGATGAGCGTGCGCACCACAGGGTGGTTGCAGTTCATCGCGTTGCCGCAGCCGGAGAAATTGCGGTACGCGCCGCTCTCATCGAGCAGGTAGTACACGGCATTATCGATGCCGCGGAAAGAATATGTTGGACCGCGCTCGTCGCCCTCGGCCGTGTGGTTGAAGACGACGTCCAGGATCACCTCGATGCCGGCGTCGTGAAAGCGGCGGACCATGTCGCGAAACTCAGTAACGGCGGCGTCGTTGTACTTGTGGATGGCATACGATGCGTTGGGCGCGAAGAAGCCGATGGGCTGGTAGCCCCACAGATTCAGCAGAGTCACGCCAAGCGCGGGATTGAAGCGATCGGTGTTGGCCTCCTCGAACTCGTAGACGGGCAGGAGTTCCACGGCCGTGACGCCGAGGCTCTTCAGGTACGGGATCTTCTCGGTGAGACCCAGGTAAGTGCCCGGAGCGCTGACGCCCGAAGAGGGGTGGCGCGTGAAGGAACGGACGTGCAGTTCATAGATGACGGACTCGCGGATGGGCAGGTTGAGAGGGCGATCGTGGCCCCAGTCGTATTCACTCCGCAACAGCGCGCTACGGCGGTGCAGCGAATCGGGCTTGGGGCCCCAGTCCTCACCGCCGGTCAGCACCGTGGCGTAAGGGTCCACCAGCCAGCGCGACGGATCGTAGCGGTGGATATGGGGTTGAGAATTGGGCCGCCGGTCCATGCGGTAGGCATACTCGAATTCAGCCGGCAAACCGCCCAGCGCCACGTGCCAGACGTTGCCAGTGCGGTTCCAATCGGGATTGAGCTTGAACTCATTTATCGGCTCGGTCGCGCCGGGTTGGAAAATGCCGAGCCACACGTCGGTGGCGTGTTGAGAGAAGATGGCGAAGTTGACATGATCGCGAACCGGGGTGGCCCCGAGAGGCGCCGCGTGGCCGCGATCCAGACAGACGAACAGACCCATTGAGCCATGCTACCGTGATTCACACCGGAGCGGTCCAGGACTCGTGTCCCATGCAAGCATTAGCCTGAACCGAGGGATGGATTCGCATACAAGATGGGCCTGAAGGGAAAAACCGGGATGCCGGAAATTGATCATTGTCGTCGATCATCAATGGTCTTCGTTTGCCCGTGGCGCAAGATACCAGAATGGGAGGCGCAACCGACCAGGCGGCAGTCGTTCTCCGCCAGAGACCCTGTGGCTCCCCGGAGTGCCGGGCCGTGTTCCGGGTATGCTTCAGTTTCGACCGAGGACAGCGGTACTGCAGTCAGCCACACCGCGAATATGTCCGACGCCGACCGCGGCTTGCCGCCAATCGCCGGCACCAGCAGACTGACCAAGGCCTTCAACTACCTCGCCCTTGGCGCGCGAAGTTATCGGGAGCGCCAAGCCCAGGATCTGGCCTCTGTGACGGATCTTCGTGCCGGATCAAGGTATCCGAATGCTGACCTGGTCGACGCTTCCGGGCCGCCCCGCTGCCTGCTCTTGGGTTATCTGCGGGCAGCGCAGCCACTGGACCTGTAGCCTGAGCGCGCAAATCCTGAAAGGTGTCAGGAGCTGGAAGTAATTGATACTGCGTGTAGTTACTGACATTTCCAGCGCGGTGACCGGTGATTGGCGGCGGCGGAAAACGCCCCTTGGGGACAAAGGTCAGAGGGCGGCGAGGGCGGCGAGTACCTCTTCGGTGTGGCCGTCCACTTTGACTTTGGGGAAGATCTTTGCGATGCGGCCATCCTTGCCGATGATGAATGTGGTGCGGGCGACGCCCATGTAGGTCTTGCCGTAGTTGGTTTTCTCGACCCAGACGCCGTACTTCTCGGCGACGGAGTGCTCCTCGTCGGCGAGTAGGGAGAAGGGGAGAGCGTACTTGGCCTTGAACCTGGCGACGGCGGAGACGGGGTCGGGAGAGGCGCCGAGAACGACGGCGTCCACTGCGCCGAGGCGGGGGAACTCATCGCGGAAGGAGCAGGCTTCCTTGGTGCAACCGGGCGTGTCGGCCTTCGGGTAGAAGTAGAGGACGACGTTCTTGCCGGCGAGTGAGCTCAGCTTGAGAGTGTCTCCGGTATCGGTGGGGAGGAAAAAGTCAGGGGCTTTGGAGCCTTCGGTAAGTTCAGCCATGTGTGATGAGATGCGCGGGCGGAGGGCCGGGAGTCGGGGAATGCACGGACTTCGCGGGCGAGGCATGTGAGAGGTTCTTCTATTCGAGATTTGGCAGGGTGTGGTATGTTGGGGAAAGAGATGCGGACCACTTGGCCCGAGCCCTTGGCAGCGCTGAAGCCAAGCCCGTGAGCGGGAGTAATTCAGTGGTAGAATGTCAGCTTCCCGCACACCTCCTTTGATTTCAATCCCTTACGACATTTGGTGTCTAGTCTGGTGTCTGTCTACACTCGACCTGGGGGTGGGAATC
>CAYVDY010000809.1:0-2670 GCA_964450255.1 uncultured Candidatus Solibacter sp. | reverse complement strand
ACGACCCCGCCGAGAACACCAATCTGGCGTCAGACAGACCCGAAGTGGCCGCCAAGCTCGCGCGGCTGCTCGATCATTGATTGCGTCCCGCTACTTCTGCGGCGGCACGGTCCACAGGAAGATGAAGTGGCCACCCACCTCGATCTTCTTCTCCGGCGGCCAGTCGCCCATGTCGTGATAGTGCGAAACGATACGCGTGCCGGGCTTCAACTCCTTCAGGAGTTTCGGCCGGAGCTTCAGATTGATCCACGGCCATAGGTAGAGCATCACGACCGTCGCTTCACTGACGTTGGCCTCGAACAGGTCGTCGGTGCGGAACTTCACCAGCCTGGTGACGCCGGCCGCTTTGGCATTGGCTTCCGCCTCGTCGGTCCGTTGCGGATCGATATCGATGCCCACTCCGCGCGCGCCGTACTCCTTGGCCGCGGCGATCACGATGCGCCCGTCTCCGGAGCCGAGATCATAAACGATATCGCTCTTCTTCACGCCGGCCAGCCGCAGCATTTCCTGAACCTGCTCCGGCGTCGATGGCTCGTAGCGCACATCGGGATGGCGCACTGGCGCCTTCTGCGCGCGGAGTGGCGCGAGTGCCATCAGAAACAGGAATTGCCGTCGCGGGGTCATTGGAACAACATATCCTAACGGAGCATCGCCCGCAGCGCCTGCGTCTCCACTGCCTGCCCTCCGTCCACGGGCAACATTCTCGCCGCGATGCCCAGGCGAGCCGCGCCATCGCCCAGCACCATCGCCGCCGTCGCGTAGGCATCCGCGGCCATGCACGACTGGTGCAGCACGCTGACCGCCAGCCACGCCGGGCTGGTGATGGGGCGGCAGGTGCGCGGATCGATGGTGTGGCCGTAGATCCGGCCATCACGCAGAAAGTTCCGGCGGTACTCGCCCGAAGTCGCCACGGCCAGTTCGTGCAGTGCGACCACTGCGGGAGGATCGCCGCGCTCGAGTTCCACCCACCACGGCTGGCCGTCCGGCTTGACGCCGCGCCCCTTGAGTTCCCCGCCGATCTCCAGTAGATACGAGCGTACTCCGCAGCTATCAAGGTAGCCCGCCGCCAGGTCCACCGCGAATCCCTTGGCGACCGACGAGAGATCGAGGGCGACGCCGCCAGGCTGGTAAACTCGCCGGCGATCCGCGTCAAACCGAAGGCGCCTCCAACCCACCTGCCGGCGAACCCGAGCGATGGCAGACTCCGCCGGCAGCTCCCGGCCAGGCCCGCCCACTGGACCGAAGCCCCACAGATCTACCGCCGGACCCACCGTGGGATCGTAGGCGCCGCCGCTCTCCTCGGCCACCCGCAACGCGCACGAGAGAACCTGGAAGAACTCCGGGGCGAGCTGATGCCACGTTCCACCGGAGGCACGATTGAAGCGGCTGACGTCGGACTCCGGCTCCCAGTTGCTCATCTGCGCAATGACCATCTGGAACTGCCTTTCGAGACCAGCCCGCAAGCCGCCAGCCTCCTGTAAGTCAGAGTCCGCCACCAACTTGCACGTCCAGCCAGTGCCCATGGTGGTCCCGGAGAGAGCGTGAATCGCGCCGCGGCCCTTCTCCACGGCAGTAGGGCTGCGAAGTTTCGGAATGTAGACCTGACGCATCAGCCCTACTGCGGCAGCACTTCCAGCGTCGCGATATAGCTGGACCGGCTACCCTCCGAAGCCACGGTCGCATTCAACCAGTACATGCCCGGCTCGGCAAACGGGATGCTGAACTTCCCGGCGGCGTCCGTCTTCACGTGGACTTCCTTCAGGTTGTCGCGATAACGGTTGCCGCCCGGCACGACGGTCACGGCCACGCCGGCGGCCGGTTTGCCATCCAGCAGCAACGCGAACTTCGCCGTCTCGCCGGCGGCCAAGTCATTGGGGTGCGTCTCGGGCAACAGTTCCAAGCCCTTGTTGGACGGCGTGAGCACCGTGCGCGTGGGCTTGCCGGCGGTCACGAAGGACTCGATGCGCTGGGTCATGCGGTTCACCTGGAGCTTCTGGGCGTTTGCCGGAACTTCCGTCTTGAGATTCGCCTCGGCGCCGCGCCAGCGCTTGACCTCGCCGTTCACTTCGTAGGTGGCGAACACAGACTGCGTCGCGATAGCCATCTTATAAGTGCCCTGCTGCGTCAGTTGGACGTCGAACGTGCTGCGGTACTTGCCCGTGTTCGGACTCTCCGGTTTCACGGTGGAGCCGTCCGGTGCGAGGACGATCAGGTCCTCCAGACGCATCGGATGGTGCTCGAAGTAGAACAGGTCGTTCGAGATCGCTGCATCCACCGTCACCCACTTATCAGGTCCGGAGAGGACGGTGGCGGATGGCAGAATCCAGGCACGATGGGCGTACATTGAGTAGGAGAACAGCAGCATCATTGACGCCGCCAGTACTGTGAGCTTGGAGTTGTTCATAGAGAGTTTTCCTTTCGCGGGCAGCAGCTACGGTTTGACAGTGAGAGTGATGGCGCCGAGTTCAGTTTTGCCATTCACGGTGACGGTGCTCCGGGCGGGCCACTCGAACGGAATCCGGATCAACTCCCGACCTCCGACTTCGCGCACCGCTTCAACTACAAGCAGATAAGAGCCGGGCCGAATCCCCTTGCCGTTAGCAAAAAACACGTTGTGGAATCCCGGCTGACGAGTGGCCCCACCTGCGCCCACCACCAGCATCCCCGGTT
>CAYVDY010000808.1:0-2671 GCA_964450255.1 uncultured Candidatus Solibacter sp. | reverse complement strand
CGAGCTGGCTGCAGGGGTGTTTGCGCTGGTGGCGGCGGAGCAGCAGATGGGGTCGGCGCGGCTGTTGATTTTCCAGAGGGTATGGGAGTTGGCGCACGATGGCGCGCCGCCGGAGAATTTCGACTTGCTGCCGCGCGCGGCGGTGCCGTATCTGGACGAGCCCTGGTATTGTTGAGCGGAGCCAACGGAGGAGCGGGTCACGCTCCTATAGCAACGGCGCGAAACTTCCAACCAGGGGGACCTGAACGACGCATCCGCTCGAGGGCGCCATGAGCGGGGCCAAATAGCCCGAGAATTGGCCAATGTCGGAGACGGGGACGGAGGCGGAGAGACTGGTCTGATCACTGATCATGTTGGCAGTCTGAGCTTCCGTTGCAACTGGCATCAGCTTCATTGCCGCTTCGAGCGCAGCCATTTTTTCCAGTTGCCCGTCGTTGAGTAAGGCGAGGTTCTGCTGCACCAACATTGCGCCGAGATGGCGCAAATCGCGGCAAATGAGCGCTATTTCGGCGTAGCGCACACCAAGCGCGGCGGGATCCAATGTGTCTTTGGCGGTCTCAACAGCGATCTCACGCTGGACTTGCCGGATGCGCGCCTGCCGCTCCATGAGGCTCCTGGTATATCCGTCATTGTTGAGAACGATCCCAGACACCTGGGTGTCGGTCAGTTGGAGGTATTTGCTCAGTTGCGGCAGAGGGACTCGTGGTGGTACGGTTTGCGCGCTTAACGGCAGGGCCAGCAGGACCAAAGCCAGGTGCTTCATGGCCGCATCATATCGCAGGCAATTGATATAAGGGCAGTGGAGATTCTTATCGTTGCGACCAAGCTGGGCTATCCGCCGGAGGGTTTTGACTTACTGCCGCGGGCGGCGGTGCCGTATCTGGACGAGCCTTGGTATTGTTGAACGGAGCCCACGGAGGAGAGGGTCACGCTCCCGCAATCAGCGGATCGTGAGCAGGCCGGTGCCCGCGCAGCCGGGGATAGCGTTCGTGCCGAAGCTGACGTTGATGCTGGCGTTGTTGCTGATGAGCAGGCTCGGGCCGGTGGGCCAGGCGATCAGCAGGTTGGATAGTTGCGCCTCGTTGGCGACCGAGAGCAGCTTGAGTGCCTCTTCGAGGGTCTTGAGCTTGGCGCGCTGCTCGTCGGTGAGGAGCGCCATGTTCTGCTTCTGAAGACTGTTGGCGAGGTCGCGGAGGTCCCGGCAGATGAGCTCGATCTCGGTGTAGCGGACGCCGAGCGCGTTGGAATCAAGCGGCTCGCGAACGGTCTCCAGGGCCAGTTCGCCTTGCACCTGACGGATGCGCGCGACGCGCTCCCGCATGCTTCGGTTGTACTCCTCGTTGTTGAGGGCGATGCCCGCAACCTGAGTGCTGGTGAGTTGGAGGTACTCTCGCACCTGCGGAATTGGTTGTTGGGGCGGTTGGGATTGGGCCAGGAGTGGAAGGGCAAGCAGGGCAAAAATAGCGCATTTCATGGCCACATCATATCGCAGGCAATTAAGATAAAAGCAGTGAAGATTCTTATCGTCGCATCCAAGCTGGGCTACCAGACCCGCACTTTTGCAGAGGCCGCGCGGCGGCTGGGGCATGAGGCCGTGATGGCTACCGACCGCTGCGGCAGCCTGGACGATCCGTGGGGCGACCATGCGTTTCCGCTGAAGTTCCATCAGCCGGCCGACTCGGCGGAGAAGCTGGCGCGGGCGATTCCCGATGTGGCCGGGATTGCGGCGGTGGGCGACAAGCCGGCGTTGGCGGCCGCGCATATTGCGGCCCGGCTGGGGTTGCGTTTTCATTCGCCCGAGGCGGTGGAAGCGGCGGGGAATAAGTATCTGGCGCGTGAGAAGTTCGCCGCGGCGGGACTGCCGGTTCCGGCGTACTTTCGCGTGACGCTGGATACCGACGCCGGCGCCGCTTGTGACCGGGCGCCGTGGCCGTGCGTGCTGAAGCCGATTGGGCTATCGGGCAGCCGGGGGGTAATCCGGGCGAACACGCCGGAGGAGTTTGTGGCGGCGTTTGCGCGGATCCGGCGGCTGCTGGATTCGCCGGAGATACTGCGGCACCGCGATCCGGCGCTGGGGTTTATTCAGATTGAGGAGTATATTCCGGGGCGGGAGTTCGCGCTGGAAGGGCTGATGACGGGCGGGCGTTTGCGGACGCTGGCGCTGTTCGACAAGCCCGATCCGCTGGATGGCCCGTTCTTTGAAGAGACGATTTACGTGACGCCATCGCGGCAGCCGGCGGCGGCGCAGCAGGCGATGCATGAGGCGATTCAACGGGCGTGCACGGCGTTGGGGTTGAGCGACGGACCGGTGCACGCGGAGTTGCGGCTGAACGAGCGCGGGGCGTGGGTGCTGGAGGTGGCGGCGCGGCCCATTGGCGGGCTCTGCGCGCGGGTGCTGCGGTTCAATGGCGGCACGCCGCTGGAGGAGGTGTTGCTGCGGCATTCGCTGGGCGAGGAGCCGGGAGAGTTGCGGCTCGACGGTGCGGCGTCCGGCGTGATGATGATTCCGATTCCGCGCGATGGGATTTATGAGGGCTGCGCGGGCGTGGAGCGGGCTCGACTGGTGGAGGGGATTGAGGATATCGAGATTACGGCAACGGAGGGGCAGCGGTTTCAGCGGCTGCCGGAGGGTGGGAGTTATCTGGGGTTTATCTTTGCGCGCGACGCGGAT
>CAYVDY010000807.1:0-2688 GCA_964450255.1 uncultured Candidatus Solibacter sp. | reverse complement strand
GACGCTGCGCCCGAGGGCCCATTCCTGTGGATCGAGGAGATCGAGATCGGCTCCGATTCCGGGCGTCTGATGGGTCCTTTCGAGATTGCCGATGACACGCTGAGCCAGAGATTCGAGCGCGTCGAGCGGAAGATGTCCGCAGCGCCGCACGATCATCGGGGCGGGACGAGCCGCTCCCTGCTGCCTGCGCGTCGCTTCAAAGCCGACAAACGCGGGCCGATCCTGCGCGGCTCCGCGCGCGCCGCCGCCACGGGCGTGAAGGTCGAGATCGCCGAACCGGGCGAGATTGTCGTGCCCTGGAGCGATCTGCTCGCGCAGGGCATGCCTCAACGGCTTGTCTCTCAGAGCCAGCGGATTCAGGTCTCGAGCGCCGGGATCCGGACGCCCTTCACCAGCACGCCCGAAGGCCTGCGCTTCATCGCGAAAGACCTCGCCACCGACCACACCGGCCGCAACGTCTATCTCATCACCTGGAATGGCCTTCCCGCGATGCGGGCTCCGCTCAGCCAGTCCGAAACTCCCGTCGCGGAAGGTTTCCATCGAATTCATCAGAACTGGATCTACTACCAGGCGGCGCCACGCGACACCGATCCGTGGCTGTGGGACCTGCTCGTCGAAGGCGACCCCTGGCCGGCGTCCTGGGATCCCACCCAGGGTGACTTCGCTCTTCCGGGTTTCGTGCCCGGTGGCGGCAGTGTGCCGGTAGCGATCACGCTGGTGGGCCGGACGGACAGCCCGCACGTGGTCGAGGCGAGGATCAACGGAACCGTCGCGGGACGAATCGAATTCTCCGGCACGGGTGTCGCGACTCTTCAAGGCTCGATTTCCGCTTCAGCGCTCGCCGCGACCGGCAACAAGCTCAAGCTCACCTACACCTCGACCGATCCCAACGCGTACGCGTACCTCAACTACCTCGATCTGGGTCTCGAACTGCCGCCCGCTCCGGGCGCCATCGCAAGCGTCTCCGCCTACGATACGGAATTGCCCGCCCTGTTCCGAGCCGGCTACCTCATCATCACTCATCCGGATTTCCTGACTCAGGCGGAGCAGGTTGCCGCCGTCAAGAGGGCAGGGGGCCAGAACGCGGTTGTGGTCGACGTCGAGCGCGCTTACGACCGCTACACCGCGGGTATCCCCGACTCTTCCGCGATCCGGGCGTTGATCCGCGAGTCCAGGCGCACGAGCACCGTGCTGCTCATCGGTGACGACACCCTCGATCCCGCCGACCACTATGGCATGGGATCGCGGGCCTTCATGCCGTCGGCGATCGGCTTCGACGACTTCACCGGCCGCGTGATCTCCGAAAACCTGTATGCCGATCGTGATGGCGACGGCTCCCCGGATGTCGCCATCGGCCGTTTCCCGGTGCGCACCGCCGCTGATGCCGATGTGATGGTCCAAAAAGTGGAAAACGGGGCGGCTCTTCTCGCCGCCAACCTCTCCCGGCACGTCATCGCGGTCGACAATCAAGGCCTCAACGACATGCCTTTCCGAAGCGAGGGACGACAGATCGAGTCCGTCCTCGGCGGTTCGAGCACGTTCGCCGACATCTCCACCGGAGCCGCGGGGGCACGAGCTGCGCTGCTGGCCGGGATGAATCTCGGAGCGATCACCACGAACTACGTCGGCCACGGCGGGCCCGATCACTGGGCGGACGAGGCGATCTTCGGCGCGGACGATGCGGCGGACTTCGCCAACACGAATCAGGGCACCCTGCTCCTCACCTGGGCCTGCGTTTCGTCGGACTACCGCTACTTTTACGGCCCCGCGGTAAGCGAGGCGATGGTGATGACGCCCGCGGGCGGGGCGGTCGCAAGCTTCGGGCCCACCGGCCTCTCTCTCCCCACCCTGCAACGCGAACTCCACCTGCTCCTCTACCCGAGGCTTCTCGAAGGTCTCACTCTGGGCGAGGCGGTGCGCGAAGCGAAAGCGGCCTTCCTCGCCGTGTACCCGGGGGAGCGCGACTTCCTTCATGGCTGGGCCTTGCTCGGCGATCCCGACGTTCGCCTGCCCCAGTAACCCTCAGAACCTGATACCGAGTTGCAGGCTTCGGCCGGGCCCTTTCCCGAGTTGAAGGAGGACCCTTCCATCGCTCGTCACCGCCCTCGAATAGGCGAAGAGAGCGGGCGCCGGGTCGGGGGGGTTGCGGAAAGCAGCCGGCCCGTCCGTTGAGTCCCGGTGATCCGGGCGAAGCACCTGCCTCGGAATCCACTTGCCGATCGCATAGCCGACGCCCGCGCCGGTCACGACATCGATGAGGTGGTGCCGTTCGCCCGCGATCCGCAGGTATCCGGTGAGCGCGGCGGCGGTCGCTCCCGTCCACAGCCACGCGTCGTTGCTGCGGCGTCCCCGCAGGCGGGCGGTCTCGTGGGCGGATGCGACCAGGGCGAAGGCCAGTGAGGCGTGCCCGGAGAAGAACGAGAGGTTGCGGTCGGCCTCGCTCTCGCGGCCCGGATGGCACACATTGGCGGAGGGACGCTCTCTCCGCACTGCGTACTTGACGATCTGTGTCGCGATCACTGCGACCGCCACGGAATCCGTGACCGCGCCGGCGTTTTCCACCCAGTCACGGGCATTCGGCTCGTGGCTCAGCGGGCCAAGCGCGACCACCGCGGCCGCCCCGAGCGTCGCGTAGCTCAGACGGCCCGCGCGGCAGGGGTCCTCCCACTTCGCCCCGGCCGCCCAGCG
>CAYVDY010000806.1:0-2701 GCA_964450255.1 uncultured Candidatus Solibacter sp. | reverse complement strand
ATCAGCCCGCCCGCCAGCGACACAATCACGCTCTCCGTCAACATCTGGCGCATCAACTGCCACCGCGTCGCCCCCATCGCCAGCCGCACCGCCATCTCCCGCTGCCGGGCCGACGCCTGAGCCAGCAACAGATCGGCGACGTTCGCGCAGGCAATCAGCAGTACCAGAAGCACCACCACGCTCAACGCCCCCAGAAACATCAGCACCGCGTTCTTCATCCCCGGATGCACCGCCCCGGCCTGCTCCATCCTGAATGCCAGCTTCTCGTCGCTCTTCGGATACGCCACGGCCAGCCGCTTCGCCAACACCTGCAACTCCGCCCCTGCCTGCTCGCGCGACACCCCCGGCTTGATCCGCGCCGCCACCTCCAACCACGAATGTGTCCGCTCGGACCGCTCGCCCATCCTCGGCAGCAACTGCTCCTTCATCCCCAGCGGCACCCACATTTCGGATTCAAACCCCAGATCCAATCCGCGGAATCCCGCCGGCGCCACCCCCACCACGGTGAACGGCCGGCCCGATACCGGCACCGTCTGCCCCAAAATCCCCGCATCCCCGCCAAACCGTCGCTGCCATAGCGAATGGCTCAGCACCACGGCCGGCAGTCTCTCTTCTTCCGCCGTGAATCCGCGCCCCGCCGCCATCTTCAACTGCGCCGTCTGGAAGTAGTTCGCCGAAACCAGTTGCCCCCACACCCGCTCCGGCTCGTCCTTGCCCCCGATCGACGCCGGCAATAACGGAAAGTACGCGGAAACACTGGAGAATGACCGCATCTGGTCCCGCACGTCCTCAAATTGCGGATGCGAGAAGTTCGAGCAGCAGTCGCCATTTTGCCGCATCGTATAGACCTGCATCATCGTCGCCGGATCCCCCACCGGCGCCGGACGCAGTACAAACGCGCTAACCATAGAGAAGATCGTCGCGTTCGCCGCGATCCCCAGCCCGATCGACACCACCGCCGCCGCCGTGAATCCAGGCGACTTCATCAACCGCCGGAGGGCGTAGGTCAAATTCTGCGTCAGAGCGGCCATGGAAATTCCTCTATGGCTCTAACGCGCCAGCCCCCTCAAATGTTCACAGGAATGGAGTCCGGTAATCCGCCAGCCGCGGCCCTGTCACTTCAAACTCCCGCACCACATAGGCCACCGGAGTCCACGTCTCAAACCTCATCCTCCCGCCCGTCAAGCCCTGCTCCATCGGCACGCCGCCCGGATACTCGCTCCGCCCCATCGCCGCCCCAGTCCCCCGCAGCGGAGCCAGCGAAAACTCAAACGGTAGCGGCGACAGACTCGATGCAGTCCCCAACGCCATCGAGACCCGCCCCTGGCTCGGATCCTTGGCCCACACCGTCACTCGCGTCTCCACCGGTGCCCGGTACGGCGAGCGGCAGTAGAATACCGGAATCCTCTCGAAACCGGCCTCGCACAGCCCCACACCCGGCACCATCCGCCGCCGGCCATCAAATGCAAACTCCTGTTTCGCACGTGGCGCCAGCACCGCCAGGTACACCCGGCCCCGCAGCCGGAACGGCCGTTCACCCCGCGCCGCAAACTCCGACTTCGGCATTCCCACCGTCACGCGCTGTTGCGCCAAGCCCATGCCCAACCGGTCATACCTCACCGTCTCGCCCGCCACGCCTGTCTCCGCCTCCATCCCAATCACCCTCAGCCGGTAGCCCTCCGGCGCGCCCGACACCTCTATCGGGAAGCTCAAGCCGACCTTGTCCATCGGCCATCGCATCCAGGCGGGAACTTCCGTAGAACCCAGGCTCACGGCGATCCTCCCCGTCTCCACCCTCTCCGTCCCAAACAGCCGCTGGCAGGAAAACGCCGCGCCCCACGGCAACAGCATCGCTACCCCGGCCGAGGCCGCCACGCCCGCCGCCAGCACCGCTCTCGCCCACCCGGCTCGCCGCCACCTGTACTGCATCCACACCACCAACCCCGCCACCGTCGCCCCCACCAGCGCAGCCAACCCGAACGGAACCCAGTCCACCCCTACCCACTCACTGCCATGGCGCTCCATCAGGCTGATCACAAGACCCACCGCCAGCACACCCATCAAGGCCTGCGGCAGCGTCCGTGTCACCACCCCGATCGCCGCCGCCGGCAGCAGAAACACGCCGATCCAAACCGCCAGAGACCACCCCAGCCCCGGCAGAAACTCCACCACCGGAAACCCGCTGGCCGCCACCACCAGAACATCCCGCAGCGCCAGCGGAACCAGCACCACCAGCACAACAAACGCCACCCTCGCCCGCGCCACCTGCCCGCCCCCCCCCCGCCGCGTCAGCCCGGCCTGCTCCGCGCCCACCAGCCCGTCCCGCTGGACCACTCGCAACACCAGCAGAATCCAGCCCAATAACACCACCGGCCGCGACCAGAACTGCCCCAGATCCCTGACACCCGCATAGCGCCCAGGCAACTCAAACATCACGGTAGCCAGAGTCAGCGCCGCAACCGCCACGATCTCCCACCGCAACCCGTGAACGTCCTTGCCGAGAATATGCAGCACCATCTTCATCGCACCGCCCTCCCCGCCACGTAGTCCCCCACGCGCTTTACATCGAACGTGAAGCTCCTCTCCACATACGCCACCGGCCGCCACCTCTCCAACCTCACCCTGCCCCCTTCCCGCCAGACCATTAAAGCTGGGACCGCGCGGCTCGGTGCCGGCCTACGTCTGCTTGCCGCGAATGCAC
>CAYVDY010000805.1:0-2704 GCA_964450255.1 uncultured Candidatus Solibacter sp. | reverse complement strand
GGCCCCCACGGCGACGCGCCAACCAGGCGAAATCTGCAGGGCGGAACCCGCAACCCGCAGCAGCAGCGCCAGCGGCAGGACCAGTCCACGCGGAACCTGTTCGAGCTGGAGGAGATGAGCATCGTCGACCTTCAGCAGATCGCCAAAGATCAGGGCGTCACCGGCATGGCCGGCATGCGCAAGCAGGACCTGATCTTCAAGATCCTCCAGGTGCAGGCCGAAAAATCGGGCCTCATCTTCGCCGAAGGCGTGCTCGAGTGCCTCCCCGACGGCTTCGGCTTCCTCCGCGCGCCCGAATACAACTACCTGCCCGGCCCGGACGACGTCTACGTTTCCCCGTCCCAGATCCGGCGCTTCGATCTGCGCACCGGCGACACCGTCAGCGGCCAGATCCGTCCGCCCAAAGAGGGTGAGCGCTACTTTGCCCTCATCAAGGTGGATGCGATCAACTTCGAGCCGCCAGAGCAGTCCCGGAACAAGATCTTCTTCGACAACCTGACGCCGCTCTACCCGCAGGATCGCGTGAAGCTGGAGACCGTTAAGGACGGCTACACTGGCCGCGTCATGGACATGCTGACGCCCATCGGCAAGGGCCAGCGCGGCTTGATTGTCGCTCCGCCGCGCACCGGCAAGACGATGCTGCTGCAGTCCATCGCCCACTCCATCACGGCCAACCACCCGGAGATCGTCCTCATCGTTCTGCTCATCGATGAGCGTCCCGAGGAAGTCACGGACATGCAGCGCTCCGTGAAGGGCGAAGTCATCGCCTCCACGTTTGACGAGCCGGCACAGCGCCACGTACAGGTGGCCGAAATGGTCATCGAGAAGGCTAAGCGTCTGGTCGAGCACAAGCGCGACGTGGTCATCCTGCTGGATTCCATCACGCGTCTGGCGCGCGCCTACAACACCGTGGTGCCGCCCAGCGGCAAGGTGCTCTCCGGCGGCGTCGACTCCAACGCTCTGCAGCGCCCGAAGCGTTTCTTCGGCGCGGCCCGCAACATCGAAGAGGGCGGATCGCTCACCATTATGGCCACCGCGCTGATCGATACCGGCAGCCGCATGGACGACGTCATCTTCGAAGAGTTCAAGGGCACGGGCAATATGGAAATCCACCTCGACCGCAAGCTGGTGGACAAGCGCATCTTCCCGGCCATCGACATTAACAAGAGCGGCACGCGCAAGGACGAGCTCCTCATCCCGCGCGACGAGCTGAACCGCATCTGGGTTCTCCGCAAGGTGCTGGCTCCGCTGTCTCCGGTGGAATCCGTCGAACTGCTCCTCGACAAATTGGCCAAGACCCGCTCCAACGCGGAGTTCCTGGCTGCCATGTCCGCATAGCACCGGATCAGCCATGCCTGCCAAGCGCGCGCTGATCACGGGTATCTCCGGCCAGGACGGATCGTACCTGGCCGAACTGCTGCTTGCCAAAGGCTACGAAGTCCATGGCACAGTACTACGCAGCGATATGGAGGCGCCGGAGATTCGCCTTTCGAATCTCGCGGGCGTTCTGCCGCGCATCCGGCTCCACGCCGCGGAGTTGGAGAGTTATCCCGCCATCGTTCGCACCGTCGAGGCCGCCCGGCCCGATGAATGCTATCACCTGGCGGCGCGCAGTTTCGTAGCCTTCTCGTTCGAGGACGAGTTCGCCACGATGAACACCAACATCAATGGCACGCACCATGTGCTGGCCGCGCTCCGCACCATCACGCCGGAGTGCCGGTTCTTCTTTGCGGGGTCCAGCGAGATGTTCGGCAAGGTGGCCCATTCGCCGCAATCGGAAGCCACCCATTTCCACCCGCGCTCGGCGTACGGCATCAGCAAGGAAACCGGTTACGAGCTGATGCGCAACTACCGCGAGGCCTACGGCTTTTATGGGACTTGCGGCATTCTCTATAACCACGAATCGCCGCGCCGCGGCTACGAATTCGTCACCCGGAAGATCACTTCGACAGTCGCGCGCATTCAAAAGGGACTCTCAATCGAACTGAAGCTCGGCCGGACGGATTCCCGCCGCGATTGGGGCTACGCGCCCGAGTACGTCGAAGCAATGTGGCTAATGCTGCAGCAGCCGGAACCGGACGACTACGTGATCGCCACGGGCGAGACTCACAGCGTGCAGGAGTTCGCCGAGCTAGCCTTCTCCATCGCCGGTCTCAGGGCGTCGGACTACCTGCGCACCGATGAATCTTTGATTCGCCCCAGTGACGAGTTCACTCTGACCGGGGATGCCTCCAAAGCCCGCCGCGTCCTGGGTTGGGCGCCGAGGGCCACTTTCGAGGACATCGTCCGCGAAATGGTTGCGGCGGACCTGAAGTAGCGTTCCGCACAACAGCAAAAGAGCCGGCTGCCGCAATGCGGTAACCGGCTCTTCCCTGCACAAACACTATTTGCAGCTTAGAGCGGCGGCAATGTACCTGAAAGGTACGTCCCTGCCCAGCCCGCCTGACCGCGCCGGGCTCCGGGCAACGCTCTCATCACCTTGAAGGCAACGGCGTCTCCCGATTTCAGCTTGCCCTGAATCCGCTTCACGTCTTCAAAGCTGGCCACGGGTTGGCGATTGATGCTCACAATGATGTCGCGCCCACGAACGCCAATCTCCCCCGCGAACGAACCTTCTTCAACTACAGTGACCAACACGCCGCCCGGGGTTTCAAACCCCAACCCGGTCCCCCTTTCCCCCACCACGGCCCGCATTCCGCTCCCC
>CAYVDY010000804.1:0-2711 GCA_964450255.1 uncultured Candidatus Solibacter sp. | reverse complement strand
AGAGTAGTAGCTGAGGTTGGAAAGCAGCGCCGGACCCGCGGCGCGCAGGCCGAAGACAGCGTCCTCGATCACCGGCTTCCGCGCCCTCACAGCGGCTGCGAAGTTGGCGTGGTGTTCGTCCTGATCGCTGTAGCCGCGCGGAGCCAGCCAGCGCTCTTCGCTGACAGGCTCGGCGTCTTCCAGGTCCGCCTTCTGCGGCGGATACTTCTTCCGGTTCTCGGCGGCGATCAACTGCCGCGTGGCGTAGTCGAAATTCCCGGCCGACGTGCCGGGGTTCTTTTCCTTTGGCAGCCGCGATAGCGTCACGCCGTTGCCGATGGTCATCACGCCGTCGCTGCCGGTGAATTTGAAACCGGACGTCTCGCCGCCACCGTTCACGAAATTCACGCGCAGTGCGAGGTTGAAGGCAGGGTGCGCGGCGCTCTTCTCGTAATCGTAGAGGCCCAGCAAAACGTCGGGCACGTCGCGGCCATCCTTCCAGAACCGCAGGCCGCCGGAAGCGAAGACGCGGTTCGGGCCCAATGCGCCCGTCACGAAGTGCATGCCGGAAAACAGATGCACGAAGAGATCCCCGGCCACGCCAGTGCCATAGTCCTGATAGTTGCGCCAGCGGAACAGCCGGATGGGATCGAACGCGTGCTTCGGCGCGCCGCCAATGAAGCGGTCCCAGTCGATCGTCTCGGGCGAGGCGTCCGGCGGGATGGAGTACTGCCAGGCGCCGATGGCGGAGTTGCGATCCCACCACGCCTCCACCATGTTCAGCTCGCCGATGGCCCCGGACTTCAGAACCTCCTGCGCCTTCTTGTACACCACGCTGGAGACGCGCTGGCTGCCCACTTGAATGACACGGCCCGTCTTGCGCGCGGCCTCCACCACCTTCAAACCGTCCTCCCATTTCTGCACCATGGGCTTTTGGACGTACACGTCCTTGCCCGCCTCCATGGCGGCGATGGCCAGCGTAGCGTGGAGATGATCGGGCGTCGAGATGATGACCGCGTCGATGTCTTTGCGCGAGAGGATTTCGCGGTAGTCGCGCGTGGTGAAGAGGCCGTTGCCGTACACCTCCCTGGCGCGATCGAGCCGCCCCTGATAGATGTCGCAGACCGCCACCAGCTTGTTGCCGGGCACGCGAACGGCAGACTCGGTGTCGCCCGTGCCCATGCCGCCCACGCCGATCGTGGCAAACTGAATGTGATCGTTTTGTGACTTGCCCGAAACGTTTCCAGAATTCTGGGCGAGTCCGGCGGGCAGGGCAGCGGCGCCGAGGGCCGTGCCTTGCAGGAAGTGACGTCTGGTCGATGCCATGTCTCTATCTTAGTCGCGGTTCGTGGCGGAAATGAAGTTCCGGCGGTCCGAGCTCTTCTTCAGCGCCTACTTCCTCTACGTGATGGGAATCGCGTCGGCGCGTCCGCTCGCGCCGGAGGTGAAGATGCTGATCTTCACTCTGAATCCGGCGTTGATCCTGTGGTTCTGCCTTTTCGCCTGGGCGCACAAGGACCGCGGCTTCACCATTCTGGACCGCGTGCGCGACTGGTATCCGGTGCCGCTGATCCTGCTGGCATTCCGCGAGATGGGATGGATGGCGTTACCCCACACGTCCACTGCGTTTGAGGACTACTGGGTGGTGTGGGATCGCCGGCTGCTCTACGACTGGGGCCTCAAATCGGCCATCGAGTCTCTCGGCCCCGTCTTGCCAAACCTCCTGGAGCTCTCGTACCTGCTGGTGTACGTCATGCCCATCGTCACCGTGGCCGTGTTCTACATCTATGGCGCCAGGGAGCGGCTGGACGACGCTTACAGCATCCTGCTGTTCGGCACGCTGACCGCGTATGCCATGTATCCATTCTTTCCCAGCGAGCCGCCGCGCAGCGTCTATCCGCTGGCGGATCTGCCGATGATGAGCGCGTTGCGCCGTTTGAACCTGTTTTTCGTCGGCAACTACGGAATCCACACCAGCGTGTTTCCCAGCGGACATTCGGCGGCGGCGTTTTCGGCGGCGTTTGCAGTCATGAAACTGCTGCCGGAGCCGCGCTGGCTGGGGCGGGCGTTTCTGGTGCTGGCGATTCTTATCGGCTTTGCGACGATCTATGGGCGGTATCACTTCGCCATCGACGCCGTTGCCGGGCTTGTGCTGGCAGTGCTGGCGGTGGGGCTCAGCGCGCTATGGCGGCGGCAATCCATTCCACCGCCTCGATCAGGCCGGGCGCGGTGAAATCGGGCTTTGCCTTGGCGTCCGCGCCGTAGCCGGTAGTGACCAGGATCGCTTGCGCCTTAGCGTTGCGGGCCAGTTCGATGTCGGCATCTTTATCGCCGATCACGAAGCACTCTTCCATCTTGAACTTCAGCTCTCGGGCTGCCTGCTTCAGCAGGCCGGTCTTGGGCTTGCGGCAATCGCAGGGCTTGGCGGGATCGTGCGGGCAAATATAGATGCCGCGAATCGCCTTGCCGCTCTCGCCAAGCATCGCCATCATGCGGCCGTTGACTCGTCCGGCGGTGGCCAGATCGAAGTAGCCGCGGCCGATGCCGGATTGATTGGTGACAATGATGGCGCCGAGCCCTAGTTCATGGACTCGCGCCAAAGCTTCGAGCGCGCCGGGAAGGAGTTCGACCTGAGCTGGATCGGCGAGGTAGTTTTTATCGACGATCAGGGTGCCGTCGCGATCGAAGACGACGTAGCGCACTACTTTTTCGATTCTGAGGAGGTAGTGGAA
>CAYVDY010000803.1:0-2734 GCA_964450255.1 uncultured Candidatus Solibacter sp. | reverse complement strand
CAGAGTCTTGCGCTCGCGCGATGGCACCAGGAAGCCGAAACCCGGCGGAATCGGCCCACAGTCCGCGCGGCGGTAGCCCAGCGCCATCGTTACCGAGGAGCTGTACTCAATCGCCTCCAGCAGTCCGGCCAGTCGCCCATTCACGCCCCGCAGCAGCGCCCCTGCCTGCCACGCCGGACAGGCCATAATCACCGCGTCCGCCGTCACCCTCTCGCCGTTCACGCGGAGCGCATACCCGGCCTCATCCCGCGTCACCGTCTCCGCCACTCCCGTGATCACCGTGCACCGGCCCTCGATGCGCCGCGCCAGTTCATCCGTCAACTGCGCCAGCCCGCCTTTCAGCGTCTGGAACAGCGGCGCTGCCACTCCGCCCGTCGCAGCCTTCTTGCGCGACTCCAGCACGCCCTTGGTCAGGCTCCCGTACCGGTTCTCCAACTCCACAAACCGCGTCAGCACGCTGCCCACGCTCAGCTTCTCCACGGACCCGCCATACACGCCCGAAAGCAGCGGCTCCGCCAGGTAATCCACGGTTTCCTGGCCATAGTGCTCGCGGATGAAATCGGCCACCGTGCGATCCGGCTTGGGCTCCGCCGGCGGACGGTGAAAATACTCCAGCCCCATCCGGATCTTCGTCGGCCAGGAGAGCAGCGAACTGGCAGCGACCGGCAGAATCTTCGTCGGCACCATCATCATCAGTCCGTCCGGCAGCGGCACCAGGCGCCCGTTCTTCACCAGATACGTCACGCGCGAGCCGTCGTTGGAGCCGATCAGCTCCGCCCCCAGGCCGATCTCTTTGATCAGCTCGTTGGCCGCCGGCTTGGCCGAAAGGAAGCTGTCGGGCCCGCCTTCCAGCACGCAGCCCTCCACCGTGTCGGTCTGGATCACGCCGCCGAGCTTCGCCCCGGCGTCCACCAGCGTGACCGCCCGCCCCGCCTTCACCAGTTCGTAGGCGGCCGAGAGGCCGGTAATTCCACCGCCGATGATGACAGTGCGCACTTTACGGTCTGAACTCGCGAACCATCTGCACGACGGCCTTGACGTTCTCCACCGGCGTCTCCGGCAGAATGCCGTGACCGAGATTGAAAATGTGCCCCGGCCTCGTGCCGGTCCGCTTCAGCAGTTCGTGCACCTTGCTCTTGAGCTCCGGCAGCGGGGCGAACAGCGCCGCCGGATCCAGGTTCCCCTGAATCGCCGAGCGGTAGCTGATGTCCATCCATGCCTGGTCGATGTTGAGCCGCCAGTCCACGCCCATCACGTCCCCGCCCGCGGCATGCAGTTCGCGGAAGTAGCCCGCCGCGCCCGTGCCGAAGTGGATCACCGGGACGCCGGTTGACCGGATGCGCTCGATCAGCGCCCGGGAATACGGCGCCACGTAACGCACATAGTCGTCCGCGCCCAACGCGCCCACCCACGAATCGAACACCTGAATCGCGCGTGCGCCGGCCGCCACCTGCAGCATTGCAAACGGGCCCAGCACGTCAACGAGCTTGCCCATCAGGCGCCGCCAAAGCGTCTCGTCGCGGTACATCAGCGTCTTCGTGTTGATGAAGTTCCGCGACGCTCCGCCCTCGATCATGTAGCTCTCCATCGTGAACGGCGCGCCCACAAACCCGATCACCGGCACCTTGCCGGCCAGCGCGGTGGTGACCATCTTGATGGATTCACCCACGTAGCCGAGATCGTCGGTATTGGTGGTCGATAGTGTATCCACGTCGTGCGAAGTACGCACCGGGTTGTCGATCACCGGCCCCTCACCCGCCACGAACTTCAAACGCAGCCCCATCGGCTCTACCGGCAGCAGAAGGTCCGCGAAAATAATCGCGGCATCCACGTCCAGAACCTCAATCGGCTGCAGCGTCACCTGCGCCGCCAGGTCCGGCCGCTTACAGATCTCGAGGATCGAGTTCTTCGCCCGCACCTCGCGATACTGCTTCATGTAACGGCCCGCCTGGCGCATAAACCACACCGGACGCACGTCCGTGGGACGGCGGCGGCAGGCATCCAGGAACCGGCTACTCATGGGAGGGACACGCATGCGATCTCCGATCTGTCTTCGCACAAGAAGACTTGGAACGACTTCGGTTTGTGCTGGGCGGCCCACTGCCGGCCCAGAATAAAGTACGGCTTGGTCCAGGCCTCGCTGTCGAGCGTCCTGGGCGCGATGACGGATACGGCCAACATGCCCCGCGACGGCGAACCGGTGCGCGGATCCATGATGTGGCTGTAAGTGACGCCGCCAACTACAAAGAACTTCTCCGAATTCCCGGAGGTGGACATCGAACTGTCTTTGAGATAATAATCCGTCGCTACTTTGCGGGAGTCCCGCGGATCGGGAATCGTCACACGCCACCCACGCGGCTCGTCCGGCGGCGTTCCAATTGCATAGATGCTGGAACGGCCCGCCGAGATGACCCCGCTGGTGATTCCCTTTTTTCTCAGGATCGCTGCCATGCCATCCACCGCATAGCCCTTCCCGATCCCGCCCGGGTCGATCTCCACCGGTGCGTCAAACCGCACCGTCCGCGCCTTCGGGTCCAGAATGATATGCCGCCAGCCCACCCTGCTCATCGCCATCCGGATCTCGGCGCGATGGGGAATCCGGCCATCAGCCTTGTAGAAACCCCAGATCTTCATCAGCGGCCCTACCGTGATGTCGAAAGCACCCTCGCTCTGCCGGCTGTACTCCACACACTGCTGCAACAACTTGAACAGTTCCTCGGAGACCATCGACTTG
>CAYVDY010000802.1:0-2734 GCA_964450255.1 uncultured Candidatus Solibacter sp. | reverse complement strand
GCGGCTGATTCGTAATCAGCAGGTCGCCGGTTCGATCCCGGCGGGTGGCTCCAGACTTTTCCAATAAAATCAATCAGATCCCGAAGCGTCACAGAGCGGGAATTTCGTTTTTTGGGCTCCAACTGTGCCAAAACTGTGCCAAAACCCCTTCATGCCGGCTCGCCTGTGCCAGAACTCGATTTGTCATTGGCTTGCCGGTTCAGCTTGAGCAGGGCCTCACGCTTCATCTGCAGCTTCATCTGCGAGTACTTCTTGAACACCTTCGCGTCGCCCTGGCGCAGAAGCTGTGTCACCCATTCGTCTGCGACGCCGCCCGCGCTGAGTCGGGTCGCGTAGGTCGACCGGAGGTCGTAGAGCCGGAAGTACGGGACACCCGCCTTGCGAAGGGTCGTGCCCCAGACCTTCTTAAAGCTGGCCTGGAAGCCGGTGCCGGCGGCGTTCGGGAAGAGATACGCGCCCGAGCCGGCTTCCGCCATCTGGTTTCGGAAGGCCGCGACCGCCAGGTCCGTCAGTGGGACCTCTGCCACTCCGCTTTCGGTCTTCGAATCGGGGATCCAAACGACCGCATTCTCCAAATCGACATCGGTCTTCTTCATCGACGCGAGCTCCTTGTACACACGCAGCCCGGTCTCCGTAATGATTCGAATCACGTTACGGAGGTACGCAGGAGCCGCTTGCTCGATGCGCTGTTGCTCCGACCAAGTCACGTAGTGTGGTCGGAACAGTCCCTTTACGCGTACTGGGAACTCGACCCCTGAACATGGGTTGGCCACCAAGAGCTTCTTTCGTACTGCGACGTTCAACATCCGTCGCAGTACCCGAAACTCCTGATGCACCGTGCTGGCTTTGACGAGGCCCTTCGATACCTTGCCGGATTTTCGCCGAACCTCGACCGGTTGCTCCAAGCGGTGCCGAAGGTACGACTCGATGCGGTCTGCCGTCAGGTCGACCAGCAGCACCTCTTCGAGAATTCGGTTGAGATGATTCACCACGCGGGTGTAGGAGAGATGCGTCTTTTCTGCACGGATTGGGGGCTTGGAGAAGCCTTCCAGGAAGTGCTCCGCCCACTGTGCGAGGGTGATTTGCTCTCCCTTCCGAAGCATGGGCAATGTATTGGCGTCCCGCGCCTGCAGGCGTTCGCGAAGTACCCGATGTGCTTCTTCCCTTTCTTCGGCATTGGTTGATTCCCGTTGCCGCTTTCCGTCGCGGTCGCGATACTCCATCCACCAAAATCTTGATTCCTCCTTTCTGAAAACTCTTCCTTCTAACCTTCTAGGTCGTGCCATTGCCCACCTCCTGTTTGAACTGGGCGCGGAAGGGCTCAAGATCCGTTCTCAGGAACCGGATATTGCGGCCCATCACGCGAAGATGGGGAATCTGCTTTCGCTCGACCCAAAGATACACGGTTTGAACGCTGACGCCGAGAAATGCGGCAGCGTCTCGGACAGTGAGGGGGAGTTCCTGGCTCGAAAGACGAACGTCGAGGGAACGACCAGCCCCAGTGCCGTTTTGACTGACGTTGTGCTGCGAACTCATGCCCCTTTGTAGGGCATGAGTTGAATTCCACCAAATGAGTAGCGCACTTGCATCCGGCAGCCAGCTGCGGACGTCGCTGGATCAACGGACGGCGGAGAAGTGGATCTTCGTCAGACCGTCTCCGACGACAGTGAAAGGTCCCCAGAAATACGGCGCCGCGTTGGGGCCGAGCCTGCGACGCATTTCCAGTTTGGCGAGCCGGAGGGACTCACTGACGTCACGACCGGTGCCCAGGTTGGCGTAGAAGCGTTTCATCAACGCCGCGGTAAAGGTGTCGTCTACCTCCCACAGAGTGGAAACGATGGAGCGTGCTCCGGCGTACAAGAACGCCCGGACGACGTTGGCGACGCCCTCCTGCCCCTGAAGTCTGCCGGCGCCTGTGTCGCAGGCCGACAACGTGACAAGGTCGGCGTTCAATTGGAGGGAATCGATCTCGCGGACTTGCAGCAGTCCGTCTTCGTGGGAGGCTGGATCCGAGCCGAACACCAGCGCCGATCTGTCCGGAAACTTCGTGTCCGCGACTCCATGCACGGCAAGATGGAGGACCGAGAAAGATTGGAGGGGCTGGGACTTGAACGCAGTCTCGGTCGCCGACCTCCCGTCGAGGACGACGGCCCTCGGTGCCGCGTGCGCGGCGACAGCCGCAACCTCCTCGACGGTGGAGGGAAGGCTGGTGATACGGCCCCCCGTTGGATCAAACATGCCGCGAGTTTCCCGTGTGGCAGCGGTTGTGCCACTACCCACGGGATACGTCACATTCCCCACCGCCAAAAGACGAGCAGAATGAGCGTGCGATGGCCTGTTGGTTCGAATGAGGTGGAGAACCGTCGCCGAAGGCGCCATCGAGATTATCCGCCGGTCCCCCAGGTAGGCGCTCCGCCCGAACGGGAGAGCGTCGAAGGGCGTGAGATGGAGCGGGCCGTCCGGCACGAAGATCACACGGTTGCTCCTTAAGATCTCTGGTATGGGACGGATCACTTCAGCGGCTAGGCTCGCACCAGCCGCGGCCGACGTCGCGCTCTTCGTCTTGACCTCGTTGTGAAAGCGTTGCGCCAAATCAGAGATCGCCTTTCTGCCCAAGAGCTTTTGGACGCGAAGTGTTGTCTTCGAAATGACCAGCGCGAAAGACGCCGGTTCGGCAAGCAGGTACTCAATGATCAACTCGTCTGGTCGTAGCTCCTTGCGAAGCTGCTCAAGC
>CAYVDY010000801.1:0-2750 GCA_964450255.1 uncultured Candidatus Solibacter sp. | reverse complement strand
TTCGATCTGGCGGCCGGAATATTCGTCCCAGGTTGGACTCCAGACAAGTAGGACACTACAGGAGATAGAGATGGCCGAAGAAGCCACCGTGTCGAGCCCTGCGCCGACGCAAACCCAGACACAAACCGAGACTGCTCCGAATCCGCTTGAGAAGGTCTATTCCGACTTCAAGATAGAAGACACGGCAGCGAGTTTCCAGCCCGCGCCCCAGACGCAGGCACAACCCGTTACACAGGCACCACCCAAAGCACCGGACCCGTTTGACCCGAACTTTGGTCAATGGCAAGGCGCGGTGTCCAACCAGGTAACGTCACTTACGCAGGCAGTGACTCAGGCGGCCGGAAAGCTCAACCAGATTGAGCGGCAAATCGTGCAGCGCCAAGTCGAAGCCGACATCAAGCAGGCCGCTGGAACCATCGCAAGCGCGGCGGGTATTGATCCTGAAATTGCAGAGGTGCATCTGGAAGTCACGGCAAGGAAAGACCCGAAGTTCAAAGCCGTCTGGGAAAACAGAGGCAAGAACCCGAAGGCTTTCGAGGCCGCGATCAAGGCTGTATCCGAGCTGGCGAAGGAGAAATACACGGTCAGGCAGGATCCGCAACTAGCGGAGAACCAGCGAGCCATGAAGGTCTCTCAACAACAAATGGCTACAACTACAAGGGAATCCGAGCAAGAGAAGTGGGCGTCCATGACTCCCGCTGATCGGCAACGCGAAATCCAAAGGATGCTTCGCGCAGGAGGCCGCTAGCAGTAGCGGTTTCGTCTTAAGTAGTTCAAGCCCTCACTAAGAAGGGTAAAGAATGGCTCTCACTAACACTAACTTCATGAGTACCGTCCAGGGGCCGGTTAATTTCGTCCTCATGGAAACGTTGCTGTCGGCAGCGCGTAAGCGCCTGCCGTACTTCAACGGCACTCTGCCGGGCAGTCTGGAAAAGGCTCAAGGTTCGGCGTCCGTCAAATGGCGTCGCATTGAGAACCTGACCGCTGTTACCACGGCGCTGTCGGAAGGCGCTGAGTCGGTGACTCCGGCGTTCGGCAACGGGCGCGATTCTGTGCGCCCGACGATTACCGACCTGTCGGTTGCGATTGCCAAGTTCGGCAACGCGATCACGCTGTCGGAAGAAATCGACCTGTTTAACGTGAACAGCAACACGGTTGCGCTGATGGACACGATGGGCGCGAACGCTGGTGAGTCGCTGAACGCGTTGATGCGCGATGTCTTCAACGGCGAGTCGGTGATTGTTCGCAACGGCGCGGGCTCCGGCGGTACGTCGGCGGGCAGCTATTCGTCCGTCGCGGCCTCGATCTCCCTGAACGACATCAAGTTCTCGGTGAACCAACTCAACCGCAACAGCGCCATGAAGTTCACGCCTGCCGGCTTCGGCTCGCAGAACGTGGGCACGGTCCCGTCCCGCCAGTCCTACTACGGCATCGGCCATGTGGACGTGGAAGAGGACATCCGTGGTCTGACGGGCTTCATCCCGGTTGAGCAGTACGGCGGCTACACCGAGACGGAGCCGGGCGAGTTCGGCGCTGTCGGTGGCGTGCGCTGGTGCTCGACTGAGATTGCTCCGATCATCTCGGACGGTTCTACCGAGTCGGCGGTTGCGACCTCGTTCCAGGGCTCCAGCTCGATCCTGCACCATGTTTACTCCAGCTTCATCTACGGCCGCGAGGCTGTGGGTTCGGTTGGCCTTGGCGAGAACCACGCCAAGGAAATCTACATGATGTACGACCGCGTGCCGACCGTTGAGATGATCTACCACAAGCCCGGTTCCTCGGGCGTGGCCGATCCGTTCAACGAGCGCGGCTCTCTGGCGTGGAAGGCGTGGTTTGCCGGTAAGCGCCTGAACGAGAACTGGCTTGCCAAGATCAACACCCTGGCCGGTCGCTTCGGCTAACAGCAGTTTCCCCCGGCCTTCGGGCTGGGGGATTTTCCTTTAGGGCCCATGAACAAAGCAGAGAGACAGCGCGAACGCGGCGCGATGAATGAGTTCGAGCGAGCGAGGGACACGTATGCGAAAAACCGCCGGCAGAACGAAAAGTATCTCCCGCACCTCTACGGGCTTCCGCCTCGTACCGTTGAAGTCGCTCCTGCTCCAACTCCGCCTGTTTCTATCGAGATCTCTAAAGAAAAAATGTCAACCGACGCGGTATTCCAAATCAAGGTCACGCTCCCGGACAGGGAAATAAACATGACCATCACCAAGCCGAATATCTACGCCAACATTCCGAAGGCGAGGGTGACTGAGGCGGAGATTCGCAAGGCGCTTTCTCAAGGGCTGATTGCGATGCTGGGGGCGGTTAAGTGAATGCCCTAGGGGCTGTCAACCGCATCCTCCGGGCCAACGGCATCCTGCGCGGCGACACAGACGCTATTACCACGTTCTCGGACCTTCAGCATGGCGCCACGGTGCAGCTTGCGCTGCTGTCTGTCCAAGACGAGCTGATTGACCTTGTAGCGGACACGCTGATCCCCTACGAGAAGAAAACCACCGGCACGGTTAGCGCGGTTGCGTCTACCAGGACGTACAGCCTTGCGGCCGACTTTATCCGGTTCTACGGGCGGGCTTCGCTCTATAACTCGTCGGACAACATCCGCATCTTCGAGTAGCGCGGCGGGCAGCAGAACATCCAGCAGGACTACCCCCACTACCTGTCCGACACCGGCCATCCGCCGTGGTCGTAGTTCGAGGAAGGCACCGCCAAGGCGATTGGTCCTTAGCCAACCCCAGTCACGGCCAAGAACC
>CAYVDY010000800.1:0-2753 GCA_964450255.1 uncultured Candidatus Solibacter sp. | reverse complement strand
ACGTCTCGGCGCGGAATCAGATGGTAGAGCTCCGCAATCTTCGGAAAGTCAAATGTGTCCAGGGCGTCGTCGAATTCTCCCGCGCTCTGTGTCTCGCGTTCCGCCGTGCCACGTGTTTTGTAAAGCGCCCGGTAGTATCTCTCGAAGAGCTCCGGTCGTTCCAGGTCCGTTGGCCAACCCGCTGCCCTAAGTAACTGCAGCGCTTCGTCCTTCGCCTGCCGGTAGCCCCCGTCCGGGAAAGCGTGTCCGGTCTCCGTAGGTTCAAAGACAACCAACCTTCCGCGAGCGAGCATTCCGTCCCGGTTGGCTCGGCCTGCCGCCTGCGCCATGGAATCGAGCGGGCCTATTGCGCGAAAGACCGTTGGGAAGTCAAGATCCACTCCCGCTTCGACACATTGCGTGGCGACGAGCACATTGCCTGGCACCCGCGTGTTCGCTCGATCCTCCCAGAAGCCGAGTACCCGCCGCCGGTGCGCCGGCGTCATATTCGTGCTTAGATGTTCGCATCGCTCCAATCCCGACACTTGCAGTGCTCTGAGCCAACGCAACGCCTGCCGCTTGAGATTCGCGATCACCAGGACGCTGCCGTCTTTCGCCGCCTCCATAACGCGTTCAACTAGCGCTTCATCGCCAAGCGCACCCTCGCGCGCCAACCACTCAATCCCGTAACGCTTGCGCTTTTCGAACAATTTGAGTTCTGGCGAACAAATCTCCCGTGGTTGCCAGCCCTGTGCCGCTTGTTTACTCACAGCCGGGTGGAGGTGCGGGAAGGCCGGTTGAGTGGCAGTGGACAGCACCACCGTTGCCCCGAAACGCTCAGCCAGATGCGACATCGCCGCCAGCGTCGGAACGGCCAGTTCCGTCGGCAGAGTTTGCGCCTCATCGATCAACACCACACTACCCGCCAGTCGGTGCAACTTCCTGCAAGCCGAAGAGCGATTCGAAAATAGCGATTCCAATAGCTGCACTGTTGTGGTGACCACGATTGGCGCATCCCAGTTCTCTGCAAGCTGTTCGCGCCTCCTCGTGATATCGGAGTTTGGCCCCTTTGAGTCCGATTCTGCAGCCAGTGAATGATGTTCCAACAGAGCCGCTTCTCCCGGCAGACTATCCAGCCAGGGCTTCACAACCCGTGTATAGGTCTTGACAGTCTGATCGGTGATGGTCAGATACGGCAGTGCAACAACAATCCTGCGCTTCTTGAAGATCCGTGCATGCCGGGCGGCAAACAACAGTAGCGCCAGCGTCTTGCCCGAACCGGTGGGTGCCGTCAAGGTGAACAGTCCTGGCGAAAGCTCCGATGCAGTACGGCAGCAGTTGCCAACCTCTCGTCTCAGCTCACGAATCTCGTGTTCCACGCCCTGACGCTCATTCAATTTCGCAAGCTCGGATTCCACCAGCGCCTCAATCATCGCCCCATCAATCACCGGGCCCGGCGGGCGGTCCGATCCGGAAAAATGCAGCTCCGTCGCCAGGAAATCCGCGTCCACCAGTGCGGAGTACAGCATTCGTACCGCAAGCATCAGGGCGACATTCTTCCCGGACTTAAACTCGTCTATTCCGACGACGGGAACGAAGGGCTCCGAGAGGGAAAAGCCCTCGTCGTTTAGCCTGGATCGAAGGGCCGCGGTGTCGGAGACAGACCAATTCATGCCGGGAGTCAGTCTTTGCCGGAAGTCCCTCGGCAGGCCACTCTGGATTCCAACATGATGTCCTTCGATGGCAAGGAGTGCCGACCATGCATCCCAGCCACGCTCCTGCAATGCCAGACGCGCGCCCACCGACCAATGATCAACACCGCCGGGGCCACCCTTCAATCGCGCCTGAAACGGCTCTCCGTACTTTCCAACGTCGTGCAGGACCGCCATCAAACGGCCTTCAGCCTCGGCTCCGAAAGCCCCCGCAAAGTCAGCCGCAAGAGCCGAGACCCGGCGCAGGTGCGTCGCGACTACTTCCCATTTGCCGGACTTATCACCAGAATGTGCATACGCAATATCAGATAGCATCGGCGTCTCGTCTCAAGTTCTGCCATCGAAATGATACATCATCCAGTCGGACTGCGAGGACCAAATTCCCCTCAGATTCAATTTGAGGATCTGGACGGTCCTCGGGTCAAACTCGGATTCCATCTGATGGAGCGTTTTCTCCTCATCTGGTCGAACCACTCACTGCAGGTCCATCTTCCTCGCATCTCATTGCTCCGTTCCAAAATGCCCCACCCTGTGGCTCACCAGCTGAGCCTGGCCGCAACTTTTTCGAGTTCACTCGCTCGCATGGCAAGTTGCCGGGTTGTCGCCCGAGCCTGCACGGCAGTTCAAGCGGTTACTGGCCGGTATCCGAGAAACGAGAAAAGCGGGACTTTCGGCATCGACAGAATGAGTGACACGCCACCCATCCCGGCTATCGGTAAGCCTCGCGCCGATTGCGGACGCCCGTGATCTCGACCGTGCTCTCGTCCGTGTGGTCGAAGTAGACCCGGTAATCGCCACAGCGGAGGCGGAAACCGGCCGGCGGTAACTTGAGCTTCTTCACGGCGCCGTTGCGGCTGGTGAGATAACGATCGCCACAATGGAGAATCTGCAAGGCGGCTTCGCGGCCGATGGCGCGCAGATCGCCGCGGGCTTCGGGCGATCAGATGGCATCCGCTCATCGCCCACCCCCACCCCCCCACCACCCATCCTCCACACACGCGTCAATCATCTCCGCCCTGAACATCTGCCCCCGCCCCCGCAGAAAATTACACAAATAAACCC
>CAYVDY010000799.1:0-2757 GCA_964450255.1 uncultured Candidatus Solibacter sp. | reverse complement strand
CGGCCAAACACCCCGACTGCGACTGCATGCTCGATTCGGCCTATACCAACTCCAAGACCACGAAGGGTCCCTACCCGAAGTACAGCGCCGCCCTGCTCGCGGAAGCCGCCCGCGAGGAGAAGATGCCGCTCGGCTTCTACTACTCCCCGCCGGATATGAATCACACCGCTTTCCGCGACACCGCCCGGCCCTCCTCCGCCAACTGGCAGGGTGAGCCCGCGCGGCCGGAATGGCCGTTGTACGTCGATTACCTGGAGATGCAGGTCCGTGAACTGCTGACGCGGTATGGCGACGTGGCCATCGTCTGGTTCGACGGCCTCAACGATCAGCGCAAATACGACGGACACCGCATCCACAAGATGATCCGCGAGCTCCAGCCACAGGCCCTGATCAACGATCGCATCGGCCTCCCCGGCGACTATGCCACGCCCGAGCAGCGGACGCCCAAGGGCATTCCCACCCGCGGCGCCGTGGTCGGCCATACCGATGGCTCCAAGGACGCGGGCGTCGTCTCCGCCGCTCCCAAGCCCGCCGACTTCCAGCCCTGGGAGACCTGCATGACCATCAACGGCACATGGGCGTACAACGCCAACGACCATCGCTTCAAGAGCTCCACGGATCTGGTTCGAACGCTGATCGACGTGGCCAGCAAAGGCGGGAACTTCCTGCTGAACGTCGGCCCCACGCCCGAGGGGACCATCCAGCCGGAGTTTATTGAACGCCTACGCGCCATCGGCGCATGGCTGAAGGTCAACGGCGCCGCCATCTACGGGACCACCTACGGCCCCTGGCAGGGCCTCTCCTTCGGCCGCTCCACGGCCAAGGGCAAGACGGCTTACCTGCACGTCTACGAGTGGCCCAAGGGCGACCTGGAGCTACCAACCGCGGGCGAGAAAATTACCTCCGCCAGCCTGCTCGCCACCGGCCAGCGGGTCCTCTTTCAACAGAAAGCCGGGAGCCTGACACTGAATGTGTCCGGACTCCCGGCCAGTGACCACGCTACCGTGATCGAGCTCAAGCTGCGCTGACGGCGCTGCTTACAGCCCGGTCTTCTGCTGCAGGACTTCGATGAGCTCCTTCACCGACGCGGCGCTCTTATCGAGCTGCGCTTTTTCGTCCGCGTTGAGGGCAACCTCGTAGATCTTCTCGATGCCGTTGGCGCCGAGCTTCACCGGCACGCCGACGAACAGCCCGTTGTAGCCATACTCGCCTTCCAGCAGCACGGCGCAAGGCAGAACTTTCTTCTTGTCCTTGAGAATCGATTCGGCCATCTCCACGGCCGCGGCCGACGGAGCATAGTATGCGCTGCCGGTCTTCAGGAACTTGACGATCTCGGCGCCGCCGTTGCGGGTGCGGTCCACCAGCGCGGCGATCTTCTCTTCCGGCAGCAGCTCGGTGATCGGAATGCCGCCCACGGTGGTCAGCCGCACGATCGGCACCATCGTGTCGCCGTGGCCGCCCAGCACCAGCGCGGTGATGTTGTCCACCGATACGCCCAGTTCCATCGCGATGAAGGTCCGGTAGCGGGCGGTATCCAGCACGCCGGCCATCCCGATGATGCGGTTCTTGGCAAACTTCGAAACCTGCTGCGCCACCCAGCACATGGCGTCGAGCGGGTTGGTGACGAGAATCAGAATGGCGTTCGGCGAATACTTCACCACCTGCTCGGTGGCGCTTTTCACGATCTCGTAGTTGGCCAGCAGTAGGTCGTCACGGCTCATGCCGGGCTTGCGCGGGAAGCCGGCAGTGATGATGACAACGTCGGAATTCGCGGTGGGCTCGTAGTCGTTGGCGCCGGTCACCATGACGTCGTAGCCTTCCACCGGACCGGACTGCAGGATATCGAGCGCCTTGCCTTGCGGCACGCCCTCGACTACATCGACCAGGACCACGTCGGCCAGCTCCTTGCCGGCGAGACGCAACGCACAATTGGCTCCGACATTGCCGGCGCCGACGACGGTGACTTTTTTACGCATAGAATGCCTTCCTTTTTGCAGAATG
The DNA here is from genome assembly GCA_964450255.1 of uncultured Candidatus Solibacter sp. Classification (GTDB taxonomy): domain Bacteria; phylum Acidobacteriota; class Terriglobia; order Bryobacterales; family Bryobacteraceae; genus Paludibaculum. The sequence continues at coordinate 756 of CAYVDY010000799.1, read as the reverse complement.
AGATAAGATCGCGGCGATCCGGCAACAGCGGACGGCCTTCTCTGATTGTACAGAGGATGCTTACGTCCGGGGCGACAGGCGCGGCTGGCGGATCAGCAGAAAGACCAGGGCGGTGGCCAGCAGCGGGATCAGGCTGGCGACAATCAACACGGGCTCGAAGGAGTAGAGATCCGTGATCCTGCCGATGGCATAGGTCGAGAGGATGGTGCCGAGTCCGGCGCCGGTGCCGCTGAGCCCGCTCACCGAGGCCACATTGCGGCTCGGAAAAAGATCGGCGGGCAGCGACAGCGCCATGGTGGACCAGGCGGCATAGCAGAACGTGGAAACTGCGAAGAGCGAGATGATCAGCGGAAAACTGGAGGTGTAGATCACCGGGATCAGGCCGGTCATCCCGATTCCGCAGATCAGGATGACGCATTTCCTGGCTGCCGGCGCAGACCAGCCGCGGCGGATCGCAGCGCCTGACGAATGCGCTCGCCGCCTATTTCCAGTCGCTCGGCGGACGCATCGTCACGGACACCACCGTCGCCTCGCTGGACGAACTGCACGACGCCGGCCTCGTGCTGCTGGACATCACGCCGCGCCAGTTGCTGCGCCTCGCCGGCGACCGCCTGCCGCCGCGTCATCGCGCGCAACTGACGCGGTATCGCTACGGTCCCGGCGTGCTCAAGATGGACTGGGCGCTGGACGCGCCGATTCCCTGGCGCGCGGACGCGTGCGCGCTGCGGCTGAGGGCACTCGGGCCGATGCAGGTGC
>CAYVDY010000798.1:0-2760 GCA_964450255.1 uncultured Candidatus Solibacter sp. | reverse complement strand
TCGGGGCAACCGGCGCATCCGGCGACTGCTGGCGAAGGATGGCACCATCGAGACTATCGCCGGCTCCGGGTTGCCGCTTAGTTACTCCGACATTACGGGCAAGGACGCGATGAAAACGGGTTTCGGTTCGTTGGCGGGTTTGGCGGTGGATGCCGATGACAACATCTATCTCTCGGAGTCTGTGCGGGTGGATGTCATTTCGAAGGACGGGCGGGTACGCGTGTTGACTGGGTTTCTGGGGGAGGATGACGAGGGAAACCGCAGCTACCTGGACGGGCCGATGAATGGAGCATCGGGTCTGGCCGTGGATGCGGCCGGCCGGATCTATATCGCCGTACAGCAGGATCGTCGCGTGTTGGTGGCGAGGCCTCGAGGAGGAGAGTAAGGCGCCGCCGTCACTGCGCTGCGCCCGACTTCTGTGCCGCTCCGCGCGTGACGATCAGAAACGTCGATCCGGCCTTGCCTCTTGTCCGGACTTCAATCTGACTGGCCGACCACAGTCCGCCCGATTTGCGCAGGCCGTAGTACAGGAATTCTTTGACCACCCCACTCCCTCGCGCCACCTTCTCCACCTTCACCGGGTGCAGAATCGACTCATCCAGCCACGATGTCACTAGCGAGTAGTGGGAACGGTCCGCCGCTCCGGGTTCGCTCTTCAGCACGCGGCACTGGCGCGCGCCGTACTGGACCGCCGGTCCGAGGCTCTGCCGGCTCCAGCGGAACTGATCGTCCAGAAGGTCTTCAAGAGCGAGGTCGGAATCCAGCACGGCATCCCGCCAGTTCGCAAACGGCACATCCTTGAGCACTTTATCGCCGCCGCTGACGGAGCGCACCGTGGGCGGCCCCGCCCGCGGCGATTCCGTCACGATCCTCATTCGAGCCGATTCAGGCCCCGTCACCTCGTACACCGAGCTTGTCGTCCCTGCGGCGCACGTTACGTGGATCTCGATCTGATAGGCCTGGCGTTGACCCTGCCCATCCACCTTCACCAGCCGCCCGCTCGCCCGGAAGTTCGTCGTCCGCCGAATTCTCTGGACGTTTTCAGCCAGCTCAACCGCCCCTTCCGGCGACGAACTTCTGGCCGCGGGCAAGGCCCCGAGCAGACCCGAGCCAAACAGCGCCAACACCACCACCGGTGGCCTCACTGGATGCGTCCGTCCCGGATGTGAATTCTTCGCTGCGCGGCTCGTGCGACGTCCTCTTCGTGTGTCACCACGGCAATGGTCATCTTCCGTTCCACCTGGATCTGGGCGAGTATTTCCATCAGGCGAGCGGAATTCTCGCTATCCAGATTGCCCGTGGGCTCGTCCGCCAGCAGTATCCGCGGATCGTTCGCAAGGCTGCGCGCAATCGCCACGCGCTGCCTCTCCCCGGCCGATAACTCATTCGGCAATTGCCGGAGCCGCCCTTCGAGGCCGACCTCACGGAGCAGCGAAAGCGCCTTCTCCACGCGCGCCGCGGCCTTCAAGCCACTTTCAAACATGGGAATCTGCACGTTTTCCAGCGCCGTCAGAGCGGGCAGCAGATGGAACGCCTGGAAGACAAACCCCACGTCGTGTGCGCGGTAACCATCCAAGTCGAAATGATCGGAGAAGCTCTTCCCCCGGTAGAGCACGTCGCCGCCGTCCGGCCGGTCCAAACCGCCCAGCAGTTGCAGCAGCGTCGATTTGCCACTCCCGCTTGGGCCGGTGATGGCGACAAACTCACCCTCGCGAATCTGAACATCGACTCCGCGGAGGGCCTGGATTCGCCCGCCGTCGAAGCTCCTGACCAGCCCTCGTCCTTCCAGCAGATACTCAGTCATGGCGAAGCGCCTCCACTGGCGATAGCCTGGCCCCGCGATAGGCCGGCAGAAACCCGGCTGCCAACCCGATCACCAACGCGGCTCCCAGAGCCTCCACCGAGTGACGTAACGGGACGGACGGCTGGGCGATATTCGCCGTAACCCGCAGAGACGCCAACAGATGCAGCGCGCTCCATCCACCAAACACGCCCAAGACCCCACCCACCAGCCCGAGAATTGCCGATTCCATCAGAATCAGCCGCATCACACGCCAGCGTCTCCACCCCAACGCGCGCAGAATTCCGATCTCTTTCGTCCGCTCAAACACAGACATTGCCATCGTGTTGGCGATGCCCAACGCCGCCACCAGCAGGGCGATCAACGATGTCCCCCAGGCCATCGAGCGCGCCAGCACAACCACCTGGTTGTTGCGCGCCATCGTCGTAGCCGCCACAGCCTTCACGCCAGGCAGCAGGTTCTGGATCTCCTTCCGGATTCTTCCAGTCCGGACGTCCGGATCCTCCCCTGCTGTGGGAGGGTGCAACCGCACGTTGTAGGCGGTCACGTTCCGCCCCAGGTCCGATAGCCGTTGCGACTGCTCCAGCGCCATGAGCGCGCCTCCCGTCTCAAACGCCGACACACCGCGATAGACCGCGACTACCCGCAGCGTCGATCCCTGGATTACCACCTCGTCGCCCACCCGTTTGTTGAGACTCTCCGCCAGAACTTCGCCCAACATAATCTCCGGGGCATTGCCGCGGAAGCGGCGGCCCTCGAGGATCACCAGGGGCTCCAGTTCGTAGGAATCCTCCGCCCAACCGTAGATCACCGCGTTGATGTCCGGCGTCAGGTCCACGAAGTTGACCACCACTGGCACCACATCCGCCAGCTCCGGCAGGGCTCGCAACTTGGGCCCCGCGTCCTCACTGATGGCGGAGTTCACCGAGGTGCCCCGCACCACCACCAGATCGGTACCC
>CAYVDY010000797.1:1698-2765 GCA_964450255.1 uncultured Candidatus Solibacter sp. | reverse complement strand
CCGATGGCACGGATGAGCCGGCCGTCAAGATCCGCCAGGCCGCCGACGTGATCTACAACCTCACCGGTGAACGGGTCCGCCAGGAGTGCGTTGATCGTGAAATCGCGGCGGGCAAGATCATGCCGAACGTCGGTTTCGAAACGCACCTCTCCGGGGTGCCGCCCATCACCATAACCGGCCTCAGAGCGGTACGTGGCCACCTCGATCTGGCAGGCGCCGTTCCTGACCAGCACGACGCCGAAGTGGGCGCCCACGATGCCTGACCCCGGGAACAACCGCAAGACCTGCAACGGCGTGGCGCTGGTAGCAAGGTCGATATCGGAGATAGGCCGGTTCAGCAACCGATCGCGAACGCAGCCGCCCACGAGCCACGCTTCGTGGCCCGCAAGGCGCAACGCGCCGGCGATGGCGCGCGCGGCTTCCATCAAGGTCTCTGCCATTCCAGTATCATTTTAGGATAGTGATCCTCAGAGTCCCGCATCCCTCCCATGGCTGATACCTTCGAACGGCCCGGCTCCTCCACAAAGGTGGTTGTCGCTACTACGGTAGCGCTCTCCTTCATCTCCTTCTGGCGCGGCGCGTCCATCGTCCTGAGTGATTTGGCCTCCACGATGTTCTACGTCGGCGGCATCTCGGAACAGGCCATCGGCAAATCCGCCCCATGGTTCGTCCTGGCGGTAGTGTTTTTCGGCTTCGCCGTTCGCTCGATCTACATGGAGAGCTGCGGCATGTTCGTGCGCGGCGGCGTGTATGTCGTGGTGCGCGACTCCATCGGTCCGCGCATGGCCAAGATGTCGGTCTCCGCGCTGGTGGTGGATTACATCCTCACGGGGCCCATCTCATCGGTCTCGGCCGGGCAGTACCTGGGGCGCCTGTTCAACGAGCTCAGCGAGTTCGCCCACAGTAGCGTGCGAGTGAACCCAAACTACTTCGCTGCGTTTTTCGGCGTCATCGTGACTTGCTACTTCTGGTGGCAGAACGTCACGCGGATCTACGAGGCGTCGAGGCAGGCGCTGCGCACGCCGCAGACCCCCGCCCTCATAGCTGTCACCGGCATGCTGCCCGCG
>CAYVDY010000797.1:0-1688 GCA_964450255.1 uncultured Candidatus Solibacter sp. | reverse complement strand
CCTTCTCACCATGGATAAGGTGAACCCGCCGCCGGCGCCCACGCTGGAGAACATGAAGTTCGATTCGACGGCTCTGGGCTGGCTGGAGGGCACCTTCTGGCCCACCATCTGGCCGGTCGCGCTGATCATCGGGTTCGGCCACACGCTGCTGGCCATGAGCGGCTTCGAAACGCTGGCGCAGGTCTACCGGGAGATCGCCTATCCCAAGATGAAGAACCTGAAGATCACGGCCAACATCGTCTGCACGTACGCGCTGCTCTCCACCGGGTTGGTTTCGCTGATGGCCGTGATGATCATCCCGGACGCGATCCGCAAGAACTACTACGACAACCTGATCGGCGGATTGGCCATGAGCCTGGCGGGACCGGAGGTGCTCAAGCTGGCGTTCCACATCTTTGTCGTAATTGTTGGCGCGCTGATTCTGTCCGGCGCGGTCAACACGTCGATCATCGGCGCCAACGGAGTGCTGAACCGGGTGGCCGAGGACGGCGTGCTGACCGAGTGGTTCCGCAAGCCGCACAAGAAGTACGGCACGACTTCCCATCTGATCGGCTGGATCGTCGTAGCCCAGTTGCTCACCATCATCGCGTCACGCGGCGACGTCTATTTGCTGGGTGAAGCCTACGCATTCGGCGTGGTCTGGAGCTTCGCTTTGAAAGGCATGGGCGTGCTGGCGCTGCGATTCCAACGCCACGACCAGGAATACAAGACACCGTTCAATCTCCATTTCGGCAAGACGGAGATCCCCATCGGGCTTGGCGTCACGACGCTGGTGCTGTTCCTGGTGGCCATCGCGAATCTGTTCACCAAGCGGATTGCCACCATCTACGGCATCAGCTTCACCGTCATCCTCTTCGTGGTCTTCACCGTGAGCGAGCACATCAACGCCAAGCGGCGAAAAGCGTTGGCACAGGATTCCAAGCCGCTGGAGGAGTTCAACCTGGAGCACCAGGCACAGGTAGAAATGGGCGGCATGCATTCGCGGCGGGGCTGCGTGCCGGTGGCAGCGGCCGACTTCAACAACAGGGAACACCTGAAAAGGCTGCGGGAAAAAACCAACCTGCGGCGTGACGATATTGTCGTGATGACGGTGCGGCCCATCACGGTCGGCGCGGGCGAGTATGAGTTAAGCGAGAGCCAGATCTTCTCTTCCTACGAACAGGAACTCTTCTCGCGCGTGGTCACGATGGCGGAACGCGAGGGCAAGCCGGTGGATCTGCTGGTGGTGCCCTCGACCGATCCGTTTATCGCCATGGTGCAGACGGCGCAGAACCTGAAGGCCTCGCGGCTGGTCACCGGCGTCTCGCGCTCCATGGCCAGCGAGGAACTGGCGCGCCGCATCGGCTTGGCTTGGGAGAGCCTGCCTGAGCCGAGACAGCCGTTCTCGCTGGAGATCATCGCCCCGGATCGCCCGTCCACTTACGTCAATTTGGGACCCCATCCACCCCGGTTGTGGCCGGAGGACGTCGATCGCCTGCACGACATCTGGCTGCGGCTCACCGCCAAGGAAGGATTTGGGGCCAACCTACATCACCGCGACGTTTTGGGGGCGGCACTTCGCCGGATGGAGAAGGAACTCGACTCTCCGCTGCGCGAAGAACTCGTCGAGGAACTGCGTAAGGAGACGCGAAAGAACTAGGAGTCTGTCGGAGATAGGCTCCTCCGCTCAGCGGCGCAAGGCACGGCCT
>CAYVDY010000796.1:0-2766 GCA_964450255.1 uncultured Candidatus Solibacter sp. | reverse complement strand
GTCCATGGCGGCATCGACCATGAAACGCGGGTGAACGTGCAGTGGATCGAATCGGAGGAGATTGAACGGCAAGGGACCGAGCGTATCCTGTGCGAGGTCGATGGCATCCTGGTTCCCGGCGGGTTCGGCTCGCGCGGGATCGAAGGGAAAATCGCCGCGATTCGCTACGCCAGGGAACACCGGATTCCGTTCCTCGGTTTGTGTCTGGGGATGCAGTGCGCCACGATCGAGTTTGCGCGGAACGTCGCCGGGCTGCCTGGCGCCAACAGCTCAGAGTTCGACGAAGCCTCCCCCAATCCCGTCATTCATTTGATGTCGGATCAGCAGTCTGTCAGCGATAAGGGCGGGACGATGCGATTGGGGTCCTATGTCTGCGTGCTCGGGGAGGGCACTTTAGCCCAAAAGATGTACGGGGTGAGCGAGGTGCGCGAGCGCCATCGGCATCGGTACGAATTCAACAACGCGTACCGCGAGCGATTGCTTGCCAAGGGATTCGTGCTGAGCGGGCTTTCTCCGGATGGCCGGCTTGTCGAGATCATCGAACTACTCAATCATCCCTGGTTTCTCGCGACGCAGTTCCATCCGGAATACAATTCGCGGCCGCACCATCCGCACCCGTTGTTTAGCGGTTTCGTGGGGGGGGCGTTACGCCGCAAATGCGGCCACTAGGGTGAGATGCTGAAACCAGCTTTCAGCTTCGTTCTCGGGTCGTCGAGATCCTCGACGTAGCCCACTCGGGGGACGAGCTGTCTTGGCAGCTCGGGGGCGGGTGGGTGAGAAAGATACGCCTCCGGTTTCGACTCGCCTGCGGCCTCGCTGCAAGACTGGTTTGAGCATCTCACGGGATGTTGAAAGAAAGAAAGATCATGGCGCATGAAGTTGAGATAGGGAACTTTAAAGTTGGGGCGGGGAACCGGCAGTTTTTGATTGCCGGGCCCTGTGTCATCGAGAGCGAACAGCTTGTGCTGGACACGGCGGGGCGCATCGCTGAGATTGCCAAGTCTCTCGGCATGGCCTATATTTTCAAATCGTCCTTCGATAAGGCGAACCGGACTTCCATCAACTCGTATCGCGGGCCTGGTCTCGAAAAAGGCTTGGCGGTGCTGCAGCAGGTCAAAACGCAGCTGGGCCTTCCTGTCTTGACGGACGTCCATACCGAGGAGCAGGCCACCGAGGCGGGAAAAATTGTGGACGTGCTCCAGATTCCCGCGTTTCTCTGCCGGCAGACAGATCTGATCATTGCTGCGGCGAGGACCGGTAAAGTGGTGAACGTGAAGAAGGGCCAGTTCCTCTCCCCGCAAGAAATGGGCAACGCGGTGAAAAAAGTGGAGGAGGCTGGAAACAAGCGGATTGTCCTGACCGAACGGGGGTCGTCCTTCGGTTACAACAATCTCGTCGTCGATATGCGGTCCTTTCCTGTCCTTCGAAGTTTCGGTTATCCGGTGGTCTTCGATGCCACCCATAGCGTACAGTTGCCGGGTGGCGGGGGAACCAAATCCAGCGGCCAGCGTGAATTTGTTGAGCCGTTAGCCTGTGCGGCAGCCGGAGTCGGAGTCGATGGCTTCTTTATGGAAGTCCATCCCAACCCCGACGAGGCTTTATCGGACGGACCCAATATGGTGCCGCTCAATCAGCTCAAAGCTTTGCTGGAACGGGTCATGCGGATATGCGACGCGTCACAACCACGAAAGTAACCAAGCCGAAGAATACGCAGGCGGTCTCGCTGAAGGGCGGAACCAGCCTCGACGCAGGCCGGCGTGTGCTCGGGATCGAAGCACGTGCCGTTCAGGCCCTCGTTCAACGTCTCGATGACGGGTTTACGGAGGCCGTGGACCTGCTCTATCGGTGCAAGGGGAAGGTCGTCGTCTCGGGTATGGGCAAATCCGGGTTGATCGGACAGAAGATCGCCGCCACAATGGCGAGTACAGGGACGCCGTCGTTTTTTCTCCACCCGGCCGAAGGGCTCCACGGCGACCTCGGCATGCTGGCGCGCGGCGATGTCCTCATTGCGATCTCGAACAGCGGAGAGACGCAGGAGATTGTGCAGTTCTTGCCCTTCATGGAACGTATGGGTATTCCTGTTATGGCGATCGTCGGCCGCATGAGTTCGACCTTGGCCAAGAACAGCACGGTCGCGTTGGATGTGTCCGTTGCAGAAGAGGCCTGTCCCATGGGACTCGCGCCGACGGCGAGCACGACCGCGACACTTGCAATGGGCGACGCCTTGGCCGTCGCGCTGCTCGAGAAGCGTGGGTTCAAAGAAGAGGATTTTGCGCAATTCCATCCGGGTGGGACGCTCGGACGCCGGTTGCTGGTGAAAGTACGGGATCTGATGCACAAAGGGCAGGAGATCCCTCAAGTAGAGGAGACGGTCTTAGCCTCGGTAGCTATTTTAGAAATGTCGGCCAAGAAACTCGGCATGACTACCGTGGTTGATCGGGCCGGTGCTCTCCTGGGGGTCATTACCGACGGCGATTTGCGCCGCTTCGTCCAACAGGGCGGAGATTTCTCAAAGATCACCGCCGGGTCCTTGGCCTCGCGCGGTCCCAAGTTGATCGGACCGGACGAGCTGGCAGCCAAGGCAGTCGAAATGATGGAGCGGTTTTCCATTACCACACTCGTGGTCGCGGAGAGCGTCAAGAAAATTGTCGGAGTCGTGCATTTGCATGACCTACTGAGGCATGGCATCGTCTAGGACAGAACGCTGAAAATGTTTTCCAGCTTCGTTCTCGTCTCATCGAAATCCTCAACGTACCCCTGAGGGTA
>CAYVDY010000795.1:0-2767 GCA_964450255.1 uncultured Candidatus Solibacter sp. | reverse complement strand
GTCGCCAACTTCGACGGCGAGGTTCGGCGCTACTCGTACGACACCTGTCTGCCGTTTGAAGCGGGCATGCATCTGTGCCCGCTCGCTCTGCTGGAGGAAATGGAGGGCAGGCTCCGACAGTTGGGGACGCGCCGAAAGGGTCTGATCGAGGAGTTTCTGGCTGTGTACCCTCTACTGTGCCAGGAGGCCGGTAAGCGGTTGCGGTCCCTCTACAATCCGACCGACTACCCGCCGGTGGAGTACGTGGAACAGCAGTTCACGTTCAACTGGCAGTACATCAGTTTCGGCGTTCCCGACCAACTCCGCGAGATCTCAACCAGGATCTGGCAGGACGAGCGAGAGAAAGCGGCACAGGTAATGGCGGAAGCGGGACAGGAAATCCAACAAGTGCTCCGATCCGCGATGGCCGAGCTGGTCAAGCATATGCGTGATCGGCTGAAGGACGGGCCGGACGGCAAGCCGTTGAAGTTCAAGGAGTCGACGGTCTCCAACCTTGCCGACTTCCTCGGAACTTTCAATTTCCGGAATGTGACGGACGATGCGGAGTTAAGGTCACTGGTGGATAAGACCCGTGGCCTGCTCCTTGGTGTGAGCGCGGACGATCTTCGGACTACCGCCGGCGTGCGCGCAAAGGTGCAGCAGGGGATGGCGGATTTGGCGGCGGAATTGGACACGCTGATCGTCAAGCGACCGGGAAGGAAATTCCGCCTCAATGAGGAATAGGCAGTCCGGAGAAAGGAGAACCCCGATGGCGCTCGATGCTGTTTTTGTCGCTGGCGTGCTGGAGGGCATTGAGGGCACGCTCAACGAGTTGATCGTACGGGTGGACAATGCCGAAGTTCAGGCCAGCCTGGATGTGCTTCAGAGTCGGGTAATGGCGTTACGGGTCTCGATCGAGTCACCGGCACCAGAACCGGCAGAAGCGGGACACTCGCGCAAGCCGATCGTCGCCCGAGCGGCGTAGTTCGGCCGTTTCAACCCTCGGGCATTCTTCCCGGAGGGTCAATTGCATCAATCTAGCCGCACCAACGCCGCGCGGGGACCGGTGTGTCCCCGCGCGGCGGTGCGTTGTGTAAGCAGAACTGAAAGGAGCGTAGACAATGCTTGGTTTGAACAACATTCAGATCATTGGGAACCTCGGCGGTGCGCCGCAGGTGACCTTCAGCAAGGACAGCAGTTCGCAGATTGTCAATTTCTCGGTCGCCGTCAATGAGCGGTGGAGAAACCGTGATGGAGATCCTCAGGAACGACTTACGTGGTTGCGCGTGGTCGCATTCAATGGGATCGGGCAGGTGTGCGCTGAACATCTGGTCAAGGGCGATGCCGTTTACATCGAAGGCCGATTGCAGATTCGCGAGTACGAAGACAAGAACGGCGCTGAGCGAACTTCCGTCGAAGTGGTCGCGTCGAAGGTCCGGTTCTTGGGCCGCGGAAATGGCACCGGTGCCGTGCCCGGACAACCGAGGACGCAAACGGCCTCGCCTATAGGTCCGACGGACAACTATGCCCATGTGCCCACCGATGACGGCGTTCCGTTCTAAACGGGCTGAGAGCACCACACATCCGAAAGACCGAATGGTGGATAAGGAGGAATGACAACCATGGGCGAACCAACAACGGAACATGCGGGCGGCTTCTTCACCCAACTGATGCCGATGCTCGCCGAGCGCACGGTGATGATGATAGTCTCCAAGGCTGACGAGCAACACCTCACCGTTTCTGTGATCCCGAAGCGGATGAAAGAGAGCGAGAACACGGCCCTGACGACGCCGCTGAGTTGCGTGGGAACCCCGGAGGAACTTGACCGCGACCTCCCCATTCATGTCCGCGATTTCGTGGCAGGCCACGTGGGGCTGAGCAATAACCTGGCGCAGATCCAGCGGGAGAGGGACGAGGCGGAGAAGACCGCACGCGAAGACCTCAAGAAGAAACAGAAGACAGTCGGAAGCCGCGGAGTGAAGGGCAAGACGGCAGAGGCAGGGCCGAGCGGGGCGGAGAAACCGGCTCAGGCGCCGGTACCGCCGCCGATGCTGAGTCTATTCGATGGGTTGTCAGAAATGGAAGGCGAATCGCCGACACACGCTGAACACCTGGAACCTATCGAAGTCGGCGACGAGGGAACTGCACCATGAAGACCTCACCAATGCGCCGTGAATTCTCATTCAATGGAGTGAAGTTGCCAGATCCAAATCCGGCGATGAGCGTGGAGGATGTGAGAGGAGTACTGGCGATGCAGTATCCGGAAATCGCAACGGCAGTCGTCACCGGGCCAGAACCCGTGGGCGACACGATGAAGTACACCTTCGAACGCGCGATCGGGTCGAAGGGATGAGGCGGCGAGGGGGCGGTTAGTGGGAATGCGAGACCCAATCCGCTCCCAGTTCGGAGGGAGGTTGCCGATGAAAGCCAAGGTTGGAACGGCGCAAAAAGACCTCGACAAGGAAGTCCTGGGTGAGTTGGCCCTGCTTGTCCAAGGACGACATGCTTCGCAACAAACACCACTGGAGAGGTATCGGCGATGCTCAGACTGGAAGCAGGCAAGTGTCATCATTTGCCGGGCGTTGGGCGACGGCAGGGCGCGACGGCAGAGTGCTTGCCTCACCCCGCCGCCAGGGTGGCTACCGCCAACTGTCTGATGGCGACCGGCAGCCGATGGAGTATCCCCAGGCTGGATGGGATCCCGACAGAGTATCGCCTTCTCGGCGGAATCGAAGTCGCGGCTCGATTGGGGATGACGCTCCTCTCAACGGGAGTCGCACACCGCCGA
>CAYVDY010000794.1:0-2789 GCA_964450255.1 uncultured Candidatus Solibacter sp. | reverse complement strand
GACATGAAGCTCAGCGCGGGTTCCGGGGGAAGCGGCAGTGTCATCGGCATCGTGATAGCCGCGCCCTTTCTCATCGTGCTCGGCGGCATCAGGGTGGGCCTGAGCGCGGAGTACGCGATCGAGTGAGAGGAGCCCGCCCGGCCGAACAACGGCGGATCGCCGCGACTGGTCCGCTGCCGATCATGGGTTGCAGAGCCGGGGACAAGAACTAGACTATAGGGGAGGAGTACCACATGGCGCGCAAGGCTGTTTTGATTGCTTTGACCGTAATGATCCTTGTCACGGCGCTCTCCCTCTCGGGGTGCGACATGCTGCAGAACCTTCTCGGCGGCACGGGCCCCGGCGGCGGTCCCGGCGGCGGCATCGGCGGGGGCGGAATGACCCTCAACGCCAACCAGCAGCTCCTGCAGAGACTCTTCCAGGCCCTCGCGAAGGGCACCGCGGAGGTCACGCAGTACGAGCAGACCCACTCGGGCGCCTTCCCCACCGGCTACGGCCGGACAACCTCATCGAACGTCGTCACCGCCACCTTCACGAACTAAGCCAACGCCGACGGCGTCATCATCAACGGCACCGACACCATGACCTTCAACGGCACGCCGCCTCCCTCCGGTTCCGGCCTGCTCACGGCGGGCGATCTCGCCGTCACCCTCTCCGGCACCATCACCGGAGGCCCCTACACGCTCTCGGTGAAGATGACCAGGGCTGCCACCACTCCGCCTCCCGCTCCCACCTACACCGAGTGCAAGGTGAACGGCACCAGCATGCTCAGCGACTACCAGAGCATGATGGCCGGCGGGGGCGCAGGGATGGGCGGACCCGGAACCTCGGGCGGAACCCCCATCACCCTGCCAGACGCGTTCGCCCAGGACGCCGCGTACGCTTCCCTGGAGACGGATTTCCTCAACGAAATCAATGCCCGGCGCACGACAGCCTCCGTGGCGGTCTTCGCCGCGCGCGATTCCGCCCTGGACGCCCTTGCCCGCCGCTACGCGCGCGCCGGCGCCATCGACACCCCGCAGATCCTGGAAAGCCGTGTTACGTCCATCGCCGGCGTCACCAACAGCGACGCCGCATCGCTCGGATTCGGCGGAACATCCGTCACCGTCGCCCAGGCCATGTCCGTCTGGACCTCGGCGCAGGTGAACGGCCTCGCCACCATGACGAACTCCGCCTTCACCAAGGTGGGTATCGGCATCACCACGGGCCCCGCCATGGGCGGCGCCCCCGGCGAGACCTGGGTGCACGCGTACGTGATTTTCGTCAAACCATAGGTTTGAAAAGGCCTTAGGTTTTGGTGAGCAGTGCGGTATTGACGGCCGCGCGGATAACAGTGAGATAAGTAGAGGGGCTTTCCTGGAAGTATAACTTGGAGAGCCCGCTCTTTATCTCAAGGTCAAGAAACAGGCTTCTCAGCGGTGCCGACTAGAGCATCAAGGATACGAAACAGTGAAGGTGAGCATGTCAGAGTAATCGCCGGCGTATCTGTCGGTTACGCCGGTCAATGTCAGGGTTCCCGGATGCCTGTTGGCTCCAGTCGAGCCGCCGAATCCCTCATAGTCCTGGTTCGTGGCAACCGTGGTATTGGTATTGGCCACAAGCGTCGCGTTTGACAGCGAGCCGAATGATACCGTGTAGGAAAGGGCATCTGTGATCGTGGGGTAGGTGGAGTGCCTGAGTTGTGAGCCGTTGGCTGACTTGATGGACAGTATGTACCGGAAATTGGCGGCAACATCGATATTGAAGTTGTAAGTCTGCCCAACCCCGGTCACGGTGCCGAACGGGAAACTTGCGGTTGCGATGCCTAAACCGTCAAGGACCCCCAGAGTGACGGCCGGCGTGACGGAGATGGACAGCTTGACCACGCCGGTGGCGAGCAAGTCGTTAGTGGCGTTGATCGCGTTGGTCCCCACTCGCTTGTACGTGTGCAGGGTGATGGTTGACTCATAGGTGCCTTGCGACAGGCCTGTCGGGACGGTACCCGTCAGTTTCACATAATACGTAAGCGTGGTCGATCCCGCGGCCCCAAAATTATAGTTGATCAGCCTTGTGCTGTATTGAGATGTGGAGGCTTGGCTCAGAGCGAAGAGAGTTTGTGTCATGCTGGAATTCTTGTAGACCTGGTAGGTCATGGTCTTGGTCGTGCCATCCCCGACCTTTGTCCAGGTATTTCTGGCGGTGGATATGGGCGTGACATCGGTGTAGGAGTTGACGGCGGCGCTTGCCTGCAGGGTCACGGTTCCGCTTGTGGTGTTGTTCAATACGAAGCCGATCATTGATTTCGGCATGGGCAGGCTCGTATAGGTGATTGTCTGCGCCGCCAGACGGCCGGATGCTGCCATGAGGAATGCCAGGGAAACCGCTGCGATCACGTTTTTCATTTGGACCCTCCGTCCTTTTCAGGGGAGATATCGCCGATATCGACATAGGCCCCGGATGCGTCCGTCACGGAAATTTTGCTTTTCCCGACGCTTTCTGGCCATTCGATGACATATTCGCCAGGGACAAGACCGTACATCTGGAATGTACCGTCTTCATCCGTGAACGTCACGTCCCTTTTCTCGCCCTTGGAGTCGACAATGTCGCCTGGAACGAATCCCAGTGGCTTGCCTCCGGCGTCCAGGAGCCTGCCGGAAACGAAATAAGTCTTCTGCAGACCCGCTGAATACCTGAAGCCGGAACGGTACGTCGGCCGGATCACGGAACTGGGGATGGTCGCGATCATGTCGGCATCGGCTTCAGGGAAATCCATGGAAGCTCGGGTGGGTTTGTGGGACGTCCCCGGGATG
>CAYVDY010000793.1:0-2800 GCA_964450255.1 uncultured Candidatus Solibacter sp. | reverse complement strand
TCTCCTCGTAGGTCGTGTGCAGGATGAACTTGCCGCTCTCCAGAAGGACCCGCATTTGCGATTACCCTATCCTCTTCATGTGTCAGATTACGACACACCGACGGCCTTCGTGACGGGCACGCTGTCTCCGCACGCGATTTTCAGCTTCAGGATCGCGGCGTCGATCTCCGGGAAGGCCGCATCCCCGAACTGGACGTACTGCCGCTTCCAGAGTTCGAGGGAGCGAATCGACATCCGCACCATCTCCCGATTGAGTTGAACCGTGTTCAGCACGGTCCTTCTGTCCGAGTACCCGCCGGGAAGCGTGCTGTTCCGGGGGGACCCGTCGAGGACGCGCACTTTCGCCCTCGTCACGACTTCGCCGCCCTCGGAGATGACCTTGATCTTGATGGACGCGAGAAGATGGCGGGCTTCGTTCAAGAGGTTCTTCTGGAAGCCCTTCGCCTTGTCCCACGTCAGATGCTTGTGGTAGGGGGATTTCGGGTCCTTTCCGAAGTGGATCACATCCTTCGGAACGATCTCCCGACCGAGCTTGATTTCGAGGTTGTTCGTGTACTCCAGAAGGATTTCATTGTCCGTTTTTCTCATCGCGATTCTCCTAAAGCCAAGACTGCCGCGCCATACCTCACCGGAGCCTATCTTGCCCCACCATTGCAGACCTCATCGAACCATGCCTTGACTGCCTCGCCGTATCTGACACCGCCAAATCGTTTCGGGCCGAGCCGTACCAAGCCTAGACTGCCCCGCCCGACCCGAACTAACCAAACCTCGGCACACCCAACCCAGCCTTGACTGCCACTCCAAACCTTCCCGGAACATGCCGGGCCATTCCAAGAAACACCGCGACTGCCCTGACAGACCTGACCACTCCTAACGCCGCCTCTCCGTTCCGTCGCTTGCCATGCCCTGACTGCCCAGCCTAGCCAGCCCATACCGAAACTACCATGCTCTGCCTAACCTGACCTAACCTCGCCCAGCCTCACCTAGACTGCCGCGCCGAACCAACGCTGGACTCACCCAGCCTTTCCTTAACGCACCAAGCCAGCCCTTGACTGCCGGGCCGTACCAGTCCGTGCCGTACCTCACCTGTGCCAACCGAAGCCCGCCTGACCCTGCCGAACCACGTCTGCCTCTCCATGCCTAACCTCGGCATCTCAGAACTCGCCTCGCGTGACCATGACTGCCCCGGCAAAGTTACTTCGTGAGTTGGAACATCCCGTAGGTGCCCCCGGACTTCTCGGGACGCCACTCTCCGATCCCGACGAAGTATCCGGCGGCGTTGATCGCCTGAACGATCTGCTGGTGCGTGATCGACCCCTCGACGAAACGAATCTTCACCGTGACGCTCCAGCCGTAGAAGCATCCCCGGTGCCGGATGTCGGCGGTCTTGCTCTTCCACCCGCCGATGTTCACCACGTCCTCCTGCATGACGAGTCGGTCGTACTTCAGGGGGATCATGTTCCCGAACTTCGCGTCCACCGGGAAGACGTGAACGCTCCGCATCACCGTCTTGGGGACGTTCTGGATGAACGTGCAAGCGGCGACGATGGCCTTCTTGAACCCGGACGCCGGGAAGCCGAACGCTCCCTCGACATAGGGCCACTCCTCGTTCACGCCGATCTCCTTCTTGGGGACCTTGGCCGCGTCGAGGATGTACAGCGACGAGAGGAACTCCATGAACGGGTTCTTCTTGTCCCGGGGGCCCTGCGCCTCGCCCATCTGCTTGTCGAGAATCTGCTTCCGGGCCTTCGCTCCGAACTGGTGGACGAGAAGCGGCGAAGTCTCGCTGATCTCGACCTCGACCTCGCTGACCTTGAACTCCGTGATCTTGACGGGCTTGACGATCTGCCCGCGCACCTTCTTCGCGACGGGCTTCTCTTCGACCCGCTCCGCGACCGCGCCTTTGCCGTTCGTACTCATGACATGCCTCCTGCTATAGAAAAACCGTAAACGCCGGAACACCCGGCGCTCTAGCTGGGTTTCTTGTCTTCACTCATTTCGAGCCGGAACGGGTCCTTTCCTTCGAGGGCCTTCATCCCGGCCTTTTGGATCACGCTCATGACGTGGGCCTGAACTTCGCCCTGCGCGACCGCCACCACCTTGTCCATCGACTTCTGGAACTGTTCGTGGAAGAACTCCGCGCTGTCGGTGAGCCCCTGATGAATCTTGAGCGCGAGAAAGTTCATCCGTTCCCGCTGAGGCGCTTTCACCGCCGACGCGGGCAACTCGGTGAGCTTTTCGAGTTCCGCCGACAGCTTCGCCAGATCAGCCCAATGCTCCTTGCCTTCCTTCTCGAAGG
Organism: uncultured Candidatus Solibacter sp.; assembly: GCA_964450255.1. Lineage (GTDB taxonomy): Bacteria > Acidobacteriota > Terriglobia > Bryobacterales > Bryobacteraceae > Paludibaculum. Next base: position 501 of record CAYVDY010000793.1, on the reverse strand, counting down.
TCTTCTTCGTCTTGTCGGGCGCGGGCTCCTTCAGAATCTTGCCCTCGAAGTGGGCGATGGTGCAGGGGGTTCCGACGCCCATGTTGAGGGACGTGACCATGCTGGCGAACTGAACCTCGCTCATCGCGACTTCGATGAGTTCCTCGTCGGCTCCGATGTAGTCCATGTGCAGGTCGGTCCTCGTCCGGTAGGCTCTCTTGATCGACAGCGTGACGAAATGCTGGTGCTCAAAGGGGCTGTCGAACAGCCGCCGCCGTCCCTGCACGCGAGAGATGGAGACGAGCCCGAAGCACGGGTCCCGCTCCTCCTCGTTGACAAACGGACCACCCTTAGCCATGCGATTCTCCCTCTACCTAGTTACTGGGACCGCACGCGGCCCGAGTTGCACAGAAATCTTCGGGTCCCTTCGCTTGGTCCTTTCGTGAACGGACCACAACACGCGAAGTGCCGATAGGGGTTCTGTTGACGTGGAGTGACGAACTGCGCCGACTACGCCGGGGA
>CAYVDY010000792.1:0-2802 GCA_964450255.1 uncultured Candidatus Solibacter sp. | reverse complement strand
AGTGGCGCCTTAGTAGTGGCATTGACCAGCCGGGAGAAGTCGCCATTGCGCATTTCAGTGGGGGGAACCAGACGATAGCTGGCGGCGGAGCCAGAGGCGCGGCGTCCGGACTCCCAGTTGAAGAAGAAGAAGGTCTTGTCGCGGCCGTCGTAGATCCTCGGAATGCGCACAGGACCGCCGATATTGGCGCCGAACTGGTTGCGGTTGAGCCGCGGCGGCGTTACGGACTTCTGCCCGATGGCGTCGTAGGTCTGGGTGAGAGCGTCGTTGCGGTTGAACTCCCAGATCGTCCCGCGAAGCTGGTTGCCGCCTCGCTTGGTCAGAATGGACACCTGGCCGCCGGGGGAGGCGCCGTACTCGGCGGAATACGTCGACGTCTCGACGCGGAACTCGGCCAACGAGTCCACCGAGAGCGCGAAGGGATAGCTGAACGCGTCGTAGTCCATGAACTCAACGCCATCGAGATAGAAACGGTTGTTCGTGTCGCGCGCGCCGTTGGCCGACATCCCGGTGCCGCCGAAGGCGCTGGACGTTTCACCGATGGAGCCGCGCCCGCGCCGGACCGAGATTGAGCCCGGCGTTCCCGGATTGACACCTGGAATTAGCTGGGCGAGTTGAATGAAGTTGCGGCCGTTCAACGGCAACTCGACGATCTTCGCCGAGTCGATCACCGCGCCCACGGAGGCGGTTTCGGTCTGCAGGGCCGCGGCTGAGGCCGCGACGCTCATGGTCTGGGTCACCTCGCCCAGCACGAGTTGCAGGTCCACTCGGGCCGTCTGGCCGACCTGGAGAGTAAAGGCCTCCACTTGATAGGTGCGGAAGCCCTGCGCCATTGCAGTGAGTGCGAATCGCGCGGCCGGCAGAAAAGGGATGGAGTAGCTGCCCGTGGAGTCCGTCATTACGTCGCGGACAACGTTGGTTTGGAGATTCTTGAGAGCGATCTGGACCTTCGGAACTGGCGACCCGGACGGGTCAGTGGCGACGCCGACGACCGTGGCGGTGGTCTGCTGGGCGCTCAGTGAGGCACAGGAGGAGGCGAGCAGGACGAGGCTGGCAATCTTCTTGATTGTGGTCATAATGGAACCCTTTGCCCTGTAACGATAGGGCATGGGAGGCGGAGCTACAAGTGAATTCTCGGAGAATTCTCGGAGAATTGTATCCGCAACTCATTCATTCCGTTGAAGTTATGAGCTGCCTGGGGAGGCGGGGGCAATAAGTGATAGAATCCCGACGATGGGTAAGGACGAGGCACCCACTGGGAGGGAACCAGTCACGCCAGCGGCGGACTTGCGCTGGGCGCTGCTCGAACGCATCAGCGCTTCCCCACACATGCAGCGCTCTGCCCGCCTGAGAGAACTCCTGCACTATCTCTGCCGGAGAGCTTGGGCCGGCGGGGCAACCATGATCCGGGAGCACGACATCGGCGTCGATGTATTCCAGCGGCTGAAGCAATACGATTCGGCTCAGGACACCATCGTCCGAGTCCAGGCATCCCAAGTCCGCAAGCGGCTGGAGCGCTACTTCTCCGAAGAAGGCCGGGAAGAACCGTGGATCCTCGAGATACCCAAAGGAAGCTACCTCCCCGTGCTGCGAGAGCGCGTCAGGGACGAGGGACCTGTCGTTGCGGCGCCGGCGGGGCCCGAGTTCAACCGCTGGCGGCCGGCGTTTCTCGCCGCGGTCGGAGTATCTCTGCTGTCGCTGGTATTCTGCGGCTGGCTGCTCTTCCGCCAGGCAAACCCGCCTCCCTCCGCCGGCGCGGGCGGCTCCCTGGGCCGGTTTTGGTCCGCATTCACCGCCAACGGGCGTGAGACATTTATCGTGATGGCGGATTCGGCCTTTTCCGCCATCCAGGACATCCTGCGCCGCCCGATCACGCTGGACGAGTACATCCGGCGTTCCTACCGGCGCGACTTCGAGGAACAGTCGCTCTCGTCCGAGCGGAAGGAGTTTGTCCGCTATCTGATGGAGCGGAAGTATACGTCGCTCGCCGACGTCATGGTGGTCCGCCGCCTCTCGCTCGCCGGCGTGATGGACCCGGCGCGCATGTCGGTGGTCTTTTCCAGAGAGCACAATCTGCGCGCCCTCCAGACAGCCAACCAAATCCTGGTGGGCTCACGCCGCGCGATCCCTTGGGTGGACAGCTTTGACGAATCGCTGGACTTCCACTTCCGCTATGACGAGACGACCCGTCGAGTCCGGGTCGAGAACCGCCGGCCCCGCCAGGGAGAGCCTCCGTGGTTTGACCTGCCGCCGCGCACGCCCAACGGCGGCGAGACCTTCGCGCTCATCGCCTGCCTGCCCAATCTTGGCAAGACCGGAAATGTACTGATCCTGTCCGGGCAGGAGATGTCCGGGACCGAGGCCGCTGGCAACCTAGTAACGTCGGATAGCTTCCTGAAGGACCTGATGGGGCACCTGCCTCCGGTCGAAACAGGGCGGGTTCCGTACTTCGAGGTCCTCCTGAAGACACGCCACATCGAATACACCACCAGCGGCTTCGAGATTCTGGCGATTCATGCCCACCCCTCCGCGGAACGGCCCCGTACGAGCGCCGAAAACTGACCATTCGCGACGCCCAACCCCTCCTGGCGGCCGGATCGGATAGGACACCGGAGCCGGGCGACCCGATCAGAGTTGGTCGATGTCCTAGTCCGTGCGATCCGGCGCCAGCATTTAGCCTTTCACGTGCCGGGTCAGCGAGAAATTCCGCCTAGCCCGACTTTCGCAGTTCGCCTGAGTTTTTGGCTATTTTAGGGCGTCCGCGGCCCGTAAGTCGTTTGGGTGCAATGACCGGTTTCCTGA
>CAYVDY010000791.1:0-2810 GCA_964450255.1 uncultured Candidatus Solibacter sp. | reverse complement strand
CGCCTGGCGCCGGGCCTGACGCCCCGCACACCGCCGGTCGATCTCCGTCGCGACCCGGGCCGGGTCACACTTCACTCCGAACGCCTCCCGCGTGGCCCCCACTGTCAAGCCCCCTTCCGGATAGCCACCTGGGCCAGCCGGATGCCTTCGGCGACCCCGGCCCGCCACGCCTGAGCGGTCGGGATCTCGGCCTCCTGCGGTCGTGTCCAGGTCTTGCGCTCCCGCTCCAGTCGGCGCACCAGGCGCCCGACCCCGGTGGGCCGGTTCTTGTTTCAAGTACAGCTTTGCGATGAGTGTGGCAGGCACCCAATCGTTCACTGGCCAATGGCGGACGTCAGCGGGATCGGATAGTCACTGAATCCGAGTTCGACGTTTATCGCGAGTCGTGCCGTCAGCCTTGGCGTGATGTGGTCACTGTCCTCTACGGTACGGGGATGCGCCCAGGCGAGGCGATCCGGAGACTCGCCTTCTTCAATGTCTGCTCGTTTCTGGCCGAGCGATTCCGCGCCGAGAGTAGTTCCGTCGTTCAGGCAGAGGCGCTTCGGGCGATCGGCAACTGCGGCGACAGAGGCCAACTTACGCTCCTGAGGGAAGCCGCCGCAATGCCGTCACCCAGCGACGGCTTACGGCGCACAGCGGAGACTGCGCTGGTTGCCCTCGGAGAGAGATGATCCATCGCCCTCCCTTCACGCACGACGTAGCCAGGCGGACTGACACTCTGTTGAATGTGCCTGTCCGTGTGGCGCGTGCTGAGTTTCCGGCGGCCAGAGCATACGAGACCCAGGCTACTGGCGCGCCTTCGCGCCGAAATCGTCCTGGGTCGGCTGGCGTGTAATCGCCGGATAGCCCTTGACTGGTTCATTCACCTCCAGCGGCTGCCGCTTGTAGCGGGGCACCAGCGGCGCCCAGTCGCGGATGGCGGCCGCGCGCGGCACCGCCGATGCAGCACGGAACCGCAGGGTGACGATCTGCTGCGGACGCACAGGAAAGCGATAGGTGCCGGGCGATGCGGCGGTGAGCGGTTCCGCCTTCTCGCCCATGAAGTTCGTCAGGCGAGCGTCCTGGTGCGGCAGATGCAGAGTCACCTCTGCCTGCCCCGCGCGGCCCACCCACTCCACCAGGCGCAGTTCGATGTCGCCCTCCACCCGCCGCATCCCTTCGACGATGACGTTTTCGGAGGTGGCCAGCACCGCCGGTGACGCAGCCGCGCTTCGCCCCTCACTCACGATGAGCGGCGTGTTGTACTCCCAGGCATGCCGCGGAATGGCGGCTTCGCGCCAGTCGCCAGTGTGCGGCCAGAGCGCGTACTCGAACGTCCGCACACCCTGCCCCGCCAGCATGATGTTATCGAGCCCGCGGTAGTAATCCTGCGCGTTCAACAATGTGAGTGACACAGTCGCGGCGTTCAGTTCGTGGCTGGTCAGGCCGCGATCGAGCAGTGCCACGCCGCCGCCCCCATCCAGTCCGTAATCCGACCAGCGGACGGCTGGCTGTATGGCCGCTGAGAAGCCGTAGGTCTTGTGGTCACCCATCAGGAAGTAGCTGTTTGGCAACTTCACTTGGGCCGGGTCCTCGGACGCAAAGCCAAACGGAATGCCGCGCGTGCGCTCCACGACCTTTCCCGTCAGGGGAAAGTCGGCAGTCACCAGGAGATTCCTTGCGCGCATGTCGACAGTGGTCTGAAAGTCGATGCGCGGGTAGTTCTCGTAGAAAGTGACAGTCCGCTCCACGCGAGAGCCGCCGGCGAATCCCGTGCGAGCGATGACCGTGGTGGTCATCGGGCCGCGGAATACCTGCCAGGCCGCCTTGTGGCGGGCGGTGGAATCCATCAGCTTACGCATCGGCCGCGGCGCCATCCAGTTGGTAGGGTCTTTCACCACCTCCGCGACGCTCTCCGCCTGTACAACGTTGGCCGGTCCTCCCAGATATTCCTTGCCAGAACGCCGGTCGCGCAGCGAGATGAGCGATCCGTTTTCGGGATCGAAGCGGGCGATGTAGTGGCGGGTCGTGATCTCGCCCGGGAGGCCATCCACCGTCGTGGAGACAGCAGACGCGCCTGAGGTGAGCGGTACTGTCGTGATTCCCATGGCTGGCTGGGCGAGGTAGCAAATGGCCTCGTCAGTCCCAGGCCGCGCCTCGCACTCACCCGCCGCGGGGCGTTTGCCCGGCGGGAGCGTGAGCGTCACTGGATCGTCCCTCTTCCAGTTCAATGGGTTGAATACGGCAACGGCATCACCCGGAGCGGTAAAGGCGGCAAGGCCATCCTGAAGCGCGGCGCCCGCCTGGCGGCCGACCGATTCGAAGCGGTCCCAGGCGTTCCAGTGATGCGAGTCGTAAAACGGCGACCCACTGCCGGCGCCCCACAGCGTGTTGCGATCCATGTTGATCAACATCTGGATCCAGGAGTGATAGAAGTCCTGCGCGGGATAAGGGCGGCCCTTCAGCAGGCTGGCCGCGGTGGCCAGCATCTCACTGCCCTGCAGCGTGTGCTCGGAGCGGCGATAGTCCCGCTTCACTTCAGGCATGTTCATCCAGAAGGCGTTGTAGCTGTAGGCGGCCTCGCCGCGGTGCTCGTCCATCTGAACTCGATTTTCCCGGATCTCGCTCCGCAGAATGTCGACGTACTGGCTCGGCGTCGCCATCTTCACCGCAACCTTCGGATACTCGCGGGCCCACTGCTGGAGAAATTCGGCCGGGTACGACGGCCGCAGGGGCGCCAGGCTGTAGTCGCCGCCGCCGGCAACCATCAGCACGTTTCGCGGGCTGGCGGAGTATTGATGCGCGAGATCGAACGCGGTGGCGAGCTCCCC
>CAYVDY010000790.1:0-2812 GCA_964450255.1 uncultured Candidatus Solibacter sp. | reverse complement strand
GGCCAAGCGGCGTTGGGCGTGAAGAGTGCCGGGGGTTTGAGGTCCGAGCCCCGGGCGGCGTCTCTCAAACAGGCTGGCGATGATGACGACGCGGACTTCCTTACCGATGCTCACCATCGGCTCAGTGGACTCCCCCGGAATCGGCTCGGCCAGATCGAACAGCTCCGCGCGTTCCTCGCGGCAGAAATACTGCGAGCGGAACAGCTCCTGCAGACAGATGATCTGCGCACCGCGCGCGGCCGCTTCGCGCACCTGCGCCACGGCTTTTTCGAGGTTCTCCGCGGGGTTTGTCGAACAAGCCATCTGAGCGAGGCCGAGTCGGAATTTGCTGCCGGAATGCCCAATCATCTTATGATTGTTCCATATGCTTCAGCATCAGGTCATTGCCCGCCGGTTCTTTCTATCGCTGATTGCCGCGGCGACACTCACTGCCGCAGTACCCACGCCGAAGGAACATTTCGGTTTCACGCCGGGCGACGATTACAAGCTCGCCAATTTCACCGAGGTGAGCGGCTATTTTCAGAAGCTCGCCGGCGCTTCGGACCGCATCAAGCTGGTGGAGTTTGGCAAGAGCTCTGAAGGCCGCGCCACCTACGTTGCCTTCATCAGTTCGGCCGAGAACCTGAAGAAGCTCGATCATTACCGTGAGATCAATCGCAAGCTCGCGCTGGGTCTGGCGACGCCGGAAGAGGCCAGGCGTCTGGCGGCCGAGGGCAAAGCCATCGTCTGGATCGATTCCGGCCTTCACGCCACGGAAGTGGCTCCGGTGCAGCAGGCTCCGCACCTTGCCTACAGGATGCTCACCGACGAGAGCGAGGAAGTCCGCCGCATCCGCGACAAGGTGATCCTGATGCAGGTGCCGGTGATCAATCCCGATGGGCTCGATATGGTTGCCGCGTGGTACCGCAAGAACGTTGGCACACCGCACGAGACGGCGTCGTTGCCGTGGCTGTATCAGAAGTATGCGGGCCACGACAACAACCGCGACTGGTTCATGTTCAATCTGCCGGAGACACGGAACGTGGGACGGTTGTTGTTCACCGAGTGGTTTCCGCATATCGTTTACAATCAGCACCAGATTGCTCCGTTCCCGGCGCGGATCTTCATTCCGCCCTACGCCGAGCCGCTGAACCCTCACATCCCGGCCCCGGTGATGGAGGGGATCAACCTGATCGGCGCGGCCATGAAGGAGCGGTTTGCGCGCGAGGACAAGGCGGGCGCCATCTCCTATATCAGCTTCGACGCGTGGTGGAACGGCGGACTGCGCTCCGCGCCTGCGTTCCACAACATGCACGGGATTCTGACGGAGACGGCTCTGTATCAGTACGCCACTCCGAAGGTCTACAAGCCGTCCGAGATTCCCGAGCGGTTCTCCACCGGAATTCCCGCCAAGGAACCGACCGTGTTGTATCAGCGGCCGTGGCTCGGCGGAAGATGGGCGCTGATGGATGCCGTGGAGTACATGTTGACGGCGGACTTCGCGATACTCGACCTGGCCGCATCCCGCCCGCAGCACTACCTGATGAAGGCCTGGGAAATGGCGGCAGCCCAAATCGAAAAGGGCAGGAAAGGCGGCCCGTTCGCATACGTGGTGCCGGCCGCGCAAGCCGACGGCTACGCGGCCAGGGAGATGTTGCGCCGCCTGCAGCATGGCGGAATTGACGTGCGCCGCGCCTCGGCGCCGTTTGCGGTGAACGGCAAGACATACGCCAAAGACGATTACATTCTTCTGGCGGCTCAGCCCTTCCGTGGATATCTTGTCGACCTGATGGAGCCTCAGAAGTATCCCGAGATCCGGTCCGGCACCACGGGACCCACCAAGCGCCCGTACGATCTGGCGGGCTGGACGTTGCCGTACCAAATGGGCGTCCAGTTCGACCGTCTCGACCAACCGGTGGAGTTTGCCAGTGAATCCCTGCCATTGCTGGCGCAGTCTCCAGCCCCGGCAAGCTGGCTGCCGGAAGCCGGCAAGGCCAAGCCTCGCGTCGCCATCTACGAGCCCTACAGCGCCAATATGGACGCCGGCTGGACCGCCTGGGTGTTGGACAACTTCCAGGTTCAGCACACGCCGGTGCACAACGAGGAGATCCGCGCCGGCAATCTGCGAGCGCGTTACGACGCTATCATCCTGGCGCAGCAATCGATGTCCTCCATCCTGCACGGCACCCGCCAGGGTGAAGGCTCAGGACGCGGCGACTGGCAGAACATGGGTGAAGTCAACAATCTGCAACGGCCGGAGTTCACCGGCGGAATCGGCTTGGCGGGGGCGCGCCATTTGCAGGAGTTCGTCGAGCAAGGCGGCACGCTGCTGGCGTTCGATTCCGCCACTGAGCTGCCGCTGGCACTTTTCCCCATCGGCGCCCGAGGCGTGCTGCGGGGCGGAGAAGGGGATTCGGGCGGCTGGTACTGCCCCGGTTCCATCCTGCGGATCACTACCGATCCGGCTCATCCTGTCGCGGCAGGCATGCCCAAGGATGCCTACGCCACAATGACCGGCGGTCAGGCTTTCGAGATCTCCGTCCTGCCTGGCTTCAACCAGGGCGAGCGCGAGGTGAAGGCCGTCGCCTGGTACGCAAAGAAAGACCTGCTGGCCTCCGGCTGGTTGTCCGGCGAGCGCGCCGTGGCCGGCAAAGCGGCAGTGGTGGATGCCCGTCTTGGCAAGGGGCGCGTAGTTCTCTACGGCTTCCGTCCTCAGTTCCGAGGGCAGAGTTTCGGGACGTTTCGTTTGATGCTCAACGCACTCTATCGAAGCGCCGTCAACTAGGAGTCTGTCGGAGATAGGCTCCTCCGCTCAGCGGCGCAAGGCACGGCC
>CAYVDY010000789.1:0-2813 GCA_964450255.1 uncultured Candidatus Solibacter sp. | reverse complement strand
GCAAACGCTGAAGAACGCACTTTGCCAATCTACGTCAATTTCAAAGCGTCTCTGCGCCTGGAACCTTACTACAAGAGCTCCGCCAACGCGCCGTACCTATTTCAGCAATGGCTTCTGTGTAAGATCTACGCCGGCCTGTTTGACGTGCTCAAGCAACTCCGCAAGAAGTCTCCGGCGAACCTTCGCCTCACTAAGCGCGCAACCGAGAAGATGGTGGAGGCTCTTGAAAGCGGCAGGGCAGACACGGAGGACGACATATCCATTATGCCAGTCGATTTTGAACGAGACATAGACACCGTTCTAGCCTCGCTCGACTATAGACGCTGCGTCCTTCTTTTGGATGACGCAGCCCACGCATTCTCAGCAGAGCAACAGCGCGACTTCTTTGAGCTATTTCGCAGCCTAAAGAGCAAGCGCATATCACCGAAGGCGGCGATCTACCCGGGAGTGACCACCTTCTCGCCGACGTTTCACGTGGGTCACGATGCCGAGGAAATAGACGTTTGGATCAGGCCGGACACCCCGAAGTATCTTCCCTTCATGAAGACGCTTCTCGAGCAGCGTGTCTCCCACGAACTTTGGCAGCAACTCGTCGCAAACAAAGCCCTGCTAGAGCTCCTCGCGTACGCAGCCTTCGGCGTTCCTCGTTCGCTCCTTAACATGCTTCGACGACTCTATACCGGTGTCGAAGGAAGCGAAAGTGTCGAGCTAGAATACACGCGTCATGCGGTCCTTCGCTCGATTCGCTCAGCACACGAAGCAACGCTCTCGGTATTCAGCTCTCTCGCCAAGAAGCTGCCCATGTACGAGCGCTTTATCCTCGCCGGCCGGCAGATTCTGGATCGTTGCATCTCTGCGATGAAAGCATACAACAAGGGCAAGGCGGCCGGCTCACAGTGCGTAACAATTGCGGTAAGCAAGCCGGTTCCTGCCGAGCTAACCAAAGTATTTGCTTTCTTCCAGTACTCTGGGCTGGTGTCGCCACGAGGTGAGGTAAGTAGAGGTGAGAAGGGCGTATTTGAGCTCTATGTGATTCACTACGCGGCACTGATCGAGAGCAACGCATTGTTTGGTGACAGGGCGATCAATTCGGCGCGGTATGTCGAAGCCTTCGGGCGGCGGAGCGCCAAAGAGTTTGCTCGTGTAACGCCACGGACTCTACTGGACAACCAAGAGGTCTCGTCCGTTCTCGCACTTGCGCTGCCGCCGTGCCAAGCGTGCAAGACGCCTCGCGTCTCCGAGGCTGCGCGGTTTTGCCTCAACTGTGGTTCGCCTCTGAAGGGTATGTCGGTGTTCGAGACACTGATTCAGAACAACATTGAAGAGCTGCCGCTTACGCCTAGTCGTGTTGCCTCGATTCGAAGGAATTCAAGCATCAGAGTGGTCAAGGACATTCTCCTCGACCATGAGCACAGGGCCTTGCGCAGTGTCCCCCAGATTGGGCCGTTCTGGGCAAAGCGAATCTACTTCTATGCCGAGGAGTACCTCGCATGACTCTTGGTGGTTGGGAGGGGAGCAGCTGTCGCCGCACGACGGCAGTGAAGATAGCCAACGTCGATGCTTACGCCACCGGAGCGCCACGGCCGCAGTCCTCTCCCATTGACGGGTACTACGGGGTCGCTACGAGTATCGTCCAAGTGGCCACTCCGTCGCTTTTGGCGACCCACCCTTCGATGGGCGCTCTATTGATGGTTGGCCTGGTCTCTGCGACCGAGAACTACTTTCGTGACATTCTGGCAAACATTATTGCGTGGTGTCCAATTGCGCGGGACGCCTCCTCACAGGAGAAGATCGGCCTCGGAACAGTTCTTTGGCACGGCGGTCGACTCGTTGAACGAGGTGTGTTTGAGCACGTGTCCTTTACATCGTCGGACAACGTAAAGAGCACGATTCGAAAGTTTGTTGGACATGAAGTGAAGCGGAACGGCGCTCTTGATAGCGCATTAGAGGAGTACGACAAGATCTGCGAACTTCGCCACGGCGTCGTCCATTCCGGCGGTGTGATCGCGGGCAAGAATGCATTGAGCCTTGCTCTGCGTAGCGCTTCGCCCGACTCAACTATTCGCGTCGGATTTGCCGAGCTTCAAGATGCTGCTGACGTTTGCACAACGGTTGTCGCGGCGGCGAATGCTGAGTTGTTTGTTGAGATTGTTACGCGGTGGGCGACGAGGTGGCGAAGACATAGGTCTTGGAACAGCAACAAGGAGGCAGCTGTGTTCAGCCGCGTCTGGAAGGCATTTTACTCACAGACGGATCGGACACTTTCGTTGACGGCGACTCCACTCTCCCTGCGAAGTTGTAAGGGGCTTGTGCGAAAGCAGTATAAGCTGTAGTAGCTGCTCTTGGCGCTCTGAATACACTCAGTTATGCTCGCAGGCTCCGGTGGGCAGTGACGTGAAGCCGCAGCGGACTCTAGACTTACCCGACCAATTCGGCTCGCGAATGGACTCTTGTCTTAGCCCACTAATGCGGCTCGCGAGTGGACTCTGATCTTGCCCGACCAATGCAACTCGCGAGTGCTTAGTGAGCCTCAGCGCTGCCAGAGGCCGTGCTGCACGCCGCCCTGGATCAGGATGGCGAACGTGCCGCGCTGTCCCTGTCGGGTCGGCCCGTAGGCCACCGTGGCGCCGGCCTTGGCGGCTTCCTCGACCGCGCCGTGGATGTCCTCGACCGCGAGGTACGTACGCACGATGGGCTGTTCGTGCGCGGCCAGCGGCTTGCGGATGCCGACCAGTGACCCATCCGCGCAGTTCGCGACGCGGGCCTGGCCGAGGTCGGGATCGCGCGCACCGAACGTGAGCCCGTGCATGCGT
>CAYVDY010000788.1:0-2815 GCA_964450255.1 uncultured Candidatus Solibacter sp. | reverse complement strand
ACAGGCGGACCCGTTGGTCGTACGGATCTTATGCGATTCCTTGGTGCAGAGCACGAAAACGGCCCACTCCGGCGGCTCTTCCAGCGTCTTCAGCAAGGCATTGAAGGCCTCGTTGGTGATCTGGTGGGCTTCGTCGATGATGAAAACCTTGTAGCGGTCGCGAGACGGGCGGTAGCGCACGTTCTCGCGCAACTCGCGCATCTCGTTGATTCCGCGGTTAGACGCGGCGTCGATTTCGATGACGTCCGGCGCGCCGCTCAGCGGCGTTTCGATGCACGACGAGCACTTGCCGCACGGATTGGCGGTGGGGCCCTCGACGCAGTTCAGGCAGCGGGCCAGGATGCGGGCGATGGTCGTTTTACCCGTACCGCGCTGCCCCGCGAAGATGTAGCCGTGGGCGATCCGATGCTGCGTAATCGCGTTTTCCAGGGTCGTTCGCACATGCTCCTGACCCAACAGGTCCGAGAAAGTGTGGGGGCGGTACTTGCGGGCGATGACCTGGTACATGGACATGGTAGGCGGTGCGGCTACGCGGCTCGGTCCCAGTTTCAATGCCAGACCCCGGGTGATCCGCGGCACACAGGGGAAACCCCTACCGTTGCTTCCTTCCGGACCTGGCGGGGTTTGGGGCGCCCTATTGCACGGAGCCCGGAGCCTGACAATTCACCATGCTAGCATGGGCGGCCCACCCGGCACTCGCTTCTTCTTTACGTGCCCCGCGCCGCCGAGAGCTTCTTCGGGGCAATCAAGCGCCAAGCATCCAAGAGGTGCGCCGCCAGCTCGTCGTCGTCAATCTGGTCCAGATCAATGCCGACCCACCCCCGCACGCCCACGTAGGGCGGCCGGTAGTACCTCTTCGGCCACATGCCGATCAGCGCTTCCTGCACCCCCGGGGCCGCCGGAATCAGCACCGCGATGTGCCCGTCATTGTGGTGGTTGTTCGAGTACATCGCATAGACCTTCTTCCGCACGAAGAACGTCGGTTCCCCGTGCGATAGCTTCTCCGTGGTCTCCGGCAGCGCTGCGCACAAGCGCCGCACACGCTCCAGGTGCTCATACCCGTCGCTCATCGTACCCCCGTTAGAACATCAGTTTCAGTGCGAACTGAATCACTCGGGCCGCCTCGCCCGTCTGGATGATATTCTGCGTGCTCGAAGGCGCCACAGCCTCGCAGCACGTCCGCCCGAACGTTGCGCTCGTGATCTGATTCGAGCCATCCGTCGCCCCGCCCGGATTGTCGAAATTCACATGGTTCAGCGCGTTGAAGAACTCCGCCCGGAACTGCAGCTTGATCTGCTCGTTCAGCGCGAAGATCTTCTGCACGCCGAAATCCAGGTTCCAGAATCCGGGGCTGCGGAACATGTTGCGGCCCATGCCGTTCTCGCCCGGCCCTGGAATAGCGAACGCGCGGCTGTCGGCGAACGCTACCGGTCCCGTCACGCCCGCCGCATCCTTCAGCGAGGTGTCGGGCATCTCTCCCGTCAGGATCGCCCGCGAAACGTGGGTATTGTTGGAAGTTCGCACGCCGCTCGTTACCGTGTACGGCTCGCCCGTATTCACGCTGTACAACCCGTTGACGGACCAGCCGCCAAGCACCGGATTGCCCTTGAAAACCGGCAGCTCATACAGCCATACCGCGCTGAAGACGTGCGTGCGGTCGAAGTCCGAAAGCGCCCGCTCGTTCCGCCAGTTCCGCGTATCGGCCGGAGTCCGCGAATTCGTCGTACTCAATCCGCCGCCCGCGCTCGATGCCACCGGATCCACGCTCTGGTCGTCGATCGACTTGCTCAACGCATAGGCCAGCGACACCTGCAGCCCGTTCGAAAACCGCTTCCGCAGCGTGCTCTGGAAACTGTGGAAGTAAGAGTTCCCGCCGGAATCGATGTAGGTGATCGTGCCGAACTGCTGATTCGGCCGCAGCCTGGCGGCCAGAGTCGTCTGCTCGATCCGCCCGGACATCGTGCCGGCCGCGTTCTGCTGCAATTCGGTGGCGCTCGTCGCCGAGTTGACGAACGCTGCATTGACGATGCCCGACGTCACCAGCGGCACGCTCTGCCCCACCGTGTTGCCGGGGCAGTTTGTGCCGTCCGCCCGGCAGCCCGCCTTCACATTGCTCTGCATGATCTTGAAGCTGGGCAGGATCGGGTCGGAGTTGATCTGGTTCAGATCATAGGCGCGCATCAGCCGCGTGCCGCGGCGCCCGATATAGCCGGCCTGCACCACCATCCCGAACCCCACCTCCTGCTGGATGTTGAAGTTCCACTGGTGCACCGTCGGCAGTTTCAGATTCTGGTCGAAAAACGTGACATTGGGCGCCGTGGCCAGCAGTTGCGCCGGCGGCGTGAGAAAACTCGTCGGCTTGCGGTCCGGCACCTGCATCTCCTGCGGGAACCCTTCGGCGATGCGCTTGTCGGGTACGGCTACGCAGCCTGGCGTCGTCGCGCCGCCGGGTACGCTTTGGCAGTTGGTAGTGAGCCCTGGAATGCGGCCCGCCACTGCCGTCACCTGGAAGGATGCAATCGGATCGAACGCAATCCCGTAGCCGGTGCGGAACACTGTGCGCCGCCACGGGTTGTAGGTGAGGCCCAACCGCGGCGCGATGGCGCCCAGATTGTTGTTCTGATAGTAGCGGTCCGCGTGCACGAACTTGATCGTGCGGTAGAGGTCGCCTTGCGGCACGTACACCCGGTCACCGGCCTCGCTCGGCGCCATGTTGATCTCCCGCCGCGCGCCCCAGTTCACCGTGAGATTCCGCCGCAGCTTCCACTCGTCCTGGAAGTAGAAGTTGTACTGCTTCATGCGCTGTCCCTGCGCC
>CAYVDY010000787.1:0-2818 GCA_964450255.1 uncultured Candidatus Solibacter sp. | reverse complement strand
TTCCGATTGGCGAGCGCAGGCTACTTCCATGTGATGGGCGTGCCGTTGCTGAGCGGGCGCGAGTTCGCAGCTAGCGACGTGTTCGAAGCCGAACCTGTGGCCGTCATCAGCAAGACCCTGGCGGCGCAAGTGTTTCCCGGCGAAGATCCGTTGAACAAGCGCCTGCGCTGCGGACTGGATCGCGACGTGTGGATGCGCGTCGTGGGCGTCGTCGGCGACGTGCGCCCGGCGCCGGGCACGGCAGCCGGACCGGAGTTGTACATGCCACTCGCGCAACATCCTGCCTACGCGAACGAAGTGCAGGTGGTGCTCCGGGCCGAGAGCGAGACGGCTCCGCTGGTGGAGGCGATCCGCGCCACGGTAAGGCGCGGACGGCCCGACCTCGCCATGAGCTTCACGAGCATGGACCGCATGCTGGCCGATTCCACAGCCGCGCCTCGCTTCCGAAGCTGGCTGGCCGGCTCGTTCGCGGCGCTGGCCTTGCTTCTGGCGATGGCCGGCGTCTACGGCGTGATCTCCTACCTCGTGAATTTGCGGCGCGCCGAGGTCGGCCTGCGGCTCGCACTGGGCGCGATGCCGATGGAGGTGGCGTGGCTGGTGCTGCGCAGCGCGGGCGCCGTACTCTCAGCAGGACTGGCGGTTGGCCTGGGCTTGGCCGTTGCCGGCGGCCAAGTGATGCGCGGATTCCTGTTTGACGTGCGCACCGTAGACGCCTGGACCTACGCCGGCGTGGCCGCGCTGATGGCAATCGCGGTGTTGCTGGCCACGGCCGGCCCGGCATGGCGCGCGGCGCGAGTGAGCCCCATGGAGACGCTGCGCGAAGACTGACGATCAATCGACGTGGTGCGTGACGTACTCCGTCTTCACCGCCGCGCCGCGGTCCAGATAGACGCGCAGCAGCATCTGGAAATGCCCGCGGCCGGGATTCTCCTTGAGCCGCGCCATCAACGCCGCGGCCGAACGCCGGTCTGTCAGGAAATCCACCGCGCCCACGGGCGCCGCCGGATGCTCCGACATGATCGCCAGAATCGCCCGGCCCGGCTTCAACCCTGAATACGTCGCGACAATCGCGAACGTGGCGCCAGCCGTTGGGTTGTAGGCCAGCGGCTCGCCCATCTGCGGGTTGCGGTTGAGCACGATCCCGTCCGGGCCAAACGAGAAATCCTGTTGCACCGGCAGGCCGCGCATCAGCGAGTTCATCTGCCATGCTCCCAACAGCACCAGGTTGCCTTGTGAGGCGGAATCCCAATTCGCCAGGTGCGCCGGCTGCGCCCGCAGCGGCACTCCGGCCGAAGCGAAGAATGACGTCAACCGCTGCACCGCCAGCGTGTCACCCATCGAGGCGTACTCGTGGTTCTGCCCCGCCGCCGGCTCCGGGCTGCCGAACACCACCAGCGCCGGACCCTCTGCCGGCAGGAAGTCGCCCCACACCGGCGCGAAGTCGCGCACTACCGCCTCCTGCCGCGAGATGCCAAAGCGTGTCTCCCAGAGATTGAGCTTCCGCTGCAGCACGGCCACCCAAACGAGGCTAAGAATTGCCGCGGCCAGCGCTAAGCCTAGCCACAAACGCTTTGGCCGCGGCTGCGTCTCCACCGTACCGCGCGGATGGAACAGCACCGCGAATCGCCCCTTCGGTACCTCGATGACAATCTCATCGGCCGCGCCGTCCCCGGCGTAGTAGTCCTCGATCCGCTTGCGCAACCGCCCGGCCTGCACCCGCACCGAGGCATCGCGCTGCGGATCGTAGCTCGACGGTTTTCCGCACGCTTCTATGCCAACCGTGTACTCCTTCAGCTCCTCGCCGGGCGCTGTCAGCGCCTTCTCTCCCAGATAGGCGAGCAGGTTCCGCAGCCCGTCTGAGTTTTTCAGGCCGGGACACTGCAGGACTCGTTCCAATTGCGCCCGTGAGGCTTCGAGGGTGGGGGCCACCTCGCCATCTTACTGCAATGTAACGGCCCGTAACCGCCTAAAATCCTAGTGTTACCGTGAAATCGGGGAAGACGCCCGCATACTGGGCATCGAAAGGAGCACTGCAATGCTCAGCACGATTTCGATTGCGTTGTTGATAGTCGCTGCCCCGGCGGACTACCGCCAGATGGAGGCCGAGGCCGAAAAGTCGGCGTTGAAGGCCACGTATGTGGAAGCGCACACTCTGTACACATCAGCTCTGGAGGCGGCGCGGCAGTCGGCCGGCGCGAACCACCCAGACGTTGCGCGTATCCTTAGCCGGCTCGCCCTCATCATGGAGTTACAGGGTGATTTGACCGCGCCCGAGCCGCTATATCAGAGAGCCATTCAAATCCTGGAGGCGCCCGCGTTGGCCTCGCCCACGGAACTCGCCACCGCGCTTGAGCTCTACGCCGGTCTCCTCAACAGGCAGAACAAAACCGTGGAAGCGGAGAAACTGCGCGAGCGCGCCCGGCCGATCCGACAGCGGCAGATCCGGGAGATGATCGCGAGGATCCCGCCGGCCGCCGACACCACGCCCGGCATGAAGATCGTCGGCGGCATCAACGCGCCGGTGGTCGCCAAAAAGGTGGAACCCCAGTATTCGCCGGTGGCAAAGGTGGCGAAGCAGCAAGGCACCGTGACGATGACGCTGGTGATCGGGGTGGATGGTAGCGTCCGGAACGTTGAAGTGATCCGTGGCCTCGGTCTTGGCCTCGACGAGCAGGCGGTGGAAGCCCTTCTCCAGTGGAAGTTCACGCCCGCCACCAAGGACGGCCAGCCCGTCGCGGTGAAGGCCACTGTGGAGATGAACTTCCGGCTGCTGTGATATTATCGAGCCGTTTCAGACCTGGAACTCGTTGTATCGAGG
>CAYVDY010000786.1:0-2823 GCA_964450255.1 uncultured Candidatus Solibacter sp. | reverse complement strand
AGGCCACCCGGCCTGCTACCTCCGTTCAGGCTCATCCTTCAATGAGAATATGCTGGCTCAAGCGGACTGGTTATTTCCGTCTTCTGTGCATCAGTAAGTTCCGGGCTATGGAAATTCTGGATGCGTCCCATCACTATGTCCGTCTCGCTATGAGATTCAAGATACTCGACCTGCGTCCTCAATTTGTCCTGCGACCAGAGGTCATCTGCGTCGAGAAAGGCGAGGTATTTGCCAGTAGCTTCGGCAACACCCGCGTTCCGGGCGGCTGCATGGCCCATATGCGGCCGGCGCAGGACACGCACAGGAGAGCCAAACGACTCCGCGACCTCGATGCCCGCCGGCGAATCCGAGCCATCATCCACAACCAGGACCTCCAGGGGTCGGTACTTCTGACCAAGAACGCTCTGCAGCGCCTGAGCAAGGTAGGTTGAGTCATTGTACGTGGGAATCACGACACTGACCTTCGGTCCGGCCGGAGTTCCGGCTGCCGCCAGCCACTCCTGTGAGTCGAGCGGCTCAACGGCGCCGACAAAGAATTTGGTTGGGGCGCCCAGATAGTTCGCCAGCGGGACCGCATTGGAAACACTCGGATCGACCAGGCCACGCCGGATTCGGTCGAGACGCTTTTTGTAGACGTGGGCGGTTCCGAGACCTGCGAGGTCCTTGCCGTTCGTCATGTTGGTGGCGTGTCTGCGGTACAGAAGCGACAGTTCGGCGGTGATGATCTTCGGCACCTTCCAATCAAAGCAGCGCATGATCATGTCGTAGTCTTCGGCGAAGCGCATATCCTCCGCGAAGAGTCCGCATCTGTCGAAAACCCAGCGGCGGAAGAGGCAGGAGCCAAGATTAATAAACAGAAACTGCTCTGAACACCAGTGGGGAACGCCTGCCGGGTCGCAGATGAAGTTGCGCATTTCACCTTGCGCAATGCCGTCATCGGGATTCGCCTGGAGCATAGCGCTCAGCCGGTGCAGGTGGCCTGGCGTCCAGAGATCGTCCATATCCAGGAACGCAATGAAATCGGCTTCGGATTTCCGGATTGCCACATTCCGTGCGGCGGCCGGGCCCTTGTTTTCCTGGCGCACATAGAGGAGTCGCAACCCCTGTTCGCGCGCCACGAGTTCCTCCAGGTTATCGTCGGATCCGTCGTCTACGATGGAGACTTCCAGATTGGGGTAATCCTGAGCGCGGATGTTGCGCATGGCCGGTTCGAAAAATGCGGCGGCATTGTGGGCCGGGACGACGACGGTGATGGATGGAAGTGAGTGCATGGCCTCTTTACTGACGGTCCAGAAACTGCTCGATCACTTGGGGAATCGCTTCGATTACGGAGCCGAGATGAAGACGGTATGTCGGCACCGAACGTGTCACCTGCGACATCTGCTGCATATCGAGAGCGCCCGACGCGGGTAATTGCGCCAGTGTTGTGGGCGCGAGTGCCAGCAGGGCGTCGCTGGGTCTGCACGGTTCGATCCACGTCTTGCTCTGTCCGGTGATATGGGGCAGGAGGATCGCCTGCAGCGGAAAGTCGCGAATGAGCTTTTCGGGATAGTGGTCCTGGAGGAACACGGTGGCCTTGTCGCCGTCCTGCCGTTCCTGATTCCACACCTGAGCTTTGATCTTCGGGAAGCGATCGAGGTCCAGTTCACCGCAGAGCTTGGCCGTGTTGTAGAGGCTGTGGACCCGGTTCGTGATCGACACCAGACAGTAGTCGTCACCCGCGTACTGGAGGTCTGAATTCAGGCACGCGACGGCGGTTGTGGACTTGCCCGAACCGCCTTTTCCGGCCAGGAGCACGCCGCCTTTTGGTCTGCCGACGGCCGCGGCATGAACAAACTGGCAACCGCGCCTGCGCAGCCATGCGTGCAACAGCGAACGCATGGGGGAGCCTGCTTCGTAATACGGCAACGGGGAAGCGTCCCGCTTCCAGAAGTATGCCGAACCGGACGTGGTATCGGTAACGCTCAGCAGGTCGGGGCCGGGATGGTACAGTGCCACGAGCGGTTCGGAATGCAGGTCAGTAATCTGTCCGCGGGCATTCAGAAACGCCGGCCAATTCAGAGTGAGGGAGCGCAGGAAGAATCCGAGGAGACCCAGGGGCTCCGAAGTGGAGCCATCCCAGATGTGAACGGTAAGCGCGGCGCCAGCGCTGTCAGGCTGCGCGTTCAACACGAGGTGGGACAGGCCACGAGTCAGGGATTCGGTCCAGGCCGGCCCCGCGAAACGGAGGCGGACCCGGTGGCCCGCCATCTGAAAATCGCGATCCTCGCTTCCTCCCGCCGCCCGTGCTGTTTCCTCAAAATAGGACTGTAGTGAATCCGTCAGGAAGGATTGCCAGGATTTGGCTGTTGCGGCCATCCCATCTCCCCTACATCGTGAACAGGATCGAGCAACAGTAGATTCTGAAGATCGCTATACGCTTCGAGCGACGGCGGAACGAAAATGGCGCGCACCTCATCGCCAGAGCCGGGGAGAAACAATGCGGAACGTTCGGAGGCTTCTGTCTCTGACTTTCTGGCGAGGCCCTGCTCGCCCAGCTTCACGAGGAAAGGCGTGATCGCCGCCTCGATTTCAACGGCCGTGGCGTCATACTTGCGCTCCAGCAAATCACGCATCTCCACGAGGGACGCGGACTGCTCCAGGAGGTGAAAGATGTCCGCAGCGCATCCTGTCAATGAATGGTAGACCCCAGTCTCCAGGTTGATCGCCACCACTTCGTCGTCGAATCGCTCGAATACGACGCTGGGCACATTCATCCGATAGAACTGCCTCTGCTCCAAGTGTTCCTCCAGAATTCTGCGGCACCGCTTAGATTGACTGGCG
>CAYVDY010000785.1:0-2833 GCA_964450255.1 uncultured Candidatus Solibacter sp. | reverse complement strand
CCGTTGCCGAGCGCGCCAAATTTCACTAGTACCTCGCCAAGACGTACGCCAAGGCCGGACGCAACGATCTCGCCATTCTCTACATCCGCAAGTCGCTCGAAGAGGGCTTCAAAGAACGCCAGAAGTATGTGGAGGATGCCGAGTTCGCGGAACTTCGGAAGAATCCCGAGTTTGCGGAGTTGATGAAATTGGAGCCGCGTGTCCTCTAACCGCCGAAACGCCCTCATTGCCGGTCTCGCTGTCATGCTCGCGGGCTTGGCCTTCTACTTCTGGAATAGCGCCCGCATCAGGAAACTCACCGATGCGCCCCAGCGCGTGGCGATCCTTCCGTTCGAGAACCAGAGTGGCGATCCAGCCCTGGATTGGCCAGCCGGCGTCGTTCGGTACTCGCTTGCCCGTCAGTTGGAGGTGCTGCCAAGGGTTTCGGTTTTCCTCGCCCGCTCGGCCAGCGAGGCTGCTGCCCAAGGCGCCACCAGAACCGTTTCCGGTGTCCTTGTCACTCAGAATGGCGCCTCCGGTTTTCGCTTTCTGGTGGAGGACCCGCAGGCCCGCGAGGCGCTCTCCGGCGGCTTGGCCGGTGCGGCCAAACCTCAGTGGTTCAAGGTCATGGCCAACCTCGCCGTCGCCGTCAACGCGTCCATTCGTCCCAACGTCCCACCTGCCCCCACCCGGATTCACAACGATCAGGCCGCACGTCTGCTTTCCGCGGCCCTTTCCCTTTCTGATCCGTCCGTCGTGCTGGCGAATCTGGAGCAGTCCACCGTCGCCGATCCGGCCTGTGGCTGGTGCTGGAACCTCTGGGCCGAACAGGCAGCTGGCAACGGCGGTCCACCCGCCCTCCAATCCGTGTTGGCGCGCAGCCGGGCCCAGGGCCGCCAGCTCGACGTTCTCAGCCGCGCCCGAATGGACCTTCTCGAATCCGGTTTTACTCGCGACCTCCAGGCCCGCAAGTCAGCGCTTGAGCGGATCACCAGATCGCTGCCGTCCGATGCCGGCTCCCTCGCTCAGCTCGCGGAACTCTACACCAGCCTGCGCCAATTCGATCGGGCCGAAGCCACCCTTCGCCAGGCTGTCGCTCTCGAGTCCGGCCGCGCCGATCTTTGGAACTCCTTCGGCTACTCTCTGGCCTACCTCAGCCGGTATTCCGAAGCCGATCTGGCCATGAAGGAGTATGAACGCGCCGAGCCCGCCTCCGCCAACCCGCTCGATTCACGCGGCGAGATTCTGCTGATGGCCGGCCGCTTTCGTGAGGCGGCCAAAACGTTCGAGGCGGCCTGGGAGAAAGACAAGGACTTCAACAACGGCGCAGCTCTCGAAAAGGCGGCGCTCGCCCTTTGGCTCGGCGGCGAGAAGAAAGAGGCCGGCCAGTATCTGGATCGTTTCCTGGCAGCCCGCCAACAGTCCGGTGACCCCGCCGCTGAGCTCGTCCGCTCTCGCTGGGAATACCTGTTCGGCCAGACTGCCAACGCCAATGCCCGGCTGGAACTCGTCGCCTCCCGCGCGGACCACCCCATGGCCTGTCCCGCCTCCGCCATGCTCGCGCTGCGCTACCTCGCGGTCGGCGATGAGCCGGCGGCGCGATCCGCCGCCAAACAGGCACTGTCCCTTGCCCGGTCACCAGGCCAAACCATGTTTGCCCGCTTTGTCGCCGACGCTGTCCAAGGCGCCGGCAGTGACGAGGCCCAGGCCCTGGGCTCGACCGCCCGCGGCGAATGGAGCCGTGCGGCCGAACTGTGGAAGGCGGCACTTGCAAAAACGTCCGGCGCCGCCGACGGTCCGCACCGTGAGTTGCTCGCCCTCGCTCTGGCCCTCTCAGGACGCGCTGCTGAATCCCGCGCTCTGGTCGCCAACCGTTACCCCATTCTGAGCGAACAGCAGATCCTGCTCTATGATTTCATTCTCTACCCCAATCTCTTTTACGTCCGTGCCGAGCTCGCTAAAGTCGACAAGAAGCCTGCTGACGCCCAACGCCAGTACGATCTCTTCCTGCAATATGCGGGCGACCGCCCAGACCGCTTTGGCCAGCTAGCCCGCGCTCGCGCCGCCGCCCGCCTGTAGTTCCGCCTTCGCCGATCGCTGCGATAGACTGCGGGACTACACTCACATGTCGCCATCAAGACGAGAAGGACGGAAAGAAATTGCAGCCTATCTCGGTGTAGGCGTGCGCACTGTCCAAATCTGGGAGGCCTGGCGCAACCTGCCGGTCAGACGCCTGCCCGGTCCCCGCGGCCGCATCTACGCGGAGGTCTCCGAAATGGACGACTGGCGGCTATCGCTCTCCGACGGACGACCCGAAGAGGATGTCCAGAACCCACTGCCGCGCACGGCCATCGCAGTGGTCTCTCTCGTCCTGATTCTTGCCGCCGGTTGGTGGTACTGGCGCACCGTGCGGAATCGGCAGCCGTCGGGTCGGCAGCCATATCATGGTCCTCGATCAGAGCGGCCGATCGTTATTTCAAACAGCGCTAAAGGGGCCGGTATTCCGCGACTGGGAAATCGACTCCGTGCGCCAGCGTCCGCTCTCCCTCGACATCGATGGAAATGGAGACAGCGAATTCCTCTTTCCCTGGAAGCAGGGAGAAACCGCCGCGGAGTCTGATCAGTTGCTCTGTTTTTCACGCACCGGTGATCCCCTCTGGTCCTTCAAGGCCGGGAAGCCGATTCGCTCAGGCAGCGAGCCTTTCGACCATCCTTTTCGGATCTCGCAATTCGCCGCAGTGAACCTGGGAGGCGGCCGGCGAGCACTGGTTGTCACCTCTCATCCCCATCTGGACTACCCCACCCCGGTAGCGCCCCGCGGTGTTGGCGGCGAACTGCGGCGGGAATGCTGGCC
>CAYVDY010000784.1:0-2844 GCA_964450255.1 uncultured Candidatus Solibacter sp. | reverse complement strand
CCGACCCGCTCAGCCTCAGCACCGCCAATGACCTCGGTGTCGCCCTGTTCGCCGGCCGCCGTTACGCCGAAGCCCTCGCCGAAACAAGGCGGCTACTGCAACTGGCGCCGCAGAGCCGTTCGGCTCACTTCCTGGCCGGCTGCATCCACGGCGTCTCCGGGAATCCAGATCAGGCCATCGCGGAGTACCGCCAGGCACTCTCCGGCGCCAGGAGGCCACCCGAAATCCTCGGAAGGCTAGGCTTTACGCTCGCCGCCGCCGGGCAGGCCGATGAGGCTCGAAAAGTGCTCAAGGAGATGGACAGCGCACCGCTCAGCCATGCCCACCGGGCGATCCTGTTGCTGGGCCTCGGCGAACGTGAACAAGCCATCGCCGCGCTTTCATCCGCGGTTGACGCTCGCGAGTCCGAGGCACTTTTCCTCGACGCCGACCCCCACTTCGACAGCCTCCGCGGCGACAAACGCTTCGAAGCGCTACGCCGGCGGGTGGGCCTCACCCGCTAGAAACGCGAAATACAGAACCAGCCCCCCTCGCACCGTCCAGGCCAGCGTGCGAATCCAGTTCGTCATCACGAGCGCCCGATGGGCCTTCTCCTCGAAACCAGCCGATAACTCGCCATGCCGCGGCACCTGAAGGAACATCGTCGATGCCCAGATCACAGCCAGAAGCGCCAACCCCGTCCACGCCGCCCACGCCGGCCAGGCTGCCGGCCGCCGCAGCACCAATAGAACGGCACAGGTCAGTTCCACCAGCATTGGCGGCCCCACCACCATCGTGGTCAGTCCTGCATGGTTGCGCTCGTAGGCGGCGAATCCTGCGCGGCCTACGTCGGCGAAAAGCGGGTAATGAACGATTTGCACAAACCAGATCAATCCGGTCAGGTATAGCGTCGCACCGGCATGCGCCGCCAACAGCCAGTGCATCAGTCGTCCTCTTCCTGTTCGGCCAGAGCCGCCGCACGCGCCTGCGCCTGAAGCTCCCGTGGCGTCACCGGATCAGGCTCACCGCGCAAGTCCCGGATCAGCGTCTCCGCCGCCAACCGTCCGTCCTCCATTGCGCCCTGAATCGACGGCGTTGCCCGATGATCGCCGCAGACGTACAGCCCCGGCGTCACCCTTCCCGTGTGGTGCCGGTCCATCGACGGGATTACAGGCAGTCCGTGGTGGATCCGGTACACCCGCAGCAGCCGCCACTCGTCCGCCACCAGTCCATACCATCGCTTCAATTGCGACCGGACCTGTGTGGCAACCGTTTGATCGTCCCGGCTTGGCATCCCCAGCACGGTGACCGAAATCAGAAACTCACCCTTCGGC
The DNA here is from genome assembly GCA_964450255.1 of uncultured Candidatus Solibacter sp. Taxonomy (GTDB): domain Bacteria; phylum Acidobacteriota; class Terriglobia; order Bryobacterales; family Bryobacteraceae; genus Paludibaculum. The sequence continues at coordinate 1,531 of CAYVDY010000784.1, read as the reverse complement.
GCATAGGTCGGAGCAACTAGATTCTGAACCACGACGTTATTGATCGGTCCCCGGGTACTCCCGCTCAGCACGAGAATCGGCTCGTCCACCGGCGGCTCCTTGGCCGCAAAATACAGGCAGCAGACACTGCGCGACGGCACCGTGCGCTCATAGCCCAGCAGACGCGACGCCTCCGGCCCCTCGGTCGCGATCACAATCGATCCAGCCTCAAGCACCGACCCATTCACCATCAACAGCCGGCCCGGCTCCAGCGATCGCACCTTCTGATTGAACTGGATTGCGCTCGCACCCAAGCCCTCCGCCAACTGCTCCGGAATCGCCTGCATGCCGCCGGCCGGCAGCGCGGCATCCCCCTCGGTGAACATCTTGAAGACGAACTCAAACATCCGGCTGGACACCGCCAGCTTGGAATCGAGCATCACTCCGCCCAGAAACGGCTTGAAGAAACGGTCGATCGCACGACGCGAGAACCTGCGCTGCACCAGCGCCTGGCGCGTACTCGTCTCGGGACCCTCGAAGATCTCCTCGATCGACTGCCGCATCACATCGCGCCGCAACAGTCCCATCCGGAGCTTGTCGCCGAGCTTCGTCGCCGGCGAAAAAAGGTTCGCCAGAAACGCCCCTTGCTCGCGCAACGGATCGGATATCCGGTAGAAGTGGCCATTGTGCCGGACCATGGCGCCGGCAACAAAGGGCCGCAGGCCCAGGGCTTCATAGTTCAGCTCCGCCAGCGCCTCCGGATAGGCCGTTAGCAGCACCTGAAACCCGCGGTCCAGCAGAAACCCGTCCTGTTGGTCCGTACGGATCCGGCCGCCGACGGCGTCCGATGCTTCGACGATCTGAAAGGAGACCCCTTCCTTCCGAAGTTTGCGCGCGCAACACAGCCCAGCCAGTCCGGCTCCCACGATCAGTACGTCTGGTTTATACATTCGGTTTTCCCGTCGCGCGCCGGATCTGGCGCAGAATCATGAATTCGCTGAGATTTTCGGAGGTCAGCAATCCGGCCAGCCGGTCGCCGTCGAACACCAGCGCGCAGCCGTCCGTCACCAGCGGCGCCGCCTCCTCCAGCGACTGGTCCGCGCTTAAACGAGCAAACTCACGCTCCATGGCCCCCGCAACATAGCCATCCGGACCGTCACTGGCCATCGCCCGCATCAGAGCCGTCCGGTGCAGCAGGCCCACCACCTGCTCGCCTGCCAGCACAGGGAAGTCCTGTTGAGACGTAGCCAGCAGCAAACTCGCCGCGTCTCGAATCGTGTCGCCGTGATTCAGAGTCCGGAAATCCGTGATCATCGCCTCGTTGACCTGCGCACCACGGATCGCCACCTGCGCCGACACCGCCATGCGGCCCGGGTAGGCGTCCTCGGGCACGAGATGGTCCGGGCGGAAGGTTCGGTATTCCGCCACCATCAGCTTCAGGTTCTTGCCGAACTCGAAGTCCCGGTAGATGAGCGTGTTCGGGTACACCGGCGCCGCGGCCACCTCCATGGCACCCTCCGGCGCCTTCGTGTTGTCGAGCGGCATGTGCTCG
>CAYVDY010000783.1:0-2851 GCA_964450255.1 uncultured Candidatus Solibacter sp. | reverse complement strand
CCCCCGGCCCCGAAGGATAACGGCATGATGGGAGGGGACATGCAGAACATGCAAGGCATGACGAACATGAGGGGGCAGATGAGCAAAATGATGGAGAACTGCAACCGCATGATGGAGACCCGACAAAACGACAAGCAATCGACCAGGAAGGATGGACGCGGCTAGATCCCGTAGCCGGCAATGGCCCTTCGGCCAGGTGCAGGATCTCGACCGGCGGTCACGAACCCAACGGACACGAATCGGTAACGGGCAGTTCCAGCTGCGTACCGACCATCATTGTCGCCGAAAATGAGGAGACGTGGATGAACCGACGAACTTTGTGCCGAAGCATCCTTGCCGCAATGTTAGCGGTCCCTGCTCGCGCCATCGCGGCACCGACCCAAGCTACCCTGTTCAAGAAGCCGAAATGCAAATGCTGCGATGAATATGCCGCCTACCTGCGCGGCTACGGATTTGACGTCGACGTAACGATCACGAACGAACTCGCACAGATGAGCACCCAGGCGGGCATTCCCGAAAAATTCCGAGGTTGCCACACGATGTTCGTGGACGGCTATGTTGTTGAAGGCCTCGTTCCGGGGCACGTAGTAAGGAAACTGCTCTTGGAACGGCCGGCTATCGTTGGCATCACCCTTCCCGGAATGCCGACCGGTTCGCCTGGAATGCCCGGTGAAAAGAAGGGCGAGTTCATCATCTACGCGGTGGGGAAAGACGGCACGCCTCCCAGCATCTATGCCGTCGAATAGGTCCTGCCCAACAATCCGACGCTCTCGCTTCACTTCGCTCACTGTGACCCAGCTCGCGAGAGGACTTCCACCTCCTAGACCGCTCAATGCCCGTCCCCGCAGAAAGCCCGCCTGCTTCAATGTTCGCCAGCGTGAGCACAGATGCCGGCGACGCCCAGCTTGCTTTCTCTTGCCAGCTGCTTTCCTTTCTCTAACCTAGGCTTTCGAAATCGCACGGCAGCACGGACCAACTATTCCACGCGGTCCGCTCGCGAAAGGGGCCTAGACGTCAGGAACCAAGTTTGCGCGCGAAGCGGCTCAACGCTTGCGCGCCCTCACTGCCGAAACACGCCCGAAGCCAATGGAGTGAGACGACCGGCGTCGCACGCTGGCGAATCCAGCCTTGGTGAGAAATTCGATCCAGCTGCCGTCCACGTGGGCCGCAACCGCTGCGGGGCCCGAAATACGACCGGCAAGCTCGAGAATGCCGCCTTCTCCGGGGCTTTCGGCCTTGTCGAAGTCGGCCACGTGGAACGTTCCTCCCCGTCTGATTACCCTTGCGATCTCTTTGACGATGGCGAGCTTCTCGTTCGGCGGAAAATCGTGCAACCCGAGCCTGCACACGACCTTATCGAACGAGGCTGCGTGAAACGGTAGCGGTCGCTGTAGAGTCGCGACGACGACCGAGAGATTCCGAATTCGATGTCGGATCGCCTTCGATCGCACCCTTCGGGCCGCCTCGCAACTGGACTCCATTGCGACAATCTTCGCCTCCGGATAGCGAAGGGCGAGCGAGACCGAAGTGGAGGAGTTGCCACGTCCAAAATCCAGGATGCGCTCGCCGGCCTTGGGATCAAGAGATCCGAAAAGCTCCTCTTGCCAGCTTCCAGCCCGCACGATGAGACCGGAAATGCTGTCATAGATCAGCTTGCCAACGCGATACCGAAACCGCACGAACGCTCCGGGCGCCGCATGTTCCGGTGATGACTCGATCACCCTGGGCATCCCCTTTCCATGACTTGTTCGCGGCCCGGGAGCCGCGTGAGGCTGAATTTGCGACTATTCAAAACGCATCGGCGGAACGAGATGAGCCGGCCGCGTCGGCCGGCCGTTGCCGACTGCCCAACCGGGAGGGAGCCAGTTTGCGATGGCCGGACCGTCTTTCGCTGTCGCCGCGGAGCGTCACCCTACGACTTCCGTTCCGACAAAATGCATGAACGACTTTCGATCCCCCGCTGTGAAAACAACCACGTCGTATTTCCGCGGCGGGCCGCCCTCCATGCCGGGGGATCCGGCAGGCATGCCCGGAACGGCCAGGCCGACGGCGGCTGGCCGTTGCTCCAGCAATCGACGCACGGCCGATGCCGGAACGTGGCCTTCGATGACATATCCCTGGATTTCGGCGGTGTGACACGCCGCAAGATCGGCGGGCACGCCGAGGCGTTTCCTGACTCCCTTGAGGTCGGCGGTCTCCGCGACCGTGACGGCGAACCCGGCCCGCTCGAGATGTCGGACCCACCCTGTGCAGCAGCCGCAGGTCGGATCCTTATGGACGAGAATCGCGTAATTCTCGGCGAAGGCGGAACGCGGAGCGGTCAAGGCCGCAGCTATCCACCCCAGTGCGCCGCGCCGCGTCAGACGGTGAGAACTAGCGATCGTTGGAAATTTCATGGGTTTGACTCCAGCTTGTGGTGTTGAGTCCGTTGCGACCCGCATTGAGCGCGAGTCTGGCAAGTGGGCATCCGAGTTTTTCGGCGCCGCTCCTGCGGACAGAGAAAGATGCGGCCGAGCGCGCGACGTCTTCCTTATCGGCGCCACGAAGCAACTCAATTCCGAACGGCGGCGAATATCGCCCCAAACTACACACATTTTTTCCTGAACTGACGATGACAACGGGTGCGCGAGCCATCGACGGGCGCGGCACCGCGTCTAGAAGGTCAGGTCAGGCGATGGGGGGACGATAGCGTTGCGGCGGCGTGTTGTCGGCGACCGCCCGGTAGTCGGCCGAGAGGCCGATGGACCGCGGCGCGGTCGGCCGAACGAACTCGGTCACCGTGGCCGGCAGGGCGCACACGCACGCCATGCCGCAGCACTGTCCGCCGGAGGACTTGTGGTGGTCCAACGGC
>CAYVDY010000782.1:0-2853 GCA_964450255.1 uncultured Candidatus Solibacter sp. | reverse complement strand
CTTCCGGCGCGGTGAGTTCGGTCGGACCCTGCGTGTGAACAACGACGACTTCGGACGCGCCAACACAGCCCGCGGCATGGTGCCGGTGGCTCCAGGACGGGAACACCTCCGCATGAGCGATCGGGAGTCCGCCGTCTCGAACATTCCCAATCGGGCTGCCGGCGCGACGGCCGTGCCGTTCTATTCCAGAAGGGAAGTCCCGAGAGCAGATCGAGTGCCGTTTGACGAGCAGCGGCGGTCCATGGAGCGGATTGCGACCCGCGGCGCCGGCGCCACGTCTATTGACAATGTCCGGGGCATAGAAACCCTGCGAGGCAGCGGCGTTTCCAATACGCCGAGGTCGGGAGAGGCTTCCAGGAGCACAGACGCCTCGGGTTGGCGGCGCATCGGCGAGGGCTCAACCCCGACGCAATCGACTCCTTCCAGCGGCAACAGCGACTGGCGGCGTTTTGGCGACCCTGGAGTGGGTAGCCGCAGTACATCCGATTCCGGCCGGCAGACGGCCTCGCCCACGGACGATTCCAATCGTGCCGGTTGGCGCAGCTTCGGTGATCCTTCCAGGACCAACCGGACCGGTGAACAGAGCCGCTCGGCAGAGCCATCGCGGCAGGGGACTACCGATAGCCGAAGAATGGAGACTGCGCCCAGGACGGCTCCGGATACCCAACGGTCCTGGTCGACCGGAAGCGGCAGTAGCAGAAGCGAGAGCCCCAGCAGCGGCCAGCGCAGCGTGAGTCCAGTCATTGGCGGCGGCAATAGGAGTGAAACTCCGCGGAACGAAGCCCCCAGGATGGAGCGCAGCGCCCCCAGCACTGGTGGCGGCAATCGAAGCGAGCCTCCGCGGATGGAGCGCAGCGCACCCAGCACTCCTCCCAGCGCCTCTCCCAGCACTCCTCCCAGCAATGGGGGCGGCAGCCGAAGCGAACCGGCGCGCCGGGGAAACAATTTCTCCTCGATGAGCCCTGGGGGCTGGTCAACCGGCGGCGGCAGCGCTATCGACGCCGGCAGCTACGGTGTCGGATCTTCCCGCAGCGGATACAGCCGCAGTGAGGGCTACAGCGGCGGTATGCGTTCGGAGCCAAGATCGATGCCGTCGCCTTCACGGAGCTATGATTCGCCACGTGGAGATTTCGGTGGCAGCAGCGCTGGCGGATTCGGCTCAGCTACTCCCAGGGGAATGTCCTCCGGCGGCGGATTCGGCGGCGGCGGAGGCATGAGGAGCGGTGGCGCACCAAGCGGCGGCGGATCGTCCTCCGGTGGCGGAGGCCGTAGCGCTGGCGGGAGTGTTTCCTCCGGGGGTGGTGGCAGCAGGGGCGGTGGTGGCCGCGGACGCTAAGGCATTCGTGAAGGTGTCTGGATTCCCTCAGGCCCGCCGTGGAAGCTCGGCTCCGGCGGGCCACTTTTTCAGCGCTGTCGTGGAGTTGACATAATAATGATTATCGGAAGTTGGCCAGAGCCCAAACCGCAGCCCTTCAGACCGTCGCCGACCTCGCTCCCACCCTCTCAGAATCGGAACTCCGCCTCATCCTCGAACTTACGCGCCGAGGCCTCACCGCCCCTGACTTCACCTTTCGCGCCAGTTCCCGCGACCTAGCAAAATCAGCGAAATGCAGTCGCCCGCACATGCTCACTGCGCTTGATTCCCTCTCAGAACGCGGCCTAATCCTCTGCCGCCGAGGAACCACAACCAAGGCCTCCGCCTTCCGCCTCACCTTCATGGACACCCTCCAAATGGGTGGCGCTACTGTAGCGCCACCCCTGGTTCCCCACGGGAACCACCCTGGCCCAATTGCTGGGCCACCCCTGGTTCCCCCCGGGTACCAGCCTGGTTCCCCAGCGTTACCACCCCTGGTTCCCCACGGGAACCACCCTGGTTCCTCACGGGAACCACTCCCCACTGAAAACACGCTCTTTCCGCTCGACCCCCCGCCCCTCGATATATCGATTGATCCGATAACCGATTCAATCGATCGATTGCAGGTAGCCGGAGAGCCCCCGCCCACACCGAACGACTCAGACCCGCCCGCACTTCGCGAGGCAAAATCCCTCCTCCAGCAGCTCCACACCGCCAAGCCCGCCAACTTCCCCACCCAGGAGCTCGACCACGTCCGAATGTGGCTCAGTCAGCTCATGCGCAAGTACGGCCCCAACGGCCCGAATCCCAAGGTGGCTGATGAGTGGATCGCGGCCCAGCTGCTCACCATCGCCCCGGTCGCCCGCCTCACTCAGCTCTTTTACGACCTCCAGTGCGAGGACCGAAACAGCCTGGCCAACGCCGCCAAATACGCGTACTTCGTCACCCTCGCCGCCCAACGCCTCCGAGGCATCAGCCCAACCGCCCTCCGCCAGGCCCGCCAACTCGCCCGCTCTCCCCTCACCATCGCCCACCGCCAGCCCAACCCCGGCGCCGCGGCCGCCGAAGCCCAAAACAGCCCGGCCCCTTTCGACACCGCCGCCCTGATAGCCGGCCTCATGAAAAGCAGGAGCTTCTAACCATGTCCACCCCACCACCCAACGCCACCGCCGCGCAGCTCGAAACCCTCTGGCTGCTACTGGCAGACCTCGCCATCGCCACCGGCGCCGCCCCGCTCGACAAACACCCCGCCTGCTGGTACGTCCCGATTGACGACAAGTGGGAAATCGCCATCAACGGCCACGCCACGGCCCAGACCTGCACACAATTCCGCCAGCGCGACGGCATCCCCGCCACCGTCGAACCGTTCCACATGTACGGCGAGTTCAACGGTTGGCCCGCCATCGTCGCCAATCCCGACCCCGGCGAAGTCTGCGCCGGTACCGTCGCCAACATGTCCGCCCCCCTGGACGCCGTTCCCGCCAAGCTCATCACCCCCC
>CAYVDY010000781.1:0-2860 GCA_964450255.1 uncultured Candidatus Solibacter sp. | reverse complement strand
AACTCTCCGGCCGGCGCCAAGCTCGTCACCCGCAAGTACAGGAAGCCCTGCAAGCTCGATACACGCGGTTAACCCGCCGGCTGCCATTCCTTGTAGAGCCGGCGCAGGACTTCGGTCTTGGCGGGGTCATCAGCAATCGCCCGAGTGGTGAACATCATGATCCCGTCCGCGCCGCCGGATACGCCCTGCCGCATCACCGCTTCGAACTCAGCGGCAGGAATTTGAGTAGGCTCGCCACTGGCCTGCACAATCGGCCAGATCTTGACCGCCCCGGCCCTCGGCCCCAGCCAGCGCACATACTCGCCCACCCACGCCGGTGAACGGCCCATCCGGCCGTGGTAGACCATGGGCGAGAACACATCGAAGGACTTGGTCAGCCGCTGAAGATCCAGTCCCAGCACCCGCACCCTCGCCCCTGAGTACTCGCCGTCGGTCCACGGACAGTGATACAACCCGAGCAATGCGTTGGGCCGCTTCTTCTTCACGATCTCCCGGAGATCGGCGGCCCAGTCTTCCAGAACCTTCACCCGCCATGCCCGCCACTGCTTTTCATGCTTCGAAAGAATGAAACGCGCCGCCTCGGCTGGCTCCATCGATGGAAGCTTGACACCCGAAGCCGTCTGGAACGCTCGCAAACAGGAGTGGTTGAAACACGTCTCGGGCAGGATCGGCTGGGGCTCCTCGAACTGCGCGTGCCAGTGGAAGTAGTCCAGCCAGACTCCCGCCAGATCGAAGCGAGTCAGCAAGTCCTCCAACTGTTTCACGCGGTATTGGCGAAACGCCGGATCAGTCGGGCAGACTCCCATGAACCACGTGGCCGCCGGCGCCTGCTCGCCCTTCTCATTGATCGGCCACGCCTCAGGATGCTTCTCGACATACCCCTTGCCGTTCAGCGTCGCAAACTCCGCGTAGACCCTCGCGCCCTCGGCCGAAGCCCGGTCCATCAGCGCCTGATTGATGGATCCGCCGTGGACAAAGACCGCATTGATGCCCAGTTCGTTCAGGCGGGCTCCAGTGGCCCACAGCGGTTTCGGATCGGAGTAGACACCCCGCGTCTCCACTCGCTGAGCGAGCGCCGCCGCCAGCAACGTCACGGCCAGAATCAGTGCCCGCATCGCGCTACGATACCCCGAGACCAACCAGCTTGTTCAACCCGTCCACGTAAGCCTTCGCGCTCGCCTCGATCACATCGGTCGACGCCCCGCGTCCCGTCACCTTGCGCCCGCCCGCTTCCAGATGCACCGTCACTTCACCCAACGCCTCCGTCCCACTCGTCACGGCGCGGATGTCGTATTTCGCCAGCTTGGCGGAAATCCGCGCCACGGTTGAGATCGCCTTGTACACCGCATCCACCGGGCCGTCGCCTGTCGCCGCGCTCTCCCGCATCTCGCCACGTACGCTCAGCCGCACTGTGGCCGTCGGGATGGCGGACGTGCCGCTGTAGAAATGAAGATAGTCCAGCACGTACACCGCCGGCTCGTCCCGAATCTCGTCGTGCAGGATCGCCATCAGATCCTCGTCGAAGACCTCCTGCTTCTTGTCCGCCACCCGGAGGAACCGCTCGTAAGTCTGCTCCAGCTCCTCCGCAGTCAACGCATACCCGAGCTTCTCCAGCCGGTCGCGCAATCCGTGCCGGCCCGTGCGCGCCGTCAGCACCACGTGGCTCTGCTCGAAGCCGACGTCCTCCGGCCGCATGATCTCGTAGGTCTCGCGGTTCTTCAGGAATCCATCCACATGAATCCCCGAACTGTGCGCAAACGCGTTCGCCCCGACAATCGCCTTGTTGCCCGGCACCATCATGCCCAGCATGTCCGACACCAGCCGGCTGGCGCGGCTGAACTCCTGCGTGCGAATCCCGGTCTCCAGCCGGAAATAATCGGCGCGCGTGCGCAACGCCATCACCACTTCTTCCAATGCCGCGTTGCCCGCCCGCTCTCCAATGCCGTTGATGGTGCCTTCCACCTGCCGCGCTCCGTTCAGCACGCCGGCCAGCGCGTTGGCCACGGCCAACCCCAGATCGTTGTGGCAGTGAACGCTGATGACGGCGCGATCAATGTTCGAGACGTTCTCCCGTATCCCGCGAATCAGCGCCCCATACTGTTCCGGCATCGCATAGCCCGTGGTATCGGGAATATTCACTACCGTCGCGCCCGCATCAATGGCGGCATGCAGCATCTCGAACAGGTAAGCCGGTTCGGCGCGGCCTGCGTCCTCTGCATAGAACTCGACGTCATCCACAAACGACCGGGCCAGCCGCACGGCTTCCACGGCCATCTCGATCATGCGGGCCTTCTTCTCTTCCACCGTCTTGCCGTACTTCTCATCCCCGAACTTGCCCAGGATATGAATGCCGGAGACGCCAATGCCCGTGTGAATGCGCGGCCGCCGCGCCTTGGCCAACGCCTTGCCGCACGCCTCGATGTCCCGCGCCACCGCGCGCGAAAGCGCGCAGATCACCGGGCCCTCGATCTCCTGCGCGATGGCCTCCACCGCCGCGAAATCCTCGGGCGACGAGTTCGGGTAGCCCGCCTCGATCACATCCACGCCCAGGCGCGCCAACTGCCTGGCGATGGTCAGCTTCTCGCGCCGCCCCAGCCGCGTCCCCGCGGCCTGCTCGCCATCCCGCAACGTGGTGTCGAAGATCGCAACTCTCTCGGACATGGGACCTCCCCGGAATTTAGAACTAGAGTATCCCAAATCCGCTCCGGCTGAAGTCAAGATCCCAAAAGATTCCAAAAACTCGGCGGCCGGATTCCGAAGGGCGTCCTGATGGTGGGTTCGCCCGGCACCGGAAAAACCCTGCTTGCCCGCGCCATCGCCGGCGAGGCCGAGGTGCCGTTCTTTTCGATCAGCGGCTCCG
>CAYVDY010000780.1:0-2871 GCA_964450255.1 uncultured Candidatus Solibacter sp. | reverse complement strand
GGCAAATCTCCAGATTCAGCTCCCCGCGCAAGGGCACCTTGCTTTTGTCTTGCCGGAGCAGTTTCCGGCGACTGCGGGGACGCGTGGACTTGCTGAGTTCTACGTATCCTCGGGCACGATTGCCTTCATCGCGCTACGGGCCCGCTCGAGTGGAGCGTTCACTTCCTCCCCGGCTTACTTTGAAAGCGGTGCGCCCATCATCACTAGCGGCAGCAGTGGGGGCGGCGGCGGCGAACCTGGCAGCAGTGGGACGACTCCCACGCCGGGCGAGATTGAGAGCTGGATTGCCAGAGGCAGCTACTCCGCGGGCGCGCTGACGCTCACCAGAGCCACCGCATACGCGACGACCGACACGGTAGGCGCGGGCGGCGTGACCGCAGTGACAGCGATGACGAAGCTCGACACATTCTCGGCTCAATTCAGCCGGTTTGGAGGCGCCGATCTCGGCAAGTCACTTCGCGGCGAGCTGCCGCCGGGATTTCCGAACTTGAATCCAAGGCCGGGGAGCTGTGTTGTCTACAATGTGGCCACGATTTCTAACCCTTACCCCAACATCACGTCCGTGGGCCTGGATGCCGGTTCGCAGATCGGCTCGAGCGGCCCCAATGGCAACCAATCGGCGTTGCGGCAGAGCATCCAGGCGTCTGGATTTACGTACAACGCGCCAAACGTTCCGAACACCTACCTCGCCCCGGGACGGTATACGTTTACGGGTCCAGGCGGAGCCGATGTCGGCGGGTTTACCGGTGCGATGGACATCGTGCAGGACTTGGCGGTCACCAACAATCCCGACGACTTCAAGGTGATCAACCGAAGCGGCGGATTCACCGTTCGGTGGACCGGGGGCGAGCCATCCACAGTGTTGACAATTGTGGGCGGTAGCGTCGCGCTCAATCAGCAGACCGCCGCCGTAGAAGGGAGCGCGTTTGTTTGCCTCGAGAACACCTCCGCCGGCCAGTTCACGGTGCCAGCGAGCATTCTCTCGCAACTGCCTGCCAGCGGCACGATCGGAGCCGGCGGCTTTAACTTCGTTACCCGCGGCACGTTTTCCGTGACTGCCAGTGGCAAAGGCTCTCGATTCACCACCCCGACTGGGCTGGACATTCTTACGGCTACGAACTACTGGTCGTGGAGTTTTACTCCGCAGTACCAATAGGGCGAGACCCGTCAGCCTGGGCGGCCCGCTATTGATGCCGGCCGGCAGCAAATGGGCCATCCTGACCCGTCCCACGGGTACGCACTTGTGGCGGCATAGGATGGCCACGGCTGCGACGTATTCACTTCGACCAGGGTAGGACCACGCCGTTGGAACGGGCGTAGGCGATCGATTGTCCGAGGTGTTCGTGCTGATCGCCGAAGAGGAACCGGATTGCTCCCTCTTTGGTCATATCCATGCCGACGAGCTTCACAGACGCCTTAAGGTCGGCAGTCTGCTCATCCTTCGGATAGCCAGATATGAGGACGACGCGAATATCGGGACAGACTTTTCGTATGCTGAGCACCAGTTCAGGGAGGAGATCACAGGCATGATGGCGTCTGAGACGAGCAGATCAAGCTGCACCGACCCGACCGGCGTCGATATACTGATCCGGCTCGCGCACCAGAACCAGTTCGTTTCTCGAACCTGAGTTCCAACGGAGCGCTCGAACTCGCTCCGCGATCACATCTGGCAAAAAGTGCCTATCCGTGAACTGTTCCGCATTGGTTTGGAGGAATCGTATGATCCCGTCGTCCTTTTTGACCCCGGACTCCTGGAAGGCCAGCACGGGGATGTCAAGGTACGAGGCCAGTGCGAGTTCCTGGTGGGAGAAGAGCGACCCACGGTAAACCTCTTCTGGATGTTCACATACGAGCCGCTCACGCTTGAAGTCAACGAAGATGAAATACTCTGAACTCCTTAGCTGTTCGAAAATGTTCTCCTTGAGCCCGCGAAGGGACTGTTCGTTGACGGCGACATAGGGAGAGAACCCCAGCTGTTCGAGCTTGCTCTTGATCGCGTTGGCGATCGTAACCTCATCAGAGTGCTTACTCTGGCCACAGCCAATGAAGACTGTCGCCAGGAGAGCTTCCTGATCGGACTGCATCTCGAATTTACTCCTTCCACGACCAACCCAAGGGAATACTACACCGGGCAGTTGCGCGAGTCCTGTGACTAAGGGCAATGCAACCCAGTAAGCGATCCTGTAAACCTAAGCCCGCTGCGGTGAAGGCCACGCCGGATTCCTGAGGCATACCCGGCTATCGCGGCGCAGTTGAACCCTGCTGAGCGCTGGCGCCCGCTCCAGCGCGCCGTCGCCCGGTCTTTCCCACGCACCCTGAACAAAAAATCCCGGGAAACGGGGCTCAGACCGTTTCCCGGGTATTCATCGTCAAACAAACTCGTGCCGCGTTAGTCCATGTCCTCTTCGCGCGGCAAATCCAACCAGTCCGGCCGGCGGAAAATCTCGCGCGGCCGGGACCCATCCGGCGGCCCGATCACGCCTTCCCGCTGCATCTGATCCAGAATCCGGGCCGCCCGGCCATAACCCAGCCGCAGCCGGCGCTGCAGAATCGACGTCGAGGCCTTACCCATCTCGCACACCACGCGCACCGCGTCGCGGTACATCGGATCCTCTTCACCATCAAACTCTTCAGCCCCATCCTCATCGTCGGCCGACGGCGGTGCGATCAGGTAGCTCTGGTCGTAATCCGGCTGCGCCTGGGCGCGCCAGCAATCCACCACTTCATTGATCTCGTTCTCGGTGACGAACGCGCCATGCACGCGCCCCAGCCGCGATGATCCTGGGGGCAGGAAGAGCATGTCACCCTTCCCGAGCAGGTGCTCGGCGCCCATCACGTCCAGCACGGTCCGCGAGTCCACACGCGTCGCCA
>CAYVDY010000779.1:2543-2872 GCA_964450255.1 uncultured Candidatus Solibacter sp. | reverse complement strand
GCCGCGAAGACCGCCGAAGGCGACGAACCAGTGTTCGCCTATATCGCTAGCTTGCCGCAGCCGCAGCGGGGCATCGCCGAGGTCGTCGATGTCCTGGCGGCCAAATGTTTGCCGGACATCCGACGGGCGGTGAAGTGGGGTATGGCGTACTACGGGGTCGACGGGGGCTGGTGCTTCTCCTCCGGCGCCTTCGTTGGCCACCTGAAACTCATGTTCATACGCGGCACGGAGATCAAGCCGGAGCCGCCTGTGACGCCGATCGGGATGGGCAAATCCACCCGCGGAGTTGAGTTGGCCTCGCTTGACGATTTCGACGAGCGCCAGTTAGC
>CAYVDY010000779.1:0-2533 GCA_964450255.1 uncultured Candidatus Solibacter sp. | reverse complement strand
CCACTCGATAGATTCAACGCACCCTTGCTAGGCGCCGCCCTCACTTCGCCTTCGGTGACCACGCCGTGGCGCAGCCCTCACGACGCCGGGAGGGCGCATGAGACCGTAGCGTGGCAAGCGTTGCCATGCCGTTAGCGGGAGGTAGCGTCCAAACACAGAAGAACAGCCCTCGGCGCCTGTATTCAGCTCTTCGCGGCGAAATGGCGCAAGATGCGGCTTCGCGAAAGCGGCTACCAACAGTCCTCCATGTTTTATTCACGCCGTCCAGATCATCCGGCGTCAAGACCGCCCCGAAACCGGCCGTTCATGCATTAACATCCAATTGATTCCGAATCGATCGCGCAGTTGCGCGAATCGTGAAGCGAAGAACGTCTCCTGCATCGGCATGAAGACCTCGCCGCCATCCGAGAGCGCCAAAAAGATCCGCTCCGCCTCGCTGTCGCTCTGAACGCTCAGTGACAGGTATGCGCTCCGCATCGGCTGGGCGCCATCAACGTCCGAACCTATTAGTTCTGTCTCACCGATCGAAATGCGCGCGTGCACCACGGCGTCCTTGGATTCCGGTTTCACCTGGGTCTGATCGGGGAGTTCTCCACGCGTCATCACCATCCCGACCTTGCCGCCCAGGTGCTTCTCGTAGAAACGGAACGCCTCTGCGCACCTTCCGGCAAAATTCACATACGTGTTCAACCTCATTGACTGAACTCCTCCAAGGATTATCGCATGGGCTTCCGATCACGCGCCGTGATCGTGGGAATGTAACAAATGCACAGAGTAAAGGAAAATCCTCTTGGGTCGGCACCGATAAGCGCCGTTGGATCCGACCCCTCCCCCAAGAACCCGTTCACACGCCCCCAAAATAAAGTTCAACCGCCATTTCCCCAGCAATGTTCACGTTTTCACCCCACTCCACCCCGCCCGCCTCCCCGAAATCCTTGCACCCGTCTGCTACCGTGGCATCGGGTGCCGGAAAGCGGCATCCCTCGCAGCCATGCGGCCCCGCCTTCCTCCAGCGGGGCCGCTTTCGTTTACCGCCAACTTCAGAAAAGGACTATCCCCATGGCCACCGCCGCTCAGATTACCGCCAACCAGGCCAACGCCGCCCGCTCCACGGGCCCCCGCACCGACGAAGGCAAAGCCGCCTCCGCCCGCAACAACACCAGCCACGGACTCTGCTCCAAGGACTTCGTCATCCTCGAAGGACAGCAGCAGGAGTTCGATGAGTTCATAACCGCGCTCCGCGACCAGATCAGGCCCTCTGGCGCCCTCGAATTCGAGCTCTTCGCCCAGCACGCCCACGCCGCCTGGGGCCTCCGCCGCTGCCGTCGCGCCGAAGTCGCCTGCCAAGCCGACCCCGTCTGCCGCGGCAGAGACCCGCTGCTCGCCGGCGATCTCGCTGAGCGCCTCAAACGCATCGACCTCTACACCCGCCGCGCCGAACGCACCTTCCAGCGCACCCTCAAAGAGCTCAAAGCCCTCCAGACCATCCGCTTCCGCGAACACCTGCAGGACGCCGAACTCGGCGTCATCCCGGACCGCCCCACTCTCGTCGATCACCTCGACGTCCTGCCCCAGGTCAGAAACCACCTCAAGCACGCCGCCATCGCCGCCGTCTCCGCCCGCCGCGCCAAGGCAGCTGAGGAGGCCGCTCAATCCGGCGCGCCCAATCCCCTGTCCAGCATCTTCGAAAACCTCCGGGACCGAATGGCCGCGGGGCAATCGGAATGAAAGAACGAAGCCAATTCCCAACGCTCGCCGCCGGCCCCAACGTCGGCCCCGGAATGAAAGAACGAAGCCAATCGCCGTACGTCGCCCGCCGCCGCCCGGCGTTCGTTAAACTAAAAAGAACTCCCATGAAAGCCCACGTCTACGTCACTCCCAAGAGAACCGTCCTCGATCCGCAGGGTCAGACCATCGCTCGTGCTCTGAACGGAATGGGCCATCCGGAGATCGTGGGCCTGCGCCAGGGAAAGTTCTTTGAGATCGAAATTGCGCCCGGTACGGAGCGCGATGCTGTGCTTGCCAACCTCGACAAAATCGCGGCGGAAGTGCTGTCCAACCCCGTGATCGAAGAGTATCGGGTGGAAGTCGTCGATTAGTTCCATCTGCGGCTGACTCAACCCGCAAGCCGGCGCGTCCGCGGTACACTAACCACTCGGAGGATCGCGCTATGTGCGGAATTATCGGCTACGTTGGCGGCAGAAAGCCCGTTCCCATCCTCTTGGATGGCCGCCGCCGCCTCGAATACCGGGGGTACGATTCGGCCGGCCTCGCCGTCATCGACGCAAACGACAACCTCGAACTGCGCCGCGTCTCCGGTAAGTTGCACAACCTCGAAGAGGCTGTTCGCCTTTCGCCCATCGACGGCCTCTACGGCATCGGCCACACTCGCTGGGCTACCCATGGCCGGCCGACCGAGGAAAACGCTCACCCCCACCGCGATTCCAAGGGCGACATCGTCGTCGTCCACAACGGCAACGTCGAGAACTAACTCCCGCTGAAGGCCGACGTTGCACCGAAGGGCCCCCACCTC
>CAYVDY010000778.1:0-2881 GCA_964450255.1 uncultured Candidatus Solibacter sp. | reverse complement strand
ACCCGACACCCGACAACCTTTGTTTCCGTGTGACGCTAGCGAAATCGTGCCACCAGTCCACCCGCCGCCGTCATGCCCAGGAAGGACCCAGGATTGCATCACGCTCGCGTAAGGCAGTCCGTCACCACCTGCAGGAAGATCGGTCGCAACTCATCGTTGCGCCCCAGTCGCCGCAGTCGCCAGCAGATGTGTCCGTTCTCGAGGTGTTCACGGAAGCTGTAGCGCGTGCCGATGTAATCCGACAGCCGCGCCGGCGGCGGATCGCCCGGACGCTGCCGCAGGATGCACCGGCTGACGTGCCCCTTCTTGTGGCGGACGATCTGGATCAGGTCGAGCTTTTCGAGACGCTCCATCCGCGCCGGAGTGATCCAGTCGCAGAGTTCGCCGTCGGCTTTGTAGAGCGGGATCTCAGTCTGCATGGGGAGACACGGGTACTGACGCGAATGCGGGATGGAGTTTCACGAGAGTCCCGGCTCTCTGGGGAAGGGAATGCGGGCTGTTTCGAGAGGCCCCGCTCGCCTCTGGGGGAACGCTATGCTCAGCGTTCAGCCCATTGATACCAGGCCGCGATTCGTGTCGTCAACAGAAAAGTCAAGCCTCAACGGGGTTTGGATCTGAACGGCTTCGAAGCCATCGAAGCCCGGCCCCCAGTCTTGCCTGGCCTAGTCCTCCCCTGCATCTCCATCGGTGATGCCCAGCGCCGCTTTGCGCAGGCGGATCTCTTCCCAGGATGGCGCCTCGTTTGGAACAACCCAACTCGCAGCGTCGCGAAGCGCGCTCTTGATGCGTCTGTCCTTCTTGCCGAAAACGTAGCCGTGAGCAGGTTCTTCTGGAGTTGGATCGGGGCCCACAAGTTGGCCTCTGCTGCGGCAGAGGCCGGCTGAGAGACCTGCGAGAAGGTCGTTGGGGTTGTACTTGAGCGAGTCTTCCGGCGCCCTACCTGCGCGCTGCATCACGCTGTCCAGATTAACCGAGAGCTCGACGTCGCGAAACGCGGCTGATGAGACTTTGCTCTTTCCACCGCTAACCTCCACCATGTGAGTCAGGTGTATCCGGCGAAAGAGTTTCTCTTCGTCAGGAATGTTGGGGTCGTCGAAATGGTCCGTGGCCATGCGCGGAGGGGTCCTACTTCAGGTTTGAGATGTAGGACTGAATCGTTTCGCAGTCCCGGGAGACTTGCCCTTCGCTTTCCACGTCGGAATCGTCTTCGTAATAGTAGTAACCGGGTGCCTCGCCGGCCGGAAACTCGATCTCGAGGTTCCTGCCGTATCGGTGCCATTCAATTTGGACGCCGCCGTCGCTCAAAGGAACGATACTGGGAGTTGGAGTTTCATTCTCCATGATCTCGGCGAGCGTGATGAGCGCTTGTTGTGCGATCTGCTCCCGAATCTGAACGGCTCCATACCCATCCCAGTTCTCCGGCAGTTGAAGCAGATTCGTGAGTGCCCGGATTGTGGGCTCGATCCAAGCAGGGACGGGAGTTTCAAGCGCATAAGGTGTTCCGCCGCGCGCTGTCGATCGCGAGGTTACTCTTACGCGCGCAACCTCAGGAACACCGAACGCAATTGCCTCCGACCCACCTGAACCCCATTTAGGCCTGATCAGGCTGTCTGTCCACGATAGTGCGTGCGAGTATGCAGCCATTACCGTCTCCTCTTCCAGACTTGGTGCATTTCTTCCGTCGTCATCGTCGCGAAGGAACGCACGATCCACTCACGGCCCAAATCGAAGAACTCGGTCGTTGTTCCGAGCATGCCACGCGCTGTGAAGTTCAATACGAACATCGGCTTACTGTCTGAGTTTCTGAAAGCAGCTTGGACATCCACGTGCAGTCGCCCGACCGGAAGCCCTGTGGCATCCTTGATCGGGAATCGGGCGTGAAATGTCGCGTCCTCTGCTCTTCCTGGGATAGGGGTGCCGGGTTGCCTCCACACAGTCAGGACCTTGTCGATGTCCTCGTGGCTGGTCCAGCCGTCTCCAGCCACGATGTGATTGACGTACGTGACCTCGCACTGGTTCACTTCGATGGGGCCGAGATCTTCTTGAGATGCGAAGTGCTTGAACTTCATGAAGTCGTGGTCAAACCACTCTCTGACCTTCTCGTAGCGCGGATAGGCATCGCCATCGCCGGTCTTACGCCAGTTGCGGATAAATCGGTCAGTCTGAACCTGCAGCAGTTCATTCTGGCTTCTATGGACAAACCAAACGCGTGGAGGAGGGGGAGTCTCAACTAAAGGGAGGTGCAGCCCCAAGCGGCGTCTGACTGGCTCAGGGAACCTCTCCACCACCGGGTCCAACGTGGGCCGTTCTTCGGTGGTTGGATACCGGTCTCGGAACTGGTTCCAGAGCAAACCGAAATGGGCCACCCGCATTGCGCCGAGGGGCCGAAACTGAACCGAGAGAACCGTCTCAATAACAGGAGGGTTCTCAAAGTCGGGTCGATCTTGTGGCTGTACCGTCGTCATGGGCGGCTCGTCAAAACAAGTTTATCTCGGAATGTTTGTGTATCGACAACGATTCTATATCCGGGGCAGCCCCGAGTACAAGCCGCTAGTCCGGCCTGATTCTGCTTCCCGGACCCTCTCCTCTCAGGATACCGCCTTTTCCTAAAACGCCCGCATCATGAAGAGCTTATCGGCTGCGAACGGCGTCGGGATGGGCTTTCCGAAGGCCAGACTGGCGGCTTCGAAGTCGGCACACAGTCGCCGAGTTTAGTTACACAAGTGACCTCCGGCCGACGCATTTCGAGGACCGCCTGCGAAACAACGAGGTTGCAGCCGGCAAAGAGTCTATCCTGTCACTGGTCGTCGCGATTGAAGTAGTGCGGCACTCGCGGACGTCGTCGGAAGAACTGCCTGGGATGGAACACGTCTCGGCCGCG
>CAYVDY010000777.1:0-2885 GCA_964450255.1 uncultured Candidatus Solibacter sp. | reverse complement strand
GACGGGAACCGTTCCTGGCCCCACAGATCCTGGGCGCAATTGCCCAGTCAGGTGGCGTTGATCCCCGGAACCACTCGCAGCGCCACACCCCACAAGAGCATGGATAATCCCACACCGACCCCAAGAATCAGCCCCCGGGCGACCAGCGGAAGGTAGGGGTACGGTTTCAGCCAGCGGTGGAACGGGTCCCGGCCCAGATCGGGCGCGTACTTGGACATCATCGCCGTCGCGTTATGCTTCGGGGTGCCGAAGATGATCCAACCCATGTGGGACCACCACTCACCGTCCCGCGGACTGTGCGGGTCGCCCGGCTGATCGGAACGCTGATGATGAACGCGGTGAGTAGCTACCCAGAAGATCGGACCGCCCTCCAGAGTCAGGGCGCCGCAGACGGCGAGGAAGTATTCAATGAACTTCGGCACCTTGTAGGAACGGTGCGTCAGAAGCCGGTGATAGCCCATGCCGATACCCCAGCCGATGCAGGTGAAGTAGAGGATGGCGGCGACAATTACAGAACGCCAGTCGAAGTAGAAGAACGCAGCCACGGCGCCGGCGTGTAACAGTACGAGGGCAATGGTGGTTACCCAGTTGATGTTGTTGAAACGATAAGGGGAGGTCTGTTCGGTCTGCACGCTTTTTCCCAGGAAAGGAGGACTCAGTCTATTCTATCGGCCGGAGTCAGGAATGTAAATCCACACCCAACTGGTTAGAGGCAGCCGGAGCCATTCCGGATTCAAACAGATGCGTTGCCGCCGCCTCTCCGCAGCACCCGATCCAGCAGGCTGCGCTTCTCTACTGGCGGCGGGAACTCGGTGAGATCCAGCGCCTCTCCGGCAAGAACCGCGCGCGGGTGATCCGCGCAAAGCAGTTGCGCCAGGCGGGGAGAGTAGTGCCGGGCAATCCAATCGAATCCCTGATCCAGACGCGGCGGCCGGTGCTTCACGTTGTGCGCGTCGCTCGCCAGAAAGTGCACCAGTCCCCGATCCAGCAGTTTCTTCGCAAAGTCGAACGCCTTGGGGCCGAAAACGCCCAGCAGCGATTGAGCCGTCACCTGCATGTAGCGCCCCTGCGACACCCACTCCTCGATCAGCTCAATCCTCTGGCGCAGGAGAGGATTCCGTTCCGGATGGGTCAGAATGATGGTCATCCCAGCGGCTTCCAGTTCCGTCCAGAGCTTAGTGGTATTGGGAAAGATCAGCATGTCGGAAAGCTCCATCAGCAGATAGCCCTTGCCCCCGATGGTAAACCGCGCCGGGTTCTTGAGCGCAGCTTCGACGTTGGACATCATGAGATGGAAATCGCAGCCGCGGACGAGAGCGATTCCTGGCCCGGCCAGCGATCGGGCCTCAGCCAGCAGCGCCTCAATCCGTTCCGGCTCGTAGGCGAACTGGGTGTCTGCATGCGGCGAGGCGACGAGCGCGGTGGTCCCCGCGGCTCGCGCAACCTCGATCATTTCGATTGTCTCGGCCATGGTCTTGGCGCCGTCGTCGATGCCAGGCAGGATGTGGGAGTGGATGTCGATCACGGTCAAAAAGATACCTATGGCCCAATGGTACCGGACAGTTTGTCCCATTTCTCGCCGATGGTCCTAAAGTGGCCTACCGATCCAGTCGATACAACTCTGTGAAAGGGCGGTCTTCCGCTGCTGATCGCACAGGATTCACATTGGTCCGAAGGTTGCAGAAGAAAACATGGTCTCTCGTTGACGTGGGTCCGGATGACGACTAAAGCCAAGTTTTATCAGTCCATAATCCTATTTCTCGGACTGGCGCTGGGCATCCGCCAGAGCCTGCAATGGGCCGCGGGCAACGAGACTCTGTTCTTCGCCTACATGGGGCTGACGGTGCTCACCTCCCTGCTCCGGCTGGGAGTGCCCACCGCTGCCGGCACCATTTCCATTGGCTTCGTCTTTATCCTGGCCAGTCTGGCCCAGTTGGGCATCGCACAGACGTTGATGATCGGGATCAGCGGGACTGTGATTCATTGCCTGCGCGATCAGAAGCAACGGATCGATTGGCTTTCCCTCTCCTTCCAGACTGCGGTTGTTGTGCTGGGAATTGAAGCCGCCAACCTGGCATTCCAGCGAATCACCATGCTGCTGCCGAATGGGGGCCTGGCCGCCGCACTGCCGCTGGCGGCTACGATCCTGTTCCTCGTCACAGCATTCCCGCTGGCAGCTACCACGGCCATTATGGAGCGCGAACTCCTGCGGCGTGTCTGGCAGAACCGGTTTCTGTGGTCGCTGCCCTACTACCTGGCCGGCGCGGCCCTGGCCGGGTTGCTTACCGCGGTGGTTCACTTGCCGTGGTGGCAAACCGCCATTGTGATCGTCCCCCTCCTGTTCCTCGTCTACCGGGCGTATGGACTGCAAATCGACTCGCTGGCCCGAGAACGGCAGCACGCCGAGGAATTGGCTACTATCCAGCTCAGTATGGTGGAGGCGCTGGCGCTGGCAGTGGAATCGAAGGACACCACGGCCGTGGACCATCTCCACCGCATGTCCACCTTCACGGTGGGCCTCGGCCGCCAATTGGGTCTCAAGGAACCGGCGCTGAAGGCTTTGCGCGCGGCCGCCGTCCTGCACGACATCGGCCAGGTGGCTGTACCGGATCACATCATTATGAAGCCGGGCCGGCTGACGCCGGAGGAGTACGAACGGCTGAAGGTCCACCCCGACGTCGGCGGCGACATTATCGAGCGTGCCAGGTTCCCCTATCCGGTCGCCCCCATAGTGAGGGCTCACCATGAGCGTTGGGACGGCACCGGCTACCCGCGCGGCCTGAAGGGCGAGCAGGTTCCCCTGGAGGCGCGTGTCCTCGCGGCCGTGGACACGCTGAAGCCCCTCCCCGCGCAACGCCCCTACCGGCCGGCCCCAAGGCCGGAAA
>CAYVDY010000776.1:0-2893 GCA_964450255.1 uncultured Candidatus Solibacter sp. | reverse complement strand
CACCAATCCGTGCGGCTGCGCCGAACAGCCCACACTCGTGGAGGCCTATCGCAAAGCCTTCGAGGCCGACACAGTTTCCGCTTTCGGCGGCGTGCTCGCCTTCAATCGCGAGGTGGATGGGGACACGGCGCTGGAAGTCTCCAAGCTATTCGTTGAGGCCATCGCCGCGCCGGCCTTCAGCGAAAAGTCGCTGTCCATCCTGACCGCGAAGAAGAACCTGCGGCTCGTCACCGTTGCCGGCAAGACGCCGAACGAGCCGGTAGTGAAGTCTATCACCGGAGGCTTCCTTGCCCAGACCGCGGACTTGGAAACGCTCAACCGCGACACAGCGCGCATCGTTACCGAGCGCCAGCCCACGGCGGAAGAGTGGACCGCGCTGGAGTTCGGCTGGAAGGTCGTCAAGCACGTGAAGTCCAACGCGATTGTCTATGCGCGCGCCGGGCAGTTGCTCAGTTCCGGCGCCGGTCAGATGAGCCGCGTGTTTTCCGTGGAGATCGGAGCGAAGAAATCGGTGCTGCCGCTGGAAGGTTGCGCGGTCGCCTCCGATGCGTTTTTCCCGTTCCCCGACGGGCTGGAGGCCGCCGTGGCGAATGGCGCTACCGCGATCGTGCAGCCCGGCGGATCTGTGAAGGATGCCGACGTGATCGCCGCCGCCAACCGGTTGGGCGTCGCGATGGTGTTTACCGGCGTCCGCCACTTCCGGCACTAAGATCGGCGCCGAGGGCGACGACTCGCCTGTCTCCCAGCAATCTTGCCTTGCTGACGAACTTCTCGTCGGCCGTCACCAAACGTGCGTCGAGCTTTCGGGCCAGCGCGAGGTAGATACAGTCGGTGAGCTGGTGGTTTAGCTGGATAGATAAATCCATCGCCGCGGGTAGCAGTTCTTCATCGGGGTAGAGAACGGGTCGACCTTGTGGAATGAGTTGCTCGAGCCAAAGCACTAGCGACGATTGTGCCCTGGCGACGGAGAGATTCTCAAGGCGGACCTTCTTTGATAGAGCCGTAGCCACCTCAGAGACAATCAGGCGCGGCGCGACCAGCGTCGTGATCGAATCTGCGAGCGCATCCGCCTCAAGCTGTTTTACTTCGGGGACGAACCACTTGACTACCACGCTGGCGTCCAGGACGAGAATCAAACTTGGCCTCCAGTTCCAACCGCGATTCGCGAATGAGCGGTGTGCTGTCCTTCATTACACCTGTCTCTTTCTCGATGCGGGCGCGGTGTTCGCGCAATATTGCCGCAAGCCTATGGATGGTGTCCTCGTACTCGCGCTCAAGCAGTTGGCGCAGTCGCTCTTCCAGGCTGATGCCAGCCGCTTCGGCGCGCTGCTTGTGCCAGTCCACTACCCAATCGGGCAGGTTTCGGATTTTGACGTCAGCCATGGAAAGTGACCTCTGACCCCAGAGTACGCTCTTGCCGATGTGGGGTCAAATGGTTAGTACAGGCGGGAGAGCGCCAGCAGGCGGCGCTCCAGGTAATCGACGAACCGAGCCGTGGGATCAAACGGCAGAATCTCCGCCGCGTTGGCGACGAAGTTCGAGAGGGCGTTCAGATCGTAGAACACCGGATCGCCTGTGCGGTGATCCACCATGTACTCGACGCCGCACACATCCAACCTGCCAAGACGCGCCACCGAGACGGCGATCGCTGCGGCCTCCGGCAGCGGCTCACAGCGTGTGAACACCGGCTTCGCCGCCGAACTGCAAATGTCCGCCGGGCACAGGTTGAAGCCCTGTCCCTCACGCTGGATGCGCACGCAGTAGAGCACCTCGCCGTCGAGCACTTCCACTCGGTAGCAACTGCCGTCGCGCGTCGGGATGAACTCCTGCACGTGCGCGGTATGGTCGCAGCCGAGGTCGACCGAATCCGCAGCGGCTGCCAAATCGGCGGCAGAGTTGAAGCGACGGATACTCATGCCCGCGCCGCCGCAGTTGGGCTTCACCAGCAACGGGAATTGAAGTCCCTCCGCCGCCGCGGTCAGCAGAGACCGGTGGTTCACCACTCTTGTCCGCGGTGTGCGCGCGCCCACTCGCCGGAACAACTCCCTCTGGCGGACCTTGGAGATCTCGTACTCATACGCTGACGCACCGTTCACGACGGCGATCTTGCGCGATTCCAGAAACGCCAGCAAATCCCGTACTGCGAACTGCCCGTGCCCATGCCCACGCGATGCCGCGGACGGGCTCATGCGGTTCAGCACCAGGTCCGGGAACTCGTTCTCATCCAGGTCGTAGACCAGCGAATCGGCCTTCCACTCTGTGAACGCAATCCCGCGGCGGCGCAGTTCCGCAAACAGCGGACGGAACCACTCGGGATGTTCGTAGAGGATGGCGAGACGCGCAGTCATCAGTTAGGGAGCGTTCTCCAGTCCTCGGGCGCCTGGCCCTCGGGCAGCAACTCTCCCTTATCAATGTACCGGACCTTGGACGCGAAATGCGCCGCGTGCGGGTCGTGCGTCACCATCACGATGGTCTTGCCGAACTCCTTGTTCAGGCGCGAGAGCAGCGTCAGTACCTCGGAGGCGGACTTCGCGTCGAGATTGCCGGTGGGCTCGTCGCAAAGCAGGATGTCCGGGTCCGTTACGATGGCGCGCGCGATGGCCACCCGCTGCTGCTGCCCGCCGGACAGTTGCCGGGGATAGTGGCCCATGCGGTCGTCCAGACCCACCAGCTTCAGAGCCGTCGCGGCGTGCTGCATTCGCTCGCCCTTTTTGAGGTGCGTGAGCTTGAGCGGCAGTTCCACGTTTTCCAGCGCGGTCAGCACCGGAATCAGGTTGAAGCTCTGAAAGACAAACCCGACGTGGCGATTGCGCCACCGCGCGATCTCGCTATCGGAAAGGCCGTTCAGCATTGCGCCCATCACTTCGAGACCGCCGCCGGAGGGACGGTCCAA
>CAYVDY010000775.1:0-2898 GCA_964450255.1 uncultured Candidatus Solibacter sp. | reverse complement strand
GCCCTGTTGTACCTGGAGCGCCCCAAGCGAACGCTGGTTGAGGCGCTCGGAGATGCCCCATCCGTGCTGTGGTTCAAATTCGAGAGTCTGGAGAATGAGCAACTCCAGGGTTCCCTGTGGCAGCTCAAGCTTCTCGGGCGCCATGCGTTCAACTCCCCTTTCACTTCTACACTAGCGATGATAAAGGGCTTGCTGTCGAAGTGCAAGGGGAGTCTTTCAGGGGCACGACCGCTAATTGCGGCGCAACCATCCCCGCTCCGGATTGAACGGACTTGATCCACTGATTCGTGCAGCCGGCACCCGCGGAGGTCGCTGAGAGATTTGACGCATTGGTGCCATCTCTACGCCACGCCAGTTGCGGAATCTCCCTGTACTGCTAGCCAATCGCAAGGAGAGGGGCTATGCGGGGAGGACTATGGAGTTACCTCGGATGGAGTCCTATCGAGTAGAATCGGGATCATCCCGAACGCATCCTGACATGCCGCCACCGACTCTCATTCTTGCCGCCGCGCTGCTGGCGCCTATGGTGTGCGCCCAGCCGGGCTCCGCCCCGGCGGAGCGCATCAACCACCACCGTGTATCCAATCCCCAAAGCCCCGCCCCCGACCCCGGCGCCGAGAATCTGCCGATCCCGTCGCTTCTCGAAGGCGTCCGCTCCCCTGCGGATTGGAATGAGCGACGGCGCCCCGAAATTCTCGCATTCGGGAACCGTCTGCTCGGCAAACTCGAACCCGCCCGCGAGGACCGAAAATGGTTTGGCGACATCCGCAAGGCCCGCATCCTCGAAACTCAAGAGTTCGACAACTATACCCGGATCCGCCTCGATCTGCCCATCGAGAAAGACTTCTATCAGAGCCATCTCCTGCTGCTGCCGAAAAACCAGGGTCCCGGCCCCTTCCCGGCCGTGATCGCCTGGACCTCCACCACGCCCGATTTCACCCAGCCCGAGCTGTGGTGGGGTAAGTGGCTGGCTGAACGCGGCTATGTGGTACTCACCAGCTGGTCGTTCATCCGCAACTACCGCGACGGCACCTCCTATCGCGAGAACTCTGCCGCGGAAAAGCTATATGGGCGCTTCGGCCACTGGTTGCCCATGGCCAAGATGGTCCACGATGCGCGGCGCGAGGCCGAATACCTGCGTTCACTGAAACAGGTCGATCACACCCGGCTCGGCTTCATCGGCTTTTCGCTCAGCGCCAAGGCCGCAGTCTACATTGCCGCCTTTGCCCCGGAGTTCAAGGCCACCGTCTCGCTCGACCCCCATATCGCCGTCAACGGCGGCACAAACTGGTTTGCCCCCTGGTATCTCGATTGGCTCCGGCCCTACCCTGCCATCCCTACGGCGGATCACACCGTCCTGAGCATGTTGAATTCAGACCTCTCGCGTCCCGGATTCGAGCACGATCATCACGAACTTCTGGCTTTAGCCGCACCCCGTGCGTTCCTGTTGATCGGCGGACGCGGCGATTGCGAAGACTGCGGCGGCGACTCCGACGACCTCCAGTCCTGGGGCTACGTGAACCGCGCCCGCGAAGTCTATTCGCTGCTGGGCGTCCCCGATCGCCTCCAGTTTGTTCTCACGCGGGACGGACACAAGGCCAACGGGCCCGAAATCGATCCTGCGTGGCATGGATTCTTCGAGCGCTGGCTCAAACCGGCCGGCGCCTCGCGCTGAATCCGCGGAATCCCGCGTCCGGATTGCGGAGGGCCGCTTGATCAATCGGGTCCAGCATGGAAAAATGGTTGGAGTCCCCCGCAACAGGAGAAAGCTTGCCGAATACTGCCATCCTCGCCTTGGAGGACGGGACCGTCTACCAAGGCCGCGCGTATGGCGCACGAATTGTGCGCACAGGAGAGGTAGTTTTTAACACCTCTCTCACCGGGTATCAGGAGGTCTTCACCGATCCCTCTTATACAGGCCAGATCGTTGTACTCACCAACCCCCAAGTGGGCAACTACGGCACCAATGCCGGCGACGATGAGGCGGCGACGCCTTACATTGAAGGGCTGGTGGTTCGTGAGTGGGCCGAGGCTCCTTCGAACTGGCGCAGTGATGCAACGGCTGAGGAGTTTCTGAGCCGTAACAGCGTGCCCGTAATATCGGAGATGGACACGCGGGCGCTGGTGCGAAAACTTCGCATGGGCGGCGTGATGCAGGGCGCACTTTCCACGGCAGGGCATACGGCGGAGGAATTGGTGGCCATGGCCCGCAACGCGCCTTCCATGGCCGGGCTGGATCTGGCGACGCGGGTTTCGACGAAGAAACGGTATGAGTGGACAGCGGCGGTGGAGCCGGTCTGCCCTACCGATTCGGTGAGGACAGCAGTTCCGGGCACGTTCCATGTGGTCGCCTACGATTTCGGGATCAAGCGGAACATCCTGCGGTGCCTGGCGTCGATCGGCGCGCGGGTGACCGTAGTTCCGGCCGACACGACCTCCGAAGAGGTGCTGGCGCTGAGACCGGACGGAGTGTTTCTCTCCAACGGGCCGGGCGATCCGGAGCCGCTGGAGCACCAGGCGGCGCAGGTGCGCGGGCTGGTCGGGAAAACACCGGTGTTCGGCATATGTCTGGGGCACCAGATCATTGGATTGGCGCTGGGCGGCAAGACGTTCAAGCTGAAGTTCGGGCATCGCGGGATCAATCACCCGGTGCTGAACTACCGCACCAACAAAGTGGAAATCACCGTGCAAAACCACGGGTTCTGCGTGGATCCTGATTCCTTGAATACGAATGAGATCGAACTGACACACATCAACTTGAACGACCAGACTCTGGAAGGGCTGCGGCACCGTTCGCATCCGGTCTTTTGCGTCCAGTACCACCCGGAGGCAGCGCCCGGGCCTCACGATTCGCAGTATCTGTTCGACGATTTCGCAGCCATGATGAAGGAGTTCAAA
>CAYVDY010000774.1:0-2903 GCA_964450255.1 uncultured Candidatus Solibacter sp. | reverse complement strand
GGCTCCGCAATGAGCGCGGAGCAAGCGAACAATCGCGAGGAATCGAAGCAAAGGCTAGAACAACCGGATGCACCTGAGGTGTGAGCAACGTTTGTGGCAATGCTGGGGTCATCGGTTCCACACCAACCTGCACCTGCACCACTTGCGGATCAAGGAAACGTTCCAGCATTAACCGAACGTCGATCATGACCAGAGTCGTTGCCCAGGAACAAGGTCCTGTCGTCAATGCTTCCCACATTGTAAACGACCGGCCAACCCGGGACAGAGACGGAGCGCAACCTGGAGCACCTGCGATCCTGGCTTGAAAGATCCGGCAAGTGAGTGGCCCACGGCCGCGTTCCTGCTGCCTGACGCGGCCGATGTGAGCGAGCTCGTTACAAAGAGCCGCCGATGCCAAGAAGCTCATGCCGGAACAGCACTTCATCAATCCAACGATACTCGACCCAGAGTTCGACTTGACGGCACGGAGACCGAGTCGCGACGAGTACACGCACCGCGTCAACTTCGAGGACGTCGCACGGCACCGCCTCACGATTCCGGCGCGGCGAGGCGATAAACGGTGCTACGTTCACTAGGACCCGGTCACCTTTGTGAAGTGTTACGTCGATTCTCCTTGCAGAGCACCCGATGGGTTGCCCGTTTGGACTAGCATGTGACATCCCGAATGTCGTACCCTGAATCGTGGGTTCCATCGAAAGCCCCCTTTCGACAAGAGGTAATGGTGTGCCTCCCCTACGACAGACCGCAGTGGATATCGAACTGCCGACTCCATCGAGTAACGGATCTTCTTGGCAACAATGCTAAAACGGTGGAGTGCCTCGTTATCGGAAAGACTCCGTCAGGAATCAGCGTCGAGAACAGCCGCATCGACTCGAAGACCCGCCGCGTCGTCACTCGAAGCTGATTAACATGTTCCACATCCTCTGCACTCTTCTCAGTGCCCCAACGTACGACGGAGACTCATTTTCCGGCATACGTGATAGGGACCCAGCCCGGTCCATTCAAGCTGATGAGACTAAGACGATATTAAACGAAGGTTAAATTAGTGTTTCCTCGTGCGCATGGCCGGCATGGTATCGGATGACACCAGGGTCCCGCAATCAGCCCCCGCCATCGCCCCCCGAGAAAACCCTGCGAGCGCTAGAGTAGCATTAGCATTTCATTAGGATGACTGCCGTGGACGAAGGTCCTGCCCAAACTGAATCGATTGCAGGGACCTTTCCGGACGTTGAAAGGACGGCGTTTCCTCACGTGGTAGGTGCAGCCCGAACCTATTCGGGCGGAAGGCAGGCATTCCGGGAGGCGAGCGGTGCCTTGGCCTGGCGATTCGTTGACGATCCAAGAGCGACCGGGGAATCGCGAATAGCTGCCAGTGTTCCGACGCGTGGGGGACTCACCTGGAAGACGGCGGTAGAAACAGCGGACCATCCCCTTCCTGAAGCTTGAAGTCCGAGTCCGCTTGCTCGCGTTATCGGCAGCGGGTAGAGACTCCATCCTTCAGGAAAAATCGGCGGTGTATGTTCGGTTGAGCGCGGAAGCGCCGGGAGTGGAGCGTATGTGCGTGTCTCGATACTTTGTGTTCGCGATCACCACGGTGGTTATCATAGGATGTCAGAGCCGGACTGCGATCGTGGGGACTTACTCCGTTGAGTGCCAGCCACTGCAGCTCGTCCCGGGACAGAAACACGATTTCGAACTGACTGTGCACTACCGCCTCCCGTCGAACCCGGCGACTGCCATGCCGGTCTCCTATCAGGCGCAGGTGACGGCTCCTGAGGGCTGGTCCATCGATCCCAACACTTGGGCACACAGTCATACGCTGAAGACTACGGACCTCGGCTTCAACGAAACGCGGGAGTTTTCGGTCACGGTCCCGGCCAACGCGGCGCAGGGAGAGCATGTGGTGAAGCTGCGGATCTCGTCCGCGTCCGAGCCGGTCCAATCGCTGGAACTCCGCTTCCAAGTAGTCCGCCAGGGTGAGTGAACCGCTTCGTTGGACAAACGAGATGGCCGCGACGGCGCCGCTGCGGCAGCAGAATTGGACACGCAAAGCGAATCGCGCGATGAAGATGCCTTGGAGCCAAGCTCCTGCCCTGGCAGAGACATGCGGGGGGTCGGTGTAGGATGGCCGGTCGGAAGTGCGTAGAATGCACCCATCGACGTGGACTGGCAAAGGAACAGTTTGCGAAATGCCCAGGCTGCCTGATCCTACGTAGTATCGTGATTCTGCTAAGTCGAACGAACCAACAACGGTTTGGGCCGTTGCCCCGGGATCCTTGCCCGGGGATCCTTGCCCGGGGATCCTCGCCCGGGGATCCTCGCCCGGGGCGATCCGGGAACCGACCTCGGCGGGCAAGCCCGGCAAAATTATGACGCGGGACTCGTACTAATTCCTGAACAGACTCGTAGACGAAGAGGTTCAAATGTACACGCTGACGGGAGTGATAATTGGACTTGTGGCATGGTTCCTGGTGCGTTTTATCTTGACCGCCGGGTCGACGCGGTGCGAGATTTTATTTCGCCCAGGCTTGAGGATGCCTCCGAGTTTATCCTGGCAGCGCGCAGCATCGATGACCCCCAAAGCCAGTTTCAGGAGTGGGCCCAATCCCAGGGCCATCAGGCTCCATATTACATCACCCGCGCCGCGGTAGGGCCGGACTTCCTCATCGTGACGCCCGGCATCAGACCGGCGGGATCCGACCCAAACGAGCAAGCGCGCTTGAGCACGCCGCGCGCCGCGATTGACGCCGGCGCCGACCGGCTCGTCATCGGACGCCCGATCACGCGTGCCGACGACCCTGGCGCAGCCGCGCGCGCGATCCTCGAAGAACTCACATGAATCAAACCGAGGTGCTCGATGTCCTCAAGCGTGAAGGCATCGCGCTGGTCGAGCGACCCTTCAC
>CAYVDY010000773.1:0-2905 GCA_964450255.1 uncultured Candidatus Solibacter sp. | reverse complement strand
TGGAGGGCCGCGTGCTGAAATGGCACGTAATTGAAGGCACGAAGGTAAAGTCCGGCGACCTGATTGTCGAGCTGACGGATAACGATCCGCAGATCATGGAGCGCATCGGCAACGAGCGGACGGCGGTGATGGACCGGCGGGTGAACGGCGAGAGCCGGGTGGGCGCTCATCAGGATCGCCTGGGGCGCCTGGAAGAGTCTCGAACGAACGCGATCAACGCGGCGCGCAGCCGGGTGCAGATGGCGATCGACCGGATCACGCAGAACGAGCAGGCGCAGACGGCGGCGGAGGAACGGCTGACGGCCGCGCGGCTCAACATCGACCGGCAGCGGGGCATGATGAAGAGCGGGCTGACGAGCCAGCGAACGGTGGAACTGGCGCAGCAGGAATTCGCCACGGCCGAGGCGGAGGTGCGGCGGGCGCGCGCAGCGTTGAGCGCGGCGCGCAATGAGAAGCGGGCCATTGACGACGACCTGCTTAAGGTGCAGGCCGATGGCGACGCGGCGATCGAGGCGGAGCGGGCGGTACTGAATCTGGCGCGGGCCGAGGTGGCCAACATCCGGGCGGAACTGCAGCGCATCGACGGCAGATTCGCGCGGCAGGAGACGATGAAAGTCCGTGCGCCGCGCAACGGAACGGTGCTGCGGCTGCTGGCGCAGCCCAATAGCGAGTTGCTGAAATCGGGTGAGCCGCTGGTGCAGTTCGTACCGGATAACTACGACCCGACCGTGGAGTTGTGGCTGAACGGGATGGATATGCCGCTGGTGCATCCGGGCGACAAGGTGCGGCTGCAGTTCAACGGCTGGCCGGCCATTCAGTTTGTCGGCTGGCCGTCGGTAGCGGTCGGCACTTTTGGCGGCGTGGTAAGAATGGTGGACGCGACGGACACCAAGGACGGCAAGTTCCGCATCCTGATTGTGCCGGACCAGGCGGACGAGGCGTGGCCCTCCCAGAACTATCTGCGCCAAGGCGTGCAGGCCAAGGGATGGGTGCTGCTGCGCGTGGTTCCGCTAGGCTGGGAAGTGTGGCGGCGTTTCAACGGCTTCCCGCCGGTCATCGCGGAGAACGAAGAGGGCGTAAAAGGTGCGAAGGAGAAGAAGAAGTGACGCGTTGGGCTCTACTGTGGTTTGGTGGCGCAACGTTGATGTGGGGGCAGACCGTCCCCCCGCCCAAGGTGGAGATTCCAGCGGCGCCTTGGTTGAAGCTCGAAGACGTATTGGCGTCGGTGGACAAGCACTATCCGCCGCTGCTTGTAGCGATGCAGGATAAGGTGATCGCCGATGCCGACATCACAGTGGCGGAGAGCCGCTTTGACGTGGCGTTGAAAGGCGGCTACGAGGGCGATTATCTAGGCTACTACCGCAATGACACGTACAAAGCCACGGTAGAGCAGGCCACACAATTCCAGGGCATGAGCTACTTCACCGGCTATGCGCTGGGTAGAGGCGCCTTCCCCACCTACGAAGGAAAGAAACAGACCGATTCGGCTGGTGAGTACAAGGCCGGCGTACGGCTTCCGACATTGCGGGATCGCTCGATCGATTCGCGGAGGGCGGAACTGCAGAAGGCGATGCTGGGAAGGCGGATCGCCGACCTGGGCGTAGATCAGCAGCGGCTGTTGATTGTGCAACTGGCGACGCGGCGCTACTACGACTGGCTGGCGGCGGGCCGGCGGTATCAGGCGGCGGCCGACGTTTTGAAGGTGGCGGAGCGCCGGGATGGGCAACTCAAAGAGGCCTCGCGTCTGGGGCAGATTCCGCTGATCGACGTTACAGACAATCTGCGCGCCATCCTGACACGGCGTTCGCAGGTGATTGAGCTGGAGCGAGCCGTGCAGTTGGCGTCGATTGAGCTGTCTCTGTTTCTGCGCGATGACCGCGGGGAGCCGCGTTTACCTGCGGCCGCCCTATTGCCGCCGGCCTTCCCCGCCCTAAGGGAGTGGAACGAGCAGCGGATGACGGACGATATCGAACTCGCCGTCAAACGGCGTCCGGAGATGCAGCGCTTCGCGATGCAGCGAGGGCAGGTGGAGATTGATCGCAAGTTGGCGCGCAATCAACTGATGCCGAACATGGACGTGGCACTGAGCTACACCAGGGAATTGGGTGAACGGGAGGTGCGACGCGGGCCGGACGAACTGGAGTTGGCCTTGATCTTTGACATGCCGCTGCAGCGCCGTTCGGCAAAGGGCAGGGACCAGGCGGCGATGGCGCGGATCACGCAGTTCGATCAGCGCGAGCGGTTTGCGAAAGACCAGGTAGTGGCCGAGGTGCGGGACGCGTATTCGGCACTGCTCGCAGCCTACCGGCGGGCGCAGGTCTTGCGGGAAGAGGTCGACGTCGCGCGGCAATTGGAGACAGCGGAACGGGTGAGGTTCGAACTGGGTGAGGGCACGCTGTTCCTGGTGAACCTGCGGGAGCAGGCGACGTTCGACACGGAGCTCCGCGAGGTCTCCGCGTTGAGCGACTATTTCAGATCGCTGGCGCTGTACGAATTCTCGATCGGCGAGGCGTTGACGCGAAAGTTGAGCGCCAACCCCCAGCCATAGGATCTTCAGAGGGCGAGCTTGCCGTTGAAGACCATATCCTTGAGCTTGAATTTCTTCTTGATCTCGGTAGTCCCGCGCGCCACGGTGGCGAAGGCCACTTCCTTGTCGTCCAGCTCAATGGGGTGAGTCTTCGGGAAATGGAAGACGAAAGCCCTGGATGTTTGTGATGGCATTACGACCTTGGAGGGATGCAGGCCTTCATGGCCCTTCCAGGAGAGCGTAGTGGCGTCGATCATTCGTTTTTCTGCCTCCGGACCACCGCCGGGCGCGCCTTTGCGGTCACCGCCTTCGGCAGGAGCGCCAGCCCGACTTTCGCAGTTCGCCTGAGTTTTTGGCTATTTTAGGGCTTCCGCGGCC
>CAYVDY010000772.1:0-2905 GCA_964450255.1 uncultured Candidatus Solibacter sp. | reverse complement strand
AAGTCGGCATGCAGCAGGTCGGCCAGCGCCGTGCGGCGCACCCAGTCCGGCATGGTGCGTATTCCGGCCCATGCCGATCACGATTCCGGGGTGAAGCCGATCACGATTCCGGGTTGATGGCGATCACGATTCCGGGCTGATGCCGATCAGTAGACGGCCGATCCCGGAATCGTGATCGGCATCCCCGGAATTGAATCGTTAAGCCATCTTCACGAAGTGGCGTTGGACAGACCAGCGGCCAATCTGACCTCCACTAGAAAGTGGAGGAAACAGGTTGCCGCAAGAAAGGTTGTCCATGCGCAAGATCAAGGAAGTCCTCAGACTTCACCACCTGGGGCTGACGCAGCGCCAGATCGCACTGAGTTGCTCCGTCGGCCAGAGCACGGTCTCGGAGTATTTGAAGGCCTCGTCAAGCTGCGGCCTGCAGTGGCCGGAGGTCGTCGATTGGGAGGAAGCCCGTCTGGCTGCGGCTCTGCTGCCCAAAGCGGAAGCCGAGGCAAAACCGAGCCGCCTGGCTGAGCCCGACTTTGCCTCCGTTCACGCCGAATTACAGCAGCATAAGCACCTGACCCTGCAACTGGTCTGGGAGGAGTACCGCGGGCAACAGCCGGATGGCTATCGCTACAGCCGGTTCTGCGAGTTGTACAAGCGCTGGCGGCGTAAGCTCGAAGTCGTTCTCCGGCAGGAGCACCGCGCCGGTGAGAAGCTGTTTGTCGACTACGCCGGCCCGACCGCAGCCATCCAGGACCCGGGCGCCGGTGAAGTGCGCCAAGCGCAACTCTTCGTCGCCGTGCTGGGCGCCAGCAATTACGCCTTCTCCGAAGCCACCTGGACGCAAAGCTTGCCCGACTGGATCGGCTCACATCTGCGGGCCTTCGAATTCTTCGGCGGTGTACCGGAGATCGTTGTGCCCGACAATTTGAAGTCCGGCGTGACCAAGGCATGCCGCTACGAGCCAGGCGTCAATATCACCTACGAAGAAATGGCGCAGCACTACGGCGTGGCGGTGGTGCCGGCGCGTCCGTACAAAGCGCGCGACAAAGCCAAGGTCGAGGCCGGGGTGCTGCTGGTGGAGCGATGGATCCTGGCCGCGCTGCGCAAGCGGACTTTCTTCTCACTCGGTGAATTGAACCAAGCCATCGCCGAACTGCTGGTCCGCCTCAATGAGCGGCCCTTCCGCAAGCGCGAAGGCTCGCGCCAGACTCTGTTTGCCGCTCTCGACAGGCCGGCCCTGCGTGCGCTGCCAGCCGAGCGTTACCACTACGGCGAGTGGAAGACCGCCGCGCGCGTCGGCATCGATTATCATGTCGAATCCGATCACCACTGGTACAGCGTGCCCTACCAGCTCACGCAGTGTCAGGTGGATGTCCGTTCCACCGCATCCACCATCGAGATCTTCCACCGGGGCATCCGCGTGGCCTCGCACGCGCGCTCCTATGAGCGCCACCACCACACCACCGCCACCGCGCACCAGCCCAAAGCCCATCAACGGTATTCGGAATGGACCCCGGCGCGGATCGTCGACTGGTCCGGGACGATTGGCCGGGCCACCGCGCAGGTCGTTCAACGCATTCTCAACGGGAATCGCCATCCCGAGCAGGGCTACCGGTCCTGCCTGGGCATCATTCGCCTCGGGGATAAGTATCCCCATGTCCGCGTCGAAGCTGCCGCGCAACGCGCCGTGACCATGAACGTCTGCACGTATCAAAGCATGAAGGCGATTCTGGAAAACAACCTCGACAGCCAAGCTCCCGAAGCCCCGTCCGAGCCCCCGCCGCCTGTCGATCACCCCAACCTGCGCGGCGCCGGCTACTTCGACTCGGGTAACATCCCCACCTTGCCGTAACCCAGAAAAAGAGGAACCATGCTGACA
The DNA here is from genome assembly GCA_964450255.1 of uncultured Candidatus Solibacter sp. Lineage (GTDB taxonomy): Bacteria > Acidobacteriota > Terriglobia > Bryobacterales > Bryobacteraceae > Paludibaculum. Next base: position 1,032 of record CAYVDY010000772.1, on the reverse strand, counting down.
CAACCCACCATCGACAAACTCATCGCCATGCGCCTGCGCGGCATGGCAGAAGCCTTCCGCGAGCAACAGGAGAGCGCCGACCTCCAGCGCCTGAGCTTTGAAGAACGGTTCGGCCTGCTCGCCGACCGCCAATGGAACTGGCGCGAGAACCGGGCGCTGGACCGGCGTCTGCGCAACGGCCGTCTCCAGGGGCCGGCGTGTATCGAGGACATCGACTACCACACCGCGCGCGGGCTCGACCGGCAACTGGTGCGCTCGCTCACGCAGGAATCGGCCTGGGTGCGCGAGCACCAGCACCTGTTTCTCATCGGGCCGACGGGTGTCGGCAAGACCTGGCTCGCGCGGGCTTTCGCGCAGAAAGCCTGCCGCGATGGCTATACGGCCCTCTTTCAGAAAGCGGCGGAGCTGTTTCGGAGTCTCGCAACCTCGCGCGCCGACGGCACCCACTCCAAGCTGCTGTATCACCTCAGTCGCATCGATCTGCTCATCGTCGACGATTGGGCCATGGCCCCGCTGACGGAAGCTGAGCGCCGCGACTTCCTCGAAATCTGCGATGCTCGCTACCAGACGCGCTCGACGCTGCTCACCAGCCAACTGCCCGTTGCCAACTGGCATGCCCAGATCGGCGATCCGACTCTTGCCGACTCGATCCTGGACCGCCTTGTGCATAACGCTCACCGCATCGAATTGAAAGGAGAATCGATGCGCAAGAAGCGCGGACCCAATGGGCCGAAGGAGACTTCATGAAGGCCGCTCCGCGCGGGTTTCTACGTGATTGGGCGGGGCAAGGGGGCTCAAACGCCGCCCCCTCGCCCCGCACCCCTACTCCCCGCTCAAGCGTGAAGAGATTGACTCATGCCGATCACTTCACGATGATGAAACAAGCCAACGTCGCTTCGCTCCGATGGTGATCGGCATCCCCCGGAATGATGATCGGCATGATCCCGGAATCGTGATCGGCTTCGCCGGAATACGCACATGGCGTGCTCGGAAGCAGGGGCCACCAGCCGGTTGATCGTCATCACCTCGGTC
>CAYVDY010000771.1:0-2912 GCA_964450255.1 uncultured Candidatus Solibacter sp. | reverse complement strand
CGCAGGAAGCGAACGTGTTTCCCTCGCTCAGCATCGAGGCGAACCTCGAAATCGTGCGGCGCGGCCTGGTGATGTATACGTTCGGCAACGCGAGTGGCTACTCGCCGGAAGAGGGCCTGATGGCCATCAAACCGAGCGGCGTTCCGTTCGAGAAGCTGCGGCCGGAAGACATGGTCGTGACCGATCTGAACGGTAAAATCGTAGAAGGCTCGCTGAAGCCGTCGTCCGACGTCGACACGCATCTGGAGATCTACCGGAGTTTCGCCGGCGTTCGCGGCGTGGTGCACACGCATTCCAGCTACGCGGTGGCCTGGGCGCAGGCCCGGAAAGAGATCCCGTGCTTCGGCACGACGCACGCCGATTACTGGTACGGCAGCATTCCGGTGACTGCGCCGCTGAGCGACGCCGAGATCCAGGGCCAGTATGAGCTGAACACCGGCAAGGCGATTGTCCGGCGGTTTGCGGGGCTGGACGCCACTCGGCAGCCGGGCGTCCTGGTGGCGAGCCACGGGCCGTTTGCGTGGGGGCCTTCACCAGCCAAGGCGGCAATGAATGCGGTGCTGCTGGAAGAGATCGCCAGGATCGCTTCGGTGACCGTAAGCCTGAATCCTGCGGCGACAGCGGTGGAACAGGCGCTGCTGGACGAGCATTTCCTGCGCAAGCAAGGTCCGGGTGCAACGTACGGCCAAGGGTAGGGTATGGAATTCTCAACAGCGGAAGTGGTGAAGACGACGGTCTTCATTGCCGCCACATTGTTCCCGATTGTGAATCCGCTGGGCGGCGCGCCGATTTTTCTGAGCCTGACGGGCCAATATCCGTCGGAGACGCAGAGGGTGCTGGCAAGGAAGATCGCCGTCAACAGCTTCGCCCTGCTGATGGCGTCTCTTTTTGTGGGCGCGCATGTGTTGGCGTTCTTTGGGATCTCTCTATCGGCAGTGCAGGTGGGCGGCGGATTGATTGTCGCAGCCACAGGCTGGCGCCTGCTGAACCAGCCGGACCGGCGCGAGCAGGATCCGAATCAGATCGGCGAACGCGACATTCTGAGCCATGCGTTCTATCCGTACACGCTGCCGCTAACGGTGGGACCGGGTTCAATCTCGGTAGCCATCACGTTGGGCGCGAACCTGCCGAAGCGGATGGAGTCGGCGTCAATGTTTTCGGTGGAGGCCCTGGTGGCCTCGCTCGGCGGGGCAGTGATCATCTGCGGGCTGATCTGGCTGTGTTACGCCTCGGCGGAGCGCATGAGCCGGGCGCTGGGGCCGACGGGCACCAGCGTGGTGATGCGGTTATCGAGTTTCATCCTGTTCTGCATCGGCGTGCAGATCGCCTGGAACGGAATTCAGGGCTTAGTGAAGCCCATGTTGGCGAGGTGACATCCTATGAACGTGTACCTACGAATTGCAGCCCTTTCTCTGTTGGTGGTGACGGCAGCGTGCGCGCAGACGCCGCAGATCGTAAAAGACGTCCGCGCGGCTATTGACGCGAAAGATTTCACGGCTGCACAGCAGGCGCTGGACCGGAGCCGGAAGGCTTCGGGCGTGACACCGGAATGGGTTCTGGCGTATAGCTGGATGGGCCGCGGGCATCTGGCGGCGAAGCACTGGGACGAGGCCGACAAGTACGCGGCAGAGACACGTAACTTCGTGCTGCCGATGCTGAAGAAGCGCAAGCTGGACGACGATAAGTGGCTGCCGCTGGCGCTGGGCGCGTCGATTGAGGTGCAGTCACAGATCTCTATGGCGCGCGGCGAACGGATCGAGGCGGTGGCGTTTCTGCGGACGGAACTGGTTCAGTGGAAGGACACTTCAATCCGGACGCGCATCCAGAAGAACCTGCACCTGGTTTCGCTGGTGGGTAAGCGAGCGCCGGTGCTGAGCATGACGGACTTTGCCGGGACGCAGCCGCCGACATTGGGGGCATTGAAAGGCAAGACAGTGCTGCTGTTCTTCTGGGCGCACTGGTGTGGCGACTGCAAGGGGGAAGTAGAGACAATCGCCCGGATTGCGAAGGACTTCCCGGCCGTGACGGTAATCGGCCCGACGCAGCCATATGGCTATGCCGCCGGTGGCGTGGAGGTGCCGCGCCCCGAGGAGCTCAAGTACATCGAGCAGGTTCGCCAGAAGTTCTACGGGTCGATTCGCGGCATGACCGTACCGGTGAGCGAGGAGAACATGAAGCTGTGGGGTGTCAGCACCACGCCGACACTGGCGGTGATCAACAAGCAGGGCGTCGTGGTTCTTTATCATCCCGGCGCAATGACGTACGAGGAACTGCTCCCGTATGTCCGCGACTGAGAACGGCCCCATCTGGACGCCCTCGCCGCGGCGTGTGGCGCAGAGCAATCTGAGCCGCTTCATGGCCGGGCATCACGACTACGAATCGCTGTGGCGCTGGTCGGTTGAGCAGCCGGAAGAGTTCTGGCCTGCAGTGTGGCGATTCTGCGGGGTGAAGTCTTCCAAGCGCTGGGACAGCGTGATGGAGCCGCGGGAAGGGCTGAGGCAGGCGGCATGGTTCCCGGGCGCGCGGCTGAACTTCGCAGAGAATCTGCTGTGGTACCGGGACGATTCCGCTGCGATCATCGCCTGCAACGAGAGCGGGCAGCGGCGCGAGTTGTCGCACAGCGACCTGCACGCGCAGGTGTCGCGCATGGCGCAGGCGCTGCGCGCGTCGGGCGTCGTGGCGGGTGATCGGGTAGCCGGATATCTTCCGAACATTCCTGAAGCGGTGATCGCCATGCTGGCGGCGGCGAGCATCGGGGCGGTTTGGAGTTCCTGTTCGCCGGACTTCGGCGTGGCTGGCGTCCTGGACCGGTTCTGGCAGATCGAGCCGAAGGTGCTGATCGGCGCCGATGGCGTGCGCTATGGCGGCAAGAAGCTGGATACGCTGGCACGGCTGGGCGAGATTGCGCGGAC
>CAYVDY010000770.1:0-2921 GCA_964450255.1 uncultured Candidatus Solibacter sp. | reverse complement strand
GTGACTTGGCAAGGTGCACTTAAACAAGGTTCCGGTCCCGCCCGCCGAACTGCACAAACGGAGTCAGCGCTTTCACCACGCCGGCGCCGCGCGCCCAGCGGCTGCCTACGCCGCCCGCCAGCGACACAACCGCCACGGCGCCCGCGCGCAGCGCGGCTTCGCCCACCTGCCTGAAATGCGGCGCCAGCTTGCCGCGCACGTCGGTCACGTCGTCAGGCTTGACGTCTTCGATGGTGCTGCTGACGGGCAGCCGGTTCTGCGAAAGGCCGATCCGGCCGCTGCGCAAGTCGGCGCGGATCTTCTCATGCTGCACCCGGTCAAAGCCGTATTCGCGCAGCAGCGCGTCCAGGCTGCGGACTCCTCCCGCGGCCTTGGCTTCGTCCGTGGGCAGCATGCGCTCGAAAACCGTTTGCACCATCCCGCCCAGTTCGGCATCCCTCCGGCAGGCCGCTCCAAATGTCTCCAGTTCGCTGCGTTGCGCCGGCGTCAATGTGCGGGTGTCGCGGCGCAGCAACTCCGGCAGGCGCAGGCGGTAGTAGCGGGCCGGCAGCAGCGCGGCATGTCCGGTTTGCAGAGTGGCCCAGGTGCCGCGCTCGTTGATGGTGAAGTTGTACACCACCGGTTCCATCGCGAACGGCACGGCGCGGTCCATAGAGCGCTTCACCTCGCTCATGATGACGGCCATCCGATCCTGCGCCGCGGCCTTCACCTCCGGCGCAAACAGAAAGCCCATGCCGCCGCCGGCCATGCCGCCCAGCATCCAGAAGCCCCAGAACTGCTCGCCGAACTCCTCACGCGCGCGATCGATCAGGCAGCGCGTATAGTGGTTCGCCGCCCACGGGATGATGGTCTGAATCGGCCCGTCGAAGTTGCGCTGCGTCCGCTCGCCGACACCCCTAATGTCGCCGGCGCGCAGACACTCGATGATCTCGTCCAGCAGATTGATGGCCTGCTGGCGGCCCTTCCATTCCCGCTCGCTGCGCAGCAGATACTTCTCGGTCACCATCTCCAGAATCGGTCCGACGTCCTGCGCCATGCCGCCGTGCACCAGCACCAGCGAATCCTGCAGCTTGCGGCGCGTATCCGCCGAGACCTCGTCCAGATCGAAAACGCGATGACGCGGAAGCAGGCAGCCGCGGCTGATGCCGTGCTCCACATCTCCCTCCCGGGCCGCCACGCCCTCGATCAACTTCATCCCCGGCCACACTCCCCCGGAATCCTGCCAGCCGCCCCCGCTGCCGCCCAGCCATTCGCCCAGGATGGCGCGCGCCGCCACCTGCCGGCGGTCGCTCTCCTCCAGGCCTCCGGTCAGCGCCCGGATCTGCCCCGTGGCCCGCATGCACACCGAAATCAGGCTGGCCAGCAGGTTGGTGGAGACGGCGAGGCGGGAGCCCTTCGGGATGTCATTGACCTTGCTGACGATCTCCAGACCGTGCCCCTGCCTGCCGGTGAGCACGAACAACAGAGCCGCCAGCGATTGCCCCGATCCTTCCATGCCGGAAGGTACAAGTCCTGCGGCGATGATCGCGGCCTTCAGCAGGCCCAGGTAGTCGCGGGCAAAATCAAACACCTCCGCCAGCGTGGTTATGTCGGCCGAGGCTCCGAGATCAACGCTCGTCAGGCGCAGCACCGGTTCGTCGATCACACGGAAGCAGGCCTCCACCGGCGGCTGCGGCTCGTCTTCCGCTTTCCCCCGTACCGCCAAATCGATTGAAATATTCAATACCCGCGCCCCCTCGGGGTAGTCCATCCCAAGGAAGAAGATGTCGCTCCAGCCGCTGTGCGAAAGATCCATCCGCACCGGTGTGGCTTCGTGCAGAATCGGGTATAGGCCGGAGTCCGGATCGCGGCTCAGCAGTTCCGCCCGGATACGCAGCGGATCGTCGGCCGGATGCCCGGTTCGGAACATCCACTGATTACCCCGCACACTGCGGACGCTGCGGCGCACCTGGTCCGCCAGAGTCTGAAACGCCAGTCCCTTGTAGGCCATTGCCAGCGCGCTGGAGACCGCGTCACTCGGTCCCCGACTTTGTTGCGCCTGCAGAAAGGACCGTATCGCCTCCTCAAATCGCCGCTGCAGCAGATGGTTGTACCCCACGAATGGAACACGCCCTTCGGCAGCAACTCCGGGCTTTCCTGGTAGATGGAAGCGGTGCACGGCCGATAGAAAGAACAGCGCCCTCACTCGTTCATACAGGCTGCCGCTGGCCTTGCGATAGGCCTCCAGCGCATCACACTCAGCCAGCAGAGTGGGCGCATCGGCGGGGGAGCAGATCCGCTCTAGGGCCTGATTCCGGACCTCCGGTCGCGTCGCCGTAATGATCGCCCGAAGTGCGCTCATTGGGCGTGCCCGTCGTGCGCCGGCTCCCGCACCGCCAACAGCTCCACGATATTGGAGAGAATCTCAACCCGATCGTTGCCGCTCAGAGCCACTGCCAGTTGCGCGTTCAAGAGCCCGTAGCGCGCCCCGAGATCGTACCGCCGCTCCGTCATCTGCAACGCCAGATACCGCTCTCGATTGACCAGTTCGGAAAGCGCGGAAGAGAGGTTGACACGGCCGTTGGAGTCGGCAGCCAGCAGTTCTCCCAGGATGCCTTGCACTGCCGGCGTCAGCACGTGCATGCCGAAGAAGCAGAGGTAGTGGCCGGCACGCAGCCCGGGTACGATGATCTTCTGTTCTGCTTCGGTGGGCGTCGGCTTCTCCAGGACAGTGTCGATCTTGTACAGCGGACTGGCTGTGGACAGGCGCTGCCCCCCCACTGCGCCGAAACTGGTGAGCTGGCCTTCTCGCGTGGCCTGCACCGCGGAGATGGTGCAGTTTTCGGCCTCCGCGGCTTCGAACAGCTGCGCGGCGCAACCGGCTCCTGCCGGCCCGGCGTAGAGGTGATCCCTCACCCAGTCCAGGAACGCCACTCCCCACG
>CAYVDY010000769.1:0-2924 GCA_964450255.1 uncultured Candidatus Solibacter sp. | reverse complement strand
TTTCGGCCTGCCGGCCGGTGCGGTCTTCGGCCTGCTCGGCCCCAACGGGGCGGGTAAGACCACCACTGTCGAGATCCTGGAAGGACTGCGCACGCGCACCAGCGGCGAGGTCAAGGTGCTCGGTTTCGATCCCGCCAGCGACACGATGGCCGTGAAGGAGCGCATCGGCGTCTCCCTTCAGTCCACGCGCCTGCCCGAGAAGATGAAGGTGCAGGAGGCGGCCGAACTCTTCGCCGCGCTCTACACCAAGGCCGTCGATACAAACGCCCTCCTGAAGCGCCTCCAGCTATGGGACAAGCGCACGGCGTTCTACTCCACGCTCTCCGGCGGCCAGAAGCAGCGTCTGGCCATCGCTCTCGCCCTGGTCAACGATCCGCAGATCGTCTTCCTCGATGAGCCCAGTACCGGCCTGGATCCGCAGGTGCGCCTGGAGATCCACACGCTCATCGAAGAGATGCGCGATCAGAAACGCACCATCCTCCTCACTACGCACTACATCGAAGAGGCGGAACGGCTCTGCCACCGCGTGGCCATCGTGGACGAAGGCAAAGTGATCGCCATCGGCAGCCCGCGAGAACTCCAGCAACGCGTCCTTGGCCACGCGCGCGTCGAGATCACCACGGTGGAGCCGCTGGCCGGGACGCCCCCCGAACCCTACGCGCCTGCCTTCTCGGCCGACCGCCGCCACATGACCGTCTCGGTGGAAAAACCCGCCCGCGCCGTGGTCGATCTGGTCAAATGGCTGGACAGCCAGGGCGCCGAACTCGACGACCTCCACATCAAACGGCCCACCCTGGAAGACGTCTTCCTCGAACTCACCGGCAAAACACTTCGCGACTAAATTGTTCTTACTCCCATGAAGGCATATCTCGCCTATTTCAAGAGCACCCTGCAGTTGACGGTCCGGGACCGCCTGGTGCTGTTCTTCAACTACATGATGCCGCTGATCTTCTTCATCGCCTTCGGTGAAGGGTTCGGCGCGGCCGCCTCCAGCGGCGCCATGGCGCAGGTGGTGACCATGGTGTTGATGCTCGGCGTACTGGGCACCGGCTTTTTTGGCGGCGGCATGCGCGCCACGGCCGAGCGTGAGGCCGGCATTCTGCGCCGCTTCCGTGTCGCCCCCATCACGCCCGCGCCCATCCTGGTCGGGTCGCTCCTCACCGGCTGGCTGGTCTTCCTCCCCACAGTGATCTTCTTCCTGGTCATCGCGAAGCTGCGCTACGGCATGGACGTGCCAACCCACGCGCTCTCCCTGATCGTGATGGTCAGCGCCGGCGTGCTGGCCTTCCGCGGCATCGGCCTGATCATCGCCTCGGTGGTGAACTCCATGGCTGAAAGCCAGGTGGTGATTCAACTTCTCTACCTCCCGATGCTGATGCTCTCCGGCGCGACGATCCCGCTGAACATCCTGCCGGACTGGCTGCAATCGGTGGCGCAGTTTCTGCCTTCCACGCACCTCTATCTGGGCATGCAGAACATCCTGGTGCGCGATCAGTCGCTGGCTGACAACATGGTGGCGCTCGGCGCGCTGATCCTCACCACGCTGATCGCGCTGCTGCTCTCGGTGAAGCTCTTCCGCTGGGAGAAGGACGACAAGCTGAAGCCCGGCGCGAAGCTCTGGCTGCTGGGCGTGCTGGCGCCGTTCGTGGCCATCGGCATCTGGCAGGTGTACTCCAAGGACAATCTGAAAGAGACGCAGATCCTGGCGCGCGAGATGCGCCGCGGGCAGACGTGGCTCATCAAGGACGCGCGCATCTTTACCGGTGACGGGCGCGTCATCGAACGTGGATCCCTGCTGGTGAAGAGCGGGCGCATCGAGGCGATCTTCGAAGGCGCCGCGCCAGATGCGAAGGAACTGCACGCCGAGACCCTGGAGGCCTCCGGTAAAACGGTCCTGCCCGGCCTGATCGATACGAATGTGAACCTCTTCTTCCCGGGCACCGGCGCGCCGGATCCCGATGGAGCCAGGCAGGCGCTGGCCATGGAGCGCTCGCTCGGCGCGTACCTCTACTGCGGCGTCACGGCCGTGCGCACGCCGCCGGATCCGCTCAAGATCGCGGCGCAATTGCAGAGCCGCGTCCGGTCCGGGGAGATCGCCGGCGCCGAAGTAATTCTCGCGACTGCCGCGCCGCAGGGCAAGTCTCTCGTGATGCAGGAACTAGCGGCCGGCAACACAGGCCTGTTCAAGGACACGCTCATGCAGCAGGTGGTGAAGCCCGCCGATCTCGAGAAGCTGCACGCGTCGATCGCCAGCGGCAAGCCGCCGTTGGGCGTCCCGCATGGCCCTGCCATTCACCGCGAGCTGAAGCTCTCGGTCGCATCCGGCGCCTCGCCCAAGGACGCGCTTCTCAACGCCACGTCGCGCGCGGCGCAGGCCGCCGGAGTGGCCGATCGCCTGGGCACAATCCGTCCCGGCGCCGAGGCGACGCTGCTGATTGTGGAAGGCAACCCGCTGGAAGACATCACCCTCACCGAGCGCATCTGGAGCGTGATGTTCAAAGGCGAACGCGTCCGCCGCGATGCGCTTCTGGAAGACAAAAAGTAACTACCCGGCCACCGACCGGTTCCAAAGGAACATCTGCACGAATGCGTAGACGGTGAGCGCCACCATCACCAGGCAAACCACGCCCCAGACCTGTTCCTTCACGACCGCGAACTTCCGCGGCGTGCCGGTAACCCAGGCTGTCAGGAACCCCGTCACCAGCCCGCCTACGTGGGCCGCGTTGTCCACGCGGAAGAACGGCAGCAACCCCCACAGCAGCCCATAGACCGCCCAGCGGATGTAAAACTCCTTGATCGCCGCCGCTTCATACGATCCGCGATGCAGCAGGCCCACGGTGATCATCGCGCCGATCAGGCCGAACAGCCAGGCCGATGCGCCCACCGAGACGCTGCGAGTCCAGAACATGCTCGCCAGGAAGCCG
>CAYVDY010000768.1:0-2939 GCA_964450255.1 uncultured Candidatus Solibacter sp. | reverse complement strand
CCGTCCATGGGGCCTTCCAACGCGCCCCCACCGGCCGCCCGGGTCCCGTCCTCGTCGATATCCACAAGAGCGTCCTGATGGCAATGTCGCACTATACTCCCGTCAACGAGATCCACCTGCCCGGCTACAAGGTCGTCACCGATGGTCACGCCGGCCAGATCCGACGCGCCGCCCAGATGATGTGGGAGGCCTCCCGCCCCTACGTCTACGCCGGAGGCGGCATCCTGGCTGCCGAAGCCACGCCCGAACTCACCGAACTCGTCGAGACCCTCGATGCCCCCGCCGTCTGCACCCTGATGGGCCTCGGCGGCCTCTCCAGCTCTCACCCCAACTTCATCTCCATGCCCGGCATGCACGGTTCCTACACCGCCAACATGGGCATGTACGAATGCGACCTCCTCATCGCCCTCGGCGTCCGCTTTGACGATCGCGTCACCGGCCGCCTCGCCGCCTTCGCCCCCCACGCCAAGGTCATCCACCTTGATATCGATCCCGCTGAAATCGGCAAGATCCGCGTGGCCGATCTCCCTATCGTCGGCGACGCCAAGAAGGTCCTCGCCAAGCTCAACAAGAATCTCAAGGAGATGGAGGCCGAAATGGCCCCCCTTCATGCCGAGGACCGCAAGGCCTGGTGGAAGCAGATCCGCGATTGGAAGGAAGAACACCCCCTCGCCCCCGTCTTCTCCACGGACGAGATCAAGCCTCAGCACCTGATGTACGAGATCGATAAGATCTCCGGAGGCGAGGCCATTGTCAGCGTGGACGTCGGCCAGCATCAGATGTGGGCCGCCCAGTTCATCCGCTTCAATAACCCGCGCACCTGGATCTGTTCCGGCGGCCTAGGCTCCATGGGCTTCGGCCTCCCCGCCGCCATCGGCGCGCAAATGGCCCACCCCGATAAGCTCGTCTTCGCCATCTGCGGCGACGGTGGCTTCCAAATGGCCATCCCGGAACTCGCTACGCTGGCCAACCAGGGCCTGCCCGTCAAGCTCGTCATCATGAACAACGGCTACCTCGGCATGGTCCGCCAGTGGCAGGATCTGTTCTACAACAATCGCCTCTCGTCGGTCGAGATCTGCTCGTTCCCCAATATCGAAATGCTCGCCGGGGCCTATGGCATCAAGGGCCGCATCATCCGCTACCCGCATGAACTGGTCCCCGCCCTCCAGGAAATGGTCGCCGAACCCGGCCCCTACGTCCTCGACGTGCGCGTCACTCAGTTCGAAAACGTCTATCCCATGGTCCCCGCCGGCGGCGCCATCAACGAAATGGTCCTCGCCCCGCCCCAGCCCGTCGCCGTCCCGTAATTAGGAGTCACCACCATGCTCATGACTATCTCAATCCTCATGGAGAACAAGCCCGGCGCTCTCATGCGCGTCACAGGGCTGCTCAGCCAGCGCGGCTACAATATAGAGTCACTCACCGTCGCGCGCACGCTCGATCCCATGCTGTCCCGGATGACCATCACCGTTGACGTAGACTCCCGCCAGCGCTCTCAGGTCATCAAGCAGATGAATAAGCTCGTTAACGTGCTGCAGGCCTCCGATCTCACGGAAGCCCCAGCCGTCCTCCGAGAGATGGTTCTCCTCCGCGTTCGCGCGACCATGGAGAACCGCACCGCCATCCTCAAGGAATCCGAGATCTTCGCCGGCCGCGTCGTCGACTCATCCGTCGACGGCTTCGCCATCGAAGCCACCGGCGACCCTGAAAAGCTCGAAGAGTTCATCGCCGTCATGGAAGCTTACGGCGAAATCGAGGTGACCCGCTCCGGCATGGTCGCCGTCTCGCTCGAATCAAAAAAACTGCGGCTCGCGCCGCCGGTCCCCAAAGCACACGGTGAACCCGTGGCAGCCAAGTAACACCCAAAGGAATATCTCACATCATGGCAAAGCGTTTTTATGAGAAGGATGGCTCGCTCGCCGCACTCGAAGGCAAGTCGGTCGCCATCATCGGCTACGGCTCCCAGGGCCACGCCCACGCGCTGAATCTGCGCGACTCCGGCATCAACGTCTGCGTCGGCCTCCCCGCGGCCTCCAAGTCCCGCGCCAAGGCCGAATCCGCCGGCCTCACCGTCGTCTCCCCCGCCGAAGCCGCCGCCGCGGCCGACTTCATCATGATCCTCGTCCCGGATCACATCCAGGCCGAGCTCTACAACTCCGACATCGCGCCGTCCATGAAGCCCGGCAAGACCCTCATGTTTGCCCACGGCTTCAACGTCCACTTCGGCTTCATCAAGGTGCCCGCCGGCGTTGACGTTTCCATGGTTGCCCCCAAGGCCCCCGGCCACCGCGTCCGCGAAGTCTTCACCGAAGGCCAGGGCGTGCCCGCCCTCGTCGCCGTCGCCCAGGACGCCTCCGGCCATGCGCTCGAAAACGCCCTGGCGTACGCGCTAGCCCTCGGCTCTCTCAAGGCCGGCGTCATCGAAACCACCTTCAAGGAAGAGACCGAATCCGACCTCTTCGGCGAACAGGCTGTTCTCTGCGGCGGCGCCTCCGAGCTGATCCGCGCAGGCTTCGAGACCCTCGTCGAGGCGGGCTACGCCCCGGAGATCGCCTACTTCGAATGCCTCCACGAACTCAAGCTGATCGTCGACCTCATCTATGAGGGCGGCCTCAGCTACATGCGCTACTCCGTCTCCGATACCGCTGAGTACGGCGACTACACTCGCGGCCCGCGTGTCATCACAGATCAGACCCGCGCCGAAATGAAGAAGATCCTCGCGGAAATCCAGACCGGCGAATTCGCAAGAGCCTGGATGGCGGAGAACAAGAGCGGACGCTCCGGCTTCCTGGCTATGCGTGAATCCCAGCGCACCCAGAAGATCGAAACCGTCGGCGAAGAGCTCCGCAGCATGATGACCTTCCTCAAGAAGAAAAAGGTAGAAGACTAGGCTCCAGCCCTAGACACTGGACAAGGAACTCCCCCATGCGTATCTGGAC
>CAYVDY010000767.1:0-2943 GCA_964450255.1 uncultured Candidatus Solibacter sp. | reverse complement strand
AACAGACCGGCGAAGTCCTTGCGCTGCATGGGCAGGAGCTTGGCGAGGGCCTTGGTGCGGTCCTTCACGTTGTCGGTGAGGATCATGGCCTGGACGAAGGGCAGGCGGTCTTCGGCGAAGAACATGTGCTCGGTGCGGCACAGGCCGATGCCTTCGGCGCCGAAGGCACGGGCGGCCTTGGCGTCGCGCGGGATGTCAGCGTTGGCGCGGACACCGAATGTGCCGCGGAACTTGTCGGCCATCTTCATGAACTTGGCGAAGGCCGGGGAGTTGGGGTCCGGATCCTTCGTGGCGGCCTGGCCGAGGTAGACGGCGCCGGTGGTGCCGTCGATGGAGACCCAGTCGCCTTCCTTGACGGTGACGACCTTGGTGGCCGTCTTGATGGTGGCGGACTTGCCGCGCTCATTGATGGCGATGGCGCCGCAGCCGACGATGCAGGGGACGCCCATGCCGCGCGCCACAACGGCCGCGTGTGAGCTCTTGCCGCCGACGGCGGTCAGGATGCCCTTGGCGGCGTCCATGCCGTGGATGTCGTCCGGCGTGGTCTCTTTGCGGATGAGGATGACGGGCGACTTGGCCGACATCGTGACGGCGTCGTCGGAGGTGAAGGCCAGGCGGCCGACTGCGGCGCCCGGGCTGGCGTCGATGCCGACAGCGAGCTTGGTGAGGGTCTTCAGCGAGGCGGGGTCAAACACGGGGTGGAGGAGCTGATCGAGCTGCGCCGGAGCGACGCGCATGACGGCGGTCTTCTCGTCGATCAGGCCTTCCTCGCACATCACGACAGCGACCTTCACAGCGGCGGGGCCGGTGCGCTTGCCGTTGCGGGTCTGCAGCATCCACAGAGTTCCGTCCTGGACGGTGAACTCGAAGTCCTGCATGTCCTTGTAGTGCTGCTCGAGCTGGTTGGTGATGGTGCGGAGCTGGTTGTAGACGTCCGCGTTCCAGGCCTTGAGTTCAGAGATGGGCGTGGGGGTGCGGATGCCGGCGACGACGTCTTCGCCCTGGGCGTTGACGAGGTATTCGCCGTAGAAGACCTTCTCGCCGCTACCGGGGTCACGGGTGAAGCCGACGCCGGTGCAGGAGGTGTCTCCCATGTTGCCGAACACCATCGCCTGAATGTTGCAGGCGGTGCCGAGGCGGTCGCTGATCTTCTCCATCTTGCGGTAGTAGGAGGCCTTGGGGGCCCACCAGGACATAAAGACGGCGTTGCGGGAGAGGATGAGCTGTTGACGGGGATCCTGCGGGAAGTCGATCTTGGCGTGCTTCTTGAAGATCTTCTTGTACTCGACGATGATGGCCTTGAGGTCGTCGGCGGTGAGCTGGGAGTCGTCGGTGTACTTCTTCTTGGCCTTCTGCGCGTCGAAGGCTTCGTCGAAGTGCTCCATCTCGACGTTCATGGCGACTTCACCGAACATCTGGATGAAGCGGCGGTAGCAATCGTAGGCGAAGCGCGGGTTGTCGGTCTTCTTGGCGAGACCTTCGGTGGTCTTGTCGTTGAGGCCGAGGTTCAGAATCGTGTTCATCATGCCGGGCATGGAGAACTTCGCGCCGGAGCGGACGCTGAGGAGCAGCGGATCGGCGGCGTCGCCGAGCTTCTTGCCCATCAGGGCCTCGAGCTTGGCGAGGGCTTCCCAGATCTGTTCGTCGACAGCCTTCGGGACCTTCTTGTCGTTGTCAAAGAAGACGTTGCAAACGTCGGTGATGATGGTGAAGCCACCGGGGACTGGCACCCCGGTGCGACACATCTCGGCGAGGCCGGCGCCTTTGCCGCCGAGCAAGTCTTTCATCGTTCCGTCGCCCTCGGCGGTACCGCCGCCGAAGGAGTAGACGTATTTACTCATATCGATTGTTAGCTCCTGATTGATCGGTAGACTGAAGAGTTCATTCGGACGTTGATGATGTCACGATCTCCGAGAAATCGGCGATCGAAGAAACTTCGGAAAAAAGCTGGCCCAGGAGGGTGAGGCGGTTTTGGCGAACGGCGGCATCGGGCGCGTTCACCAGGACCTGGTCGAAGAAGCTGTCCACGGCCGGCCGCAGGGTGGCCACGGCCAGCAGCGCCTGGATGTAGTCGTCGGACTGACGGAGTTGGCGGACGCGGGCCAGGACGCGCGTCATGTCCTGGTAGAGGTCTTTCTCCGCGCCGGATTCGAGGAGTCCCGGGGAGACGGCGCCGCCGGGGTGGCCGGCTTGCTTGAGAATATTGCCGATGCGCTTGAAGCTGGCGGCCAGGGGTTCGAAGTCTTCCGTCTGGCGCACCATTTTGAGGGCGTGCAGACGGGCCTCGGCGTCGACGAGATGCGGCGGTTGGGCGGCCAGGACGGCGGAGATTTCGTCGTAGGCGAAGCGGCCCACTTCGCGGAAGTAGTATTTCACGCGCTCCAGCATGAAGTCGCGGAGCTGGCGGGTGAGCTCGAGCGCGCCGCTGGGATCGCGGTTTTCGGCGTAGCCGGGCTTTCGCTCGTGCAGGAACAGACGGTTGGTGGCCTCGGCGCCATCAGTGATGCACTCGTCGAGGTTGAGCCGGATGCGGCCCTCTACGAGGATCTTGACGATGCCTTGCGCCGCGCGGCGCAAGCCGAGGGGATCCTTGGAGCCGGTGGGGATCATGCCGAGGGCGAAGCATCCCTCCAGGCTGTCGAACTTGTCGGCGATGGAGAGGACACAGCCCTCCACTGTGGCCGGGATGGGCCCATCCATGGAGAGCGGCTTGTAGTGGTCGTACATGGCGCGCCAGACAGTTTCGGGCTCGCCCTGCGCCTTGGCATAGAGGCCGCCCATGATGCCTTGCAGGTCCGTGAACTCCTTGACCATTTCGGTCATCAGATCGGTCTTGCAGAGCTTGGCGGCGCGGCGGATTGCGTTCTCGTCGAGGCCCAGTTTCCGGGCAATGCGGGCGGCGCCGTCCTCGATGCCGAGGGACTTTTCGCGATAGGAGCCGAG
>CAYVDY010000766.1:0-2952 GCA_964450255.1 uncultured Candidatus Solibacter sp. | reverse complement strand
TGCAGATGAACTTTGCCTTCACTTGGCCAGGCTTCGAAGCCGATCCGAATGTCGGCGGCGGCAAGACCGGCTATCTCGTCAACCCGGACGGCCCGACCGGCGAAAAGTTCGCCCAGCTTGGCGGCCAGGGCATTTCGGTCGTGTCATACTCAACAAAGCAGGCCGCAGCACTTGAATACATTAAATGGTTTGCACAACCCGAGGTGCAACAGAAATGGTGGAAGGCCGGCGGGTTCTCCTGTCTGAGGTCAGTGGTTGAAGCCGCCGATTTCGCGACCAGCCAGCCCTATGCACAGACCTTCCTCGACTCGATGGCCATCGTGAAGGACTTCTGGGCCGAGCCCACCTATGCGACGCTGCTTCAGGACACGCAAAAGCGCTTCCACGACTATGTCGTTGCCGGAAAGGGCACGGCGCAAGAAGCACTTGATGGGCTGGTCGAGGATTGGACCAAAACCTTCAAGGATGACGGCAAGCTTTAGGCCCTGGAATGCCCGCCCTGAACCGGGCGGGCAAAAGGAAACCGCGCAGGGCCCGTTGGGTCTCCCAGGGCCTTGCGCGCACCTTCCAAGTCAGCGAAAGAATCTCCATGTCCGACTCCCTTCAAGAGCGCGTCGCAAAGGTCACGCCGCTAGCGGCCGCACGCCGTATCAGAGGCCTGAGTGACCGTGCCATCGCCTGGATCTTCGTGGCGCCGACGATCTTTCTGCTACTTGCGATCAATATCTTCCCCCTGATCTGGACGATCCGGCTCAGCTTGACCAACTACCGGGCAAACCAGCCGAACCGGCCGGTGGACTGGGTGGGATTCGACAACTACCGCCGCATCCTGAACGATCCCGATATCTGGAACACGATGCAGGTCACGGCGCATTTCCTGATCTGGACGATTGTTCTTCAGGTGCTGATTGGCTTCACGCTTGCCTGGCTCATCAACCGCAAATTCAGGGGCAGCGATCTGTGGACGACGATCATCGTGCTGCCCATGATGCTGTCACCCGCCGTGGTAGGAAATTTCTGGACCTTTTTCTACCAGCCACAAATCGGCATTTTCAACTATGTGGTGGCATTCTTCGCGGGGGCGGATCCATCGTCATTCACCATGATCGGCTCGGTTGATCTTGCGCCGTGGTCCATTGTCATCGTTGACACATGGATGTGGACGCCCTTCGTGATGCTGATCTGCCTTGCCGGCCTGCGTTCGATCCCGACTTATATCTACGAAGCCGCGGCCATCGACCGGGCCAGCAGTTGGCGGCAGTTCTGGACCATCACCATTCCCATGGTGATGCCGTTCCTGATGCTCGCGGTGCTGTTCCGCGGCATCGAGAATTTCAAGATGTTCGACCTTGTGGTCCAGTTGACCGGCGGCGGCCCGGGATCAACCACCGAACTCACATCGATCAACCTGAAACGCGAAGCCTTCGAGAAATGGCGGACCGGCTATGCCTCAGCCTATGCGATCATCCTGTTTGTTACCGTCTTTGGCTTGGCCTCTATTTACGTCAAGGCGCTGAACAAGGTGAAAGAAAGATGAGTAGCTATTCGATCACCGCACCCTCTTCGCGGCAGAAATGGATCGCGGGAACCATCGTCATCCTCTACGCGCTGGTTACGATCACCCCGCTCATCTGGATTATCGCGACGGGGTTCAAGAGCGGCCCCGATTCGATCTCGTATCCGCCCAAGGTCCTGTTCCAGCCCACACTTGAGGGTTACGTGAACCTCTTTACCACGCGCACGCGCGGCAATGCCGAGGATCTGGCCGCGATGCCGCCGCCTGCGACCTGGTATGAACAGCTCGTGCGCGACAATGGCATGGTCATCGCCGGGCCCTCGCGCTACGGCGAGCGCTTCCTGAATTCGGTGATCATCGGCTTCGGTTCGACCTTCCTGTCGGTCTTTCTGGGAACACTCGCGGCCTATGCCTTCAGCCGCTTCAAGATTCCGTTGAAGGACGATCTTCTGTTCTTCATCCTGTCGACGCGCATGATGCCGCCGATCGCCGTCGCGATCCCAATATTCCTGATGTTCCGCACGCTGGGTCTCAGCGACACGCATCTTGGCATGATCCTTCTCTACACGGCGGTGAACATCTCGCTAGCCGTCTGGCTGCTCAAGGGCTTCATCGACGAAATCCCCCGCGAATACGAAGAGGCGGCCCTGATCGACGGATACACGCGGTTCCAAGCGTTCTACAAGGTCGTCCTGCCGCAGGCGGCCACGGGCATCGCGTCGACGGCAATCTTTTGCCTGATCTTCGCCTGGAATGAATACGCCTTCGCGGTTCTGTTGACATCTGGCACAGCCCAGACCGCGCCGCCCTTCATCCCCACCATCATCGGCGTGGGCGGAAAGGATTGGCCGGCGGTCGCTGCCGGGGCCACGCTGTTCCTCTTGCCGGTCATGATTTTTACCATCCTCCTGCGCAAACACCTGCTGCGGGGCATCACATTCGGGGCGGTGCGGAAATGAGCGAATTCGTGAACGGCCTGCTGCGCCTGCGCCGCGGCCCATGGGAAATGGTCGCCTCGATCCTGATCGCCATTGGCGTCGTGATGCTGATGCAGCATGTGGCCCTATGGATTTACACTTATTCCTTCATCATCACGCTGGTGGGCACCGTCATGTTCATCGTCGTCAGCCATTTTCCGGAGTGAGCGATGGCTGAGATCATCATTCGCAATCTGCGCAAGGAGTTCGGCAGTTTCACCGCCGTCCAGTCGTCGTCCTTCAAGGTCGAGGATGGGGAATTCTTCATGCTTCTTGGCCCCTCCGGCTGCGGCAAGACGACGACGCTGCGGATGATCGCCGGGCTGGAGCTGCCAAGTTCTGGTGAAATCAAAATCGACGGTGAGGAAGTTGCCCAGAAGCCCGCCAGCCAGCGCGATATTGCCTTTGTCTTTCAAATGTTCGCGCTCTACCCGCACATGAACGTCCGCAAGAACCTGA
>CAYVDY010000765.1:0-2963 GCA_964450255.1 uncultured Candidatus Solibacter sp. | reverse complement strand
GCGGGCGTCGCGGCGGTTGCGGTTGAAGGTGACGGCGAAGCGGTGGGCTTCGTCGCGGATCATCTGGACGAGGTGGAGCACGGGTGACCTGCGATCGAGGAGGATGGGCTCGTCTTCCTGGCCGCAGACGTAGAGGGTTTCCTCGCGTTTGGCGAGGGCGGCGAGGGGCTGGTTGAGAATGCCGAGGGCTTCCAGTGCGTCGGCGGCGGAGTGGAGCTGGCCGAGGCCGCCATCGATGAGGACCAGGCCGGGCATGGGCTTGCCCTCTTCCTTCAGGCGCGAGTAGCGGCGGGTGACCACTTCGTACATGGAGGCGAAATCGTTGCTGCCTTCAACGGTGCGGATGATGAACTTGCGGTAGTCGGCCTTCTTCATGCGGCCTTCCTCCCACACCACCATGGAGGCGACCTTGTCCGTGCCCTGAATGTGGGAGATGTCGAAGCACTCGATGCGGCGCGGCGGATCGGGCAGGTTGAGCGCCTCTTCGACGGCTGCACTGATGGCCTTGGACGTGGGCTTGAGTACGCGGAAACGCTGTTCAAAACTGTGGCGGGCGTTGGAGCCTACGAGGGCGAGCAGGGCCTTCTTCTGGCCGCGCTGCGGGGTGTGAATCTCCACTTTGCGGCCGCGCTTCTCGGTGAAGATCTCTTCCAGCACGGCGCAGTCCTCCAGTTCGAGGGGGACGTGGATGGTGGAGGGTAGCACTTCTCCCGTGCTGTAAACCTGCATCAGCAGGGTGGAGAAGAACTCGTTGGGATCGAACTCGGTGAGGTCTTCCCAGAAGAACTCGCGGCGATCGACGATGCGACCGTTGCGGAGGTGGAAGAGGTTGACGGCGACCTGGGGGAGCTCGGCGTGATAGGAGAAGATGTCGGTGTCGTCGCCGGAGGCGGCGGCCATTTTCTGTTTCTGATCGACTTCCTCGACGGTGCTGATGAGGTCGCGGAGGGCGGCGGCGCGTTCGAACTCCATGGCTTCCGAGGCCTGCTCCATGCGGGCGCGGAGGCCGGCGGCGAGATCGCGGGTGCGGCCTTCGAGGAAGGTGCGGACGTCCTGGACGTGTTCGGCGTAGATGCGGTCCGTGGTGAGGCCCTGGACGCAGGGGCCCAGGCAACGGTGGATGTGGAACTCCAGGCAGGGGTGGGTGTGGGTGCGGCTGAAATCCACTTTGCAGGAGGGGATCTGGAAGTGGCGATGGATGAATTTGACGAGGCGATAGGCGAGGCTGGCGGGGATGTAGGGGCCGAAGTAGGCGCCGTCCTTGCGGACGCGACGGGTGACGAAGACGCGCGGGTACTTCTCGTTGGTGATCTTGATGTAGGGGAAGGTTTTGTCGTCGCGGAGGAGGACGTTGAAGCGGGGCTGGTACTGCTTGATGAGGTTGTTTTCGAGGGCGAGGGATTCCTTCTCGTTATCGACGAGGATGAATTCGAGCTCGTGGGCTTCGCGGATGAGGCTGCCGGTTTTGGCTTCGGCGAGGCGGTCCTCGTTGAAATAGCTGCGGACGCGGGCGCGAAGATTCTTGGCTTTTCCGACGTACAAGACCGTGCCGGATGCGTCTTTGTACATATAGACGCCGGGCTGTAATGGCAGTTGAGAGGCTTTCTCGCGGAGGGCGTCGATTCGGGCGGTCATGAGTGCGGCTTTATACTTTGATTGTGACACGCGTATTTCTGATGCTGATTCTGGCGATGGGCCTGGCTTGGGCGCAGGCGCCGCAGCCGCCTGTTCCGGCCGAACCGGAAGAGGAAGAGCCGGAGTTGAAGCCGAAGGTGTACGACCTGAACCCGATCCAGGCGGAGAACGAGATCAAGGTCGGGCGGTACTACATGAAGAAGGGCAGTTTTCGTGCGGCGGCGGGGCGGTTTGACGAGGCTACGAAGTGGAATCCGGCTTCGTCCGAGGCTTACCTGATGCTCGGCGAGGCGCGGGAGAAGTTGCGGGATTCGAAGGCGGCGAAGGCGGCGTACACGAAGTATCTGGAGATGGCGCCGGACGGGAAGGACGCCGATGACGTGAAGAAGCGGCTGGCGAGACTGCCGAAGGAGAAGAAGTAGGGCGGCGGCGGAGTTCGCGGCGGATGAGATCGATGAGCTGATGGGCGCCATGTTGGGGGTCGGGGAAGAGATCGAGGTATTGCAGGTGCTGGCGGATGCGGGCGGGGACGGCGCAATCGTCGAGGCGGATGGGGATGAAGTAGACATCGTCGAAGGGGGCGCTGCGGGCGCAATCGAGGGCGTGCCGCATTTCGCGCTGGAAGTTGCCGCGTTTGCGGATGGAGGTGGTAGAGAGGCAGGCGACGAAGAAATCGGCTGTGTCGATGGCGCCTTCGATGGCGCGGGCCCAGTTCTGGCCGGGGAGTAATTTGCGGCGGTCCATCCAGGGATCGAAGCCGGCGTCTTCGAGGCTGGCGTAGAGCTGGTCGAGGATAGCGGCGTCTTCTTCGACGTAGGCGAGGAAGACGGTGGGGCGGCTGTTGGGGATGAATTCGATGCCGCCGGCGGGGGCGGGTTGGAAGAGGCCGATGCGCTCGATTTCGACGCTGTGGCCCTGGTCGAGACAGCGGCGGACGAGGCGGGCGATGTCGGTGGTGTTGGGCGGTTTAACTGTGGGCACGGCTGGCGCCTTTCAGGATGGACGCTTTTTCGAAGCGGAAGGTGGGCGTGGGGCCGGGCTCGAACTGGCCGAGGCCGGGGAGGGCGACGGATTCGCCTTTGCGGAGTTGCTTGAGGATGTGGACGACGGCGCGGTTGAGATGATCGGCGGCCTGCGGAGTGGTTTTGCCTTCGCCGGCCAGGAGTTGGACGAGTTGCTGCTTAGCCATAGGGATACCTCCGGACACACTTCGGCCTCGGAGAAAGACCCGGTTTACTCCCCTGTTATGGGAGCGGACCGGGTCTTTTGCGTTTCCGAGGCGACGGACAGGTTGATTCGCCCGGGGTTCTTGCGGAACCCCGTATTTT
>CAYVDY010000764.1:0-2967 GCA_964450255.1 uncultured Candidatus Solibacter sp. | reverse complement strand
GTTCCGCTGCTCGCCGAGCATCTGCTGAGCGGAAAGGATGCGGCCCGCGAGGACGAGGGGCGCATTCAAAAGGCCACGGCACGTCTTTACCGCAGGTTTTTAACTGGCGCTCTACGATGGCCCGCCGTCTCTCTGCTGGTCATCGCGTTGTTGCTGGGCGCGGGCTACGCGGCCTTCACGCGGGTCGGATCCGGGTTCATGCCCCCGATGGACGAGAGTGGATTTGTCATCGACTACCGTTCGCCGCCGGGCACGTCGTTGACGGAGACAGACCATCTGCTTCGGCAAGTGGAAGAGATGCTGCAGCAGACGAAAGAGGTAGCAAGCTACTCGCGCCGAACCGGCGCACAACTCGGCGGCGGTCTGACCGAGACGAATTCTGGCGATTTCTTCGTGCGTTTGAAGCCCTTGCCGCGGCGCCCGATCGAAGAGGTCATGGCTGAGGTTCGCCATCGGGTCCACGTGGAAGTGCCTGGCCTGGACGTAGATACATTCCAACTCATGGAGGATCTGATCGGCGACCTCACGGCGGTGCCGCAACCGATCGAGGTCAAGCTCTTCGGCGACGATCCACACCGGATCATGGCAGCGGCTCCGAAAATTGCCGAGGCGATCAAGCGCATCCCCGGGGTAGTGGGCGTTCGAACGGGAATTGTGCCGGCCGGAGACGCTCTGAACATCCGCATCGATCGCCGCAAGGCAGCGCTCGAAGGGGTCGATCCGATGGCGGCGACAAAGCAAGTGCAGGACTATCTTGCCGGCGCAGTGACCGCACAGATCCAAGAGGGTCCAAAACTCGTGGGCGTGCGGGTGTGGGTTCCGGCCGACAGTCGAGCTCAGATTTCCCAGGTGGAAAACATTCCGCTCCGTTCGATCAGCGGACAGGTATTTCCCCTGCGCCGGATCGCCACCATCGAGGCCGTAACCGGCCAGCCCGAAATCGTGCGCAGCGACCTCCAGCGCATGGTCGCCGTGACGGCTCGAATTTCCGGGCGTGATATGGGCTCGACCGTCGCCGACGTGATCAAGGCTCTGGAAGCGCCGGGAGTCGTCGACTCCAAGCTGTACTATGAGCTGGGAGGGCTCTTTCGGCAGCAACAGATCGCGTTCCGCGGATTGATGTTGGTCTTTGGCGCTGCCACCGCCCTGGTATTCCTCCTGCTGCTCTACGTATACGAGAACTTCCGGATCGTGTTCGCGATCATGACCGTGCCGCTATCCGCCGTGGCCGCGGCCTTCATCGGACTCTGGATTACGGGCGTCGAACTCAATATTACTGCGATGATGGGTATGACGATGGTGGTCGGGATCGTCACCGAGGTCGCAATCTTCTATTTTTCCGGATATCAGGGGCTTCTCGCAGAAAGCGCGGATCCCGACGCAGCTCTGATAGACGCAGGCGTCCAGCGCATGCGGCCTATTACCATGACCACGTTGGCGGCGATTTTGGCCCTGCTCCCGCTCGGGCTTGCTTGGGGTGAAGGCGCGGCCATGCAGCAGCCGCTCGCAATCGCCATCATCTCCGGCCTCGTGGCACAGCTTCCGCTCGTGTTGCTGGTGATGCCCGTCTTCTTCTCGCTCCTTCACGCACGCCGCCATCGACCACCTGGAGAATGAGTCCCATCTTGACGCGGTCATCCAACCTTCGCGAACGGCGCTAATCCCAGATGGTAGCATTGATCTCTTCAATCCCCGATCCGTCATGAATAGGTTCGATACTTACGTCCAGCCTCTCCTTGACCTTGTCGGACAATATCCGGCAGCGGCTGCACTCGTTGTTTTCCTGGCGGCCCTTTCGGAAGCCATTCCAGTCGTTGGGGCCGTGGTGCCGGGCTCGGCTCTGATCGTCGGCCTGGGCGCTCTCGTTGGGCTGGGACATTTGCCGTTCTGGCCGATCCTGATCGCTGCCATCCTGGGAGCGATTTTCGGTGACGGGCTCTCATATTGGTTCGGCCGCCGCTACAAGGCGGAAGCGCTCGCCATGTGGCCGCTGTCGCGCTACCCCGCCATGATCTCCGCGTCCGAAGCCTTCTTCCGGCGTCACGGGGGCAAGTCGGTCGCAATCGCGCGTTTCGCGCCAGTGGTCCGTGCTTTCGTGCCCCTTATTGCAGGAATCTCCGGCATGACCCCGGGGCACTTCTACATGGTCAACGTCCTCTCGGCCGTTGCCTGGGCACCCCTTCACGTTCTGCCTGGCGCCGCGCTCGGCGCATCGCTCGGTGTGCTTGGGGCCATGAGCGGGCGCACGCTTGCACTGCTTGCAATTGTAGCGGTTCTCGCTGTCTTGTTATCGTGGATCGTCAGGGCGAGTTGGCAAACAGGCGTGGCCCTGCTCGGAAGAGCACAGCTAAGATTGTTCGCCCGCCTCACTGGCCGACGGGGTCGGTTGGTCGCGCTGCTACGAGATGTGCTTGATCCAGAGAGCGCGACGGCCCGCAAGGTGGTTCTTCTTGTTGCCGTTCTGGCAACCGTCATCTTGGTTCTGTTCAACCTTGTCGAGGATGTACTCGCCCGAGGCTAGCTGGCGCGGGCGGACGTTGCAATTGCAAACCTGGTGACGCAGATAAGAACCGCGTGGAGTGATCGGATCCTTGTCTTCGTTACAACCTTGGCGGACACCCCGATAACCGCCGCCGTGGCCCTGGTAGCGGCAGCCTGGTTTTGGTGGATCGGGCGGCGGCAGCTCGCGTTCGGTCTCGCCGCGCTGGTAGCGGTCACGACTCTCTTTGCGCTGGGGCTCAAGGCGAGCACGCATATCGCCCGGCCGAATCCGATTTATGTCGGAGCGATTGAGTTCAGCTTCCCGAGCGGCCACGCCACATTTGCCACTGCCATCTACGGTACCCTCGGGTGGATGCTCGCGCGCGACCTCCCGCGACCTTGGACGACGGTGGTCTTGAGCCTCCTTGGCGGTCTCATCGGGACCGTGGCGGTGTCCCGCATTTATCTCGGCGCCCACTGGCCATC
>CAYVDY010000763.1:0-2972 GCA_964450255.1 uncultured Candidatus Solibacter sp. | reverse complement strand
TCTTGTATGAGAATCCAGCCCTTGGTTCAGGCTCATCTTGCATGAGACAAGAGTCCGCGCAGCCA
Source organism: uncultured Candidatus Solibacter sp. (assembly GCA_964450255.1). Taxonomy (GTDB): domain Bacteria; phylum Acidobacteriota; class Terriglobia; order Bryobacterales; family Bryobacteraceae; genus Paludibaculum. The sequence continues at coordinate 2,907 of CAYVDY010000763.1, read as the reverse complement.
ACTCGCTAACCAGGAGTTAAACTGGTAACAGCAGGACTGGGCGCGATCGGGGCGATCCTGCTCCACTATAACCATGTCTACCGAACCGGGACAGAAAATCACCATCAACTCTTGGCTGGAAGAAGAGCTCTATCAGCAGTTCGTCAACAATCGGCGCAACGTCGATGAGAACTGGAAGGAGGTCTTCGAGGCGGAGCCCGCGCCGGCCGAAACAGTTCCGGAGAACGTCCCGCCGCCGCCGGTCACTCAGACCGTCGCTGTGCAGCCCGCGCCCGCGCAGACCGCGCCCGCCACGCAACCGCCGGCACTGGTGCTGAGCCCCGCCGAACAGCTCGTGCCCCTGCGCGGCGCTCCCATGCGCATCGCCGAGAACATGACCGCGTCGCTGGCAGTCCCCACCGCCACCTCACAGCGCACCATCCCGGTCAAAGTCATCGACGAGAACCGCCGCCTGCTGAACCACTGGCGCGACCTGCACGGCAAGAGCAAGATCAGCTACACGCACCTCATCTCCTGGGCCATCGTCAAAGCGGTTGCTCACACGCCCGGCATCAATCACGCCTATGCCGAGGTGGACGGCCAGCCGCATCGCCTGGTCCGCCCGGAGGTCAACATCGGCATCGCTGTCGATGTCGCCGGTAAGGACGGTCACCGATCCTTGGTCGTGCCGAGCATCAAGAACGCCGGCGCGATGGGCTTCTACGAATTCCTCACCGCCTTCGACGCGCTGGTGGCCAAGTCCCGCACCGGCAAGCTGATGCCGGACGACTTCAAGGGCACTACCATTTCGCTTACCAATCCCGGCACGGTGGGCACGCTCGGCAGCGTGCCGCGCCTGATGCCCGGCCAGGGCGCCATTATCGCCACGGGCTCAATCGATTGGCCGCCGGAGTTCCAGGGCGTCAGCGAGGAACTGCGCGCGCAGCTCGGCATCTGCAAGGTGATGACGATGTCGTGCACCTACGACCACCGCATCATTCAGGGCGCCGAATCCGGCGTGTTCCTCGGCAAGCTCCAGGCCCTGCTGGAGGGCGCCGACGGCTTCTACAACGACATCTTCGAGCAGACCCGCATGCCGTACCAGCCGTTTCTCTGGCAGGTGGACCGGCGCAGCACAGCGCCCGGATTCACCGACGAGAAACGCATGGTGGAGATCGCCAAGCAGGCGGCCGTGCTCCAGTTGATCAACGCCTACCGCGTGCGCGGGCACCTGATTGCGGATCTGAACCCGCTTGGAGTCGAGGCCGGCTATCACCCCGAACTCGACCCAACCACCTACGGCCTCACCATTTGGGATTTCGATCGCGAGTTCATCACCGGCAACCTGGCCTTGGGCGGTACATCCAGCGTGAGGACCCTGCGCCAGATTCTGGAGACTCTGCGCCAGACCTACTGCGGCCGCATCGGCTGCGAGTACATGCACATCCAGCATCCGGAAGAGAAGCGCTGGCTGCAGGAGCGCATGGAGCCGCAGGCCAACAACTGGCCGCTGGAAGACACCACCAAGCGCCGCATCCTGCTGCGGTTGGTACAGGCCGAGAGCTTCGAGAACTTCCTGCACACGCGGTTCGTGGGGCAGAAGCGGTTCTCGCTGGAGGGCGGCGAGAGCGCCATGGTGGTGCTCGACGAATGTCTGGACCGCGCGGCCAATGCCGGGGTGCAGGAAATGATGGTCGGCATGGCGCACCGCGGCCGCCTCACCGTGCTCGCCAATCTGATCGGCAAGTCCATGTCGCAGGTATTCGGCGAGTTCGAAGGCAACGCCGATCCCGAGGCCACGCAAGGGTCCGGCGACGTGAAGTACCACCTTGGCGCCAGCGGCATCCAACGCACGGCGTCGGGCCGCGAAATTAAGGTTTCGCTGTCGCCGAACCCCAGCCACCTGGAAGCGGTGGACCCGGTGGTGGAAGGCATCGTGCGCGCCAAGCAGACGTGGATGGGCGATACGAAACACGAGAAAGTTCTGCCGATTCTGGTCCATGGCGACGCCGCGTTTGCCGGACAGGGCGTTGTGGCGGAAGTACTCAATCTCTCGCTGCTGAAGGGTTATGCCACCGGTGGCACGATCCATCTGGTGATCAACAACCAGATCGGGTTCACCACCACTCCGGAAGAGAGCCGCTCGTCCACATACTGCACCGACGTGGCCCGCACGGTGCAGGCGCCCATCGTGCACGTCAATGGCGACGATCCCGAAGCCTGCGCGCGCGCCATCCAGATCGCAATCGACTACCGCATGCGGTTCAAGAAGGATGTCGTCATCGACATGGTCTGCTACCGCCGCTACGGTCATAACGAAGGCGATGATCCCAGCTACACGCAGCCTTTGATGTACCGCGTGATCAAGGCGCAGCGCACGGTCGGCACCAAGTATGCCGAGCGCCTGATGCGCGAAGGGACGGTTTCGAAAGAGGCCGGCGAGCGCATTAAACGTCAGATTCAGGACGCTCTCAACGCCGCCCACGAAGAGGCGCAGAAGAAGGGCGAGAAGTGGGAACTGCAGGAAGTCACCGCCTATGAGGAAGACAAGCTGCCGATTGTGTGCCCGCGCACGGCCGTGGACGAGGGGCTGATCCAGCGCGTGGTGGAAGGCATCACCACCTTCCCCGGGACCTTTACGCTGCACCCCAAGTTGAAGGGCTTCATCGAGAAGCGCAAGGAGATCCTCAAGGGCGGCACGGCCGATTGGGCGATGGGCGAAGCGCTGGCTTTCGGCACGCTGGTGCTGGAAGGCACGCCGGTACGCCTCAGCGGCCAGGACAGCGGCCGCGGTACGTTCTCGCAGCGGCATCTGGAGTACTTCGACAACGACAACGGCGAAGAGTATACGCCGATGCAGCACCTGGATCCTAAACAGGGGCGCTTCGAAGTATTGGATAGCTGTCTTTCCGAGTACGGCGTGATGGG
>CAYVDY010000762.1:0-2973 GCA_964450255.1 uncultured Candidatus Solibacter sp. | reverse complement strand
TAGTTGCGCGAGCGGGCAGGGCGAGGGAGCGGCCGCTGCGGATGGCCTGGTTGCCCCAGTGGGCGGCGTTGGCGGCGTCTACGCTGCTCTCGACGGGGGCGTTGGGCTGCTTGCGGGACCTGATGCAATCTAGCCAGTTGAGGACGTGATCGATGGTGCCGTCGCGCGTGGCTTCGACTTTCTGCGATGGAGCGGGGAGGAAAGTCTTGCGGTCGAACTGGCCGGATTCGGAGTAGACCTCGAAGAAGGGGCGGAGCAGGTGCAGGCTGCCGCCGGTGCCGCGGAAGATGATGCCGCCATCCTCCATTTTGGTCACCATCGTGCTGACGTAGGAGACCTGGAATTGCTTGGGGTAGAGGAGCGACACGTTGACGGTGTCTGGGGTCTCAAACCAGGCGACCTGGTACTTGGAGCCCTGGCCGCGAGCTTCCAGGGGGACGCTATCGCCCATGACCCAGTGGACGGAGTCGATCCAGTGGGAGAAGAGATCGGTGAGGGTGCCGCCGCCGTAGTCCCAGAACCAGCGCCAGTTGGTGAAGCGCCAGGGGTCGAATTCGCGCGGGCAGGCGTTGCCGAGAAACTGATTCCAATCGAGGCGGGAAGGGTCGACCGGCGGGGGTGTTGTCTTGGCGGCGTAGTTCTGATTCCACCAGGTGAGTACCTGGGTGACCTTGCCGATCTGGCCGGATTCGATGATCTGTTTGGCCTGGAGGAAGTGCGGGTGGCTGCGCTGCTGATAGCCGACCTGGACGATGCGGTTGGACGCGCGGACGGCGACGATGACGGAGGCTCCCTCTTCGACGGAGTGGGTGAGGGGCTTTTCAACGTAGACGTCCTTGGCGGCCTGGACGGCGGCGATGGTCATGGGGACGTGCCAGTGATCCGGCGCGCCGATGATGACGGCGTCGATGTCTCGGCGATCCAGGATGGCGCGGAAGTCGCGGACGACGGTGGCGGTGGGATTGAGCGCGGCGCGGGCGGATTCGATGCGCGGTTCGTAGATCTCAGAGAGCGCGGCGATATCGGCGTTGCCGAACTCCTTGGCGGTGCGGGCGACATAGGAGCCGCGGCCTCCGGCGCCGAGGAGGCCGACGCGAACGCGATCGTTGGCGCCCATGGCGCGGGAGGCGGAGAGTGCCGTGGCGCTGGTGACGAGGAACGAGCGGCGGCTTACCATGCTTTCCACTCCTGGAGGGATTCGAGCGCGGCGCGGGCTGTGGCGGCGTGGAGATCGACCGTGTCCTGCAAGCGGCGTGCATAGCCGCCGGCAAGCGTGACGACGACGGGGACGCGGTGCTGGAGGGCGATATCGAAGACGAGGCGGTCGCGGAGGTAGAGACCCTCGCGGGTGAGGGAGAGGCCGCCGAGCTGATCGTCGTAGTAGGGATCCGAGCCAGCGACGTAAAAGACGATGTTGGGGCGGAAGCCGGAGACGGCGGTTTCGTAGGCGGGGCGGAGGTGATCGAGGTATTCCTTGTCGCCGGTGGCGTCGGGAAGGTGGATGTCGATGGTGGAGGGCGGCTTGTCGGTGGGGTAGTTGTTGAAGTGGTGGATGGAGAGGGTGAAGACGGAGCGATCGCCTGCGAAGATGGCGGCGGTGCCGTTACCGTGGTGGACGTCTCCATCGATGATGAGGGCGGTGCGGATGAGGCATTCCTGCTGGAGGGTGCGCACGGCAACGGCGACATCGTGAACGGCGCAGAAGCCCTCGCCGTAGTCGGGGAAGGCATGGTGGAAGCCGCCGCCGATGTTGTAGCCGACGCCCTTGGTGAGGGCGTGGCGGGCCGCGAGGATGGTGCCGCCGGCGGCGAGGAAATAGGCCTCGACCATTTTGCGGGAGTAGGGGACTTCGAGCTTGAGGATGTCGTGATAGGTGAGCGTGCCGGTTTCGAGCTTGCGGACCCATTCGGGGGTGTGAACCAGCAGGAGTTGCTCGCGCGTGGCGTGTTCCGGCGTGAGGAAGTCCTCAGGGCCGGCAAAGAAGTCGTCGAGCAGTTGGCGGCGGATCAGGCGGTATTTCGCAGTGGGGAAGACATGGTCGCCGAAGTGGAGATCGTAGCCGTCGTGATAGACGAGAGGGAACGGGAGCATCAGTTAGTCACCGGCTTGCAGTGCGGTGAGGATGCCGAGGCGGTAGATATCCTCGGCGGTACAGCCACGGGAGAGGTCGTTGGCGGGCTTGAGGAAGCCCTGAAAGAGCGGGCCGGTGCAGATGGCGCCACCGAGGCGCTCGACGAGTTTGACGGCGATGTTGGCGGCGCCGACGTCGGGGAAGATGAGGGTGTTGGCGTAGCCGGCGACGGTGGAGCCGGGTGCTTTGGAGCGGCCGATGGCGGGGATGAGGGCGGCATCGGCCTGGAGCTCGGCATCGAAGTGAAGGTCGGGGCGGCGGGCCTGGATGATACGGCCGGCCTCCTTCACCTTGTCTACCCAGCGATGCTGGGCGCTACCTTTTGTGGAGAAGGGGAGTAGGGCGACGATGGGCTCGACTCCGATGACGTTGCGGGTGGTTTCGGCGGTGGCGATGGCGATATCGGCGAGCTGAACGGCGGTGGGCTCGATCATCAGGGCGGGATCGGCCATGGCGAGGGTGCCGCCGGCGCCGCATTCGGAGGCGTGTGTGTTGACGATCATGATGCCGGAGCCGGTCTTGATGTCGGTGCGCATGCCGATGGTCATGTGAGCGGCGCGGAAGGTGTCGGCGGTGGTGGTAGCGGCGCCGCCGACGAAGCCATCGGCGTCACCGGAGGAGACAGCGAGGCCGGCGAAGATGAGGGGATCGAGGGCCATCTTGCGGGCCTCGGACTCGGTGGTGCCGCGGGAGCGGCGGCGATCGAGTAGGATGCGGGCGTATTCGTTGAGCTTGGGGTTGGACTCGGGTTGCTCGACGACGACGCAGGATGCGACATGGCCTTTCGGGCGGCCCATGAGGATCGGGATCAGCTCGCCCTGCCACGGGACGCCCAGATCGAG
>CAYVDY010000761.1:0-2978 GCA_964450255.1 uncultured Candidatus Solibacter sp. | reverse complement strand
GGTATAGCCGGCGATCTCCATAGTGTCGGGCGACTGGAATACTGGGTCGATGATTGTGGAGTAGGGCATGTGCCGCTCGCGGATCTCGGAGTGGATCCGAAGCGCGTCGGCTTCACCAGCGCTCAGGATGGCAGTGAAGGCGATGAGTAAGGCGGGCGTGCGCATGGTAGGCTGGCTTCCTCTACCATTGTGACGCAGACGCGCTACTCTGGTTTCCTCGGGAGGCAAAGAGAATGTTCTGGCTGATCAAGACGGCGATTGTGGGCCTGATCGTGGGAGCGCTGGCCAAGTGGGTGATGCCAGGCAAAGACCCTGGCGGATTCTGGATCACCATGGCGATCGGCATTGCCGGCTCGTTCATCGGGACGATGATCGGGCGATTTACCGGGCTCTACGATCAAGGGGAGGCGGCCGGGTGGATCATGTCCACCATCGGCGCGGTGCTACTGCTGTGGGGGTTCCGGAAGCTGAAGACCTAGGCTTCAGGCTTCCACCCAATTCTTGCGTTCGATGAAGGTCTCGGGCTCGTAAGTCACGCCCTTCTCAAGACGGCGTTCCTCACGCCTGGTAAGCCAGAGCATGAGTGGACCGAGGAGTGTGCCCGCGGCTGAAGACAGGGTGCCGCACTCGCGGCGGATGTCCTTGCGGAGCGCGTGGACTCGTTCGGCCACGGTCTCATTGGTCTTGCGCATGTGGCGCTCCATGGCCCAAAGGAGAGCGGAGTAGGAAGTCTGCAAAGCGCGGGCTTCGCGTTCGAAGCGTTCGCGCACGCGCAGGTCGGGGTGCATGCGGTACTTCTTGATTCCTTCGAGCGTGGTGCGGCAGATGCGATAGAGCGACGGCCCGTTGAGCTCGAAATCGCGCAGGAAAGCGAAATCCAGGAATGTCTTGGATTCGTCCTGCGAGATGAAGGGGTGCTTCCAGTTGAACTTCCACTGGCCGTGGACATCGGCGAGATCCACATCAATCATGCGGCCCTCTTCGGCCATCTGCGCGTGCAGCGGAGTGCCGGGCAGGGGCGTGTAGAGCATGAACTGGTGGAAATCCGTCTCGTGCGAACAGGCGTAATCGATCTCGCTGGCGATGTTGCCGGGCGTGTGGTGCTCCATGCCTACAATGGACGAGCCAAGCACACGGATGCCATTCTCGCGCAGCATGCGGGTGAGATCCACCGTGTTGGTGCCATCGAGCTTGGAGTAGCCGGAGAGCGGCGATTCCAGGCCCATCCAGACCCAGGAGATGCCGAGTTGGATGAGTTCGTCCACGGTGTACTTGCGGATGGCGTTGGCGGAGGAGAAGACGTACAACTCCCAGCTCTTGCGTGCCTCTTTCATGCAATCCAGCAGTTCCATGGCTCGCTTACGGTGGAGCAGGAAGTTCTCGTCCATGACGAAGAACGCCTTGAACTTGAACTCGTCCTCGGCCTTCAGCATGGCGTCGAAGATCTCGCGGCCGCTGTCGAAGAAGTTGATGAACTTGCCCTTGCCGCCGAAGAAGGCGGAGGTGGTGCAGAAGTTGCAGCCCATGGGGCAGCCGACGGAGGGGATGATGGTGGCGGCGGTGGAACCGATGGCGCCGGGCAGCTTGAGACCCATCACACGGTGGCCGAAGCCGGAGGCGATCTGCGGGTGGATGACCTGCTGGGTGGGGTCCTGATCCAGGAACGCGCGCATCCAGCCGACGCCCTCGCCCTTGACGATGTGATCCGCGTCGGCGATGAGATCGAGTCCGGGGATGGAGGTGACGTGGCCGCCGATGATGATGGTGGACTGCGGCGAGAGGCGGCGCACGATCTTGCACATCTCGCGGACCTTGCCGACGTTGACGATGATGGAACTGATGCCGACGACGTCGTACTGGTTCTCCGTGAGCTCTTTTTCAAAGGCTTCGCGGGTGGGGAAGTCCAGCACTGTGGAGGGATTCTCGATGTTCTGCTGGATGAACATGATGCCCCACGAACGATGGAAGATGCGGAGGGAGTAGGGACCCTGCGCCCTGGTGACCTGATTGTGATAGAGCGCCATGGGGTTGATGGAGCGGCTGCCGAATTGATCGTCCTGCGCGTAAGGGCCGAAGACGGATGACAAAAGCACGCGGGCCTGGCGGCCCTTCGGATGGGTGGGCATCGAAACTCTCGAATCTGACCGCGGGCGGTAGCCGGATAAGCGGTCCTGTAGATCCGATTATAGCAATGCCCCGGGAGCGCCCGCCCAGTCAGTGCGCCGCACTGGTTTCCACGCCGCCGGCGGCGGAGGCAGCGCCGGCGGTGGCGGTTCCCCCGAACGGGATGGAGCCGCTGACGTAACCTAGCGCGAGATCGAGCGGGGCGCCCTTCAGTTGAACGGTAATGTTCTCGGCAAGGCGGCCGAGGTTATAGGTGTTGTCGCGGAAGGTGAAGTCGGCGCTCGAAATGTGGCTGAAGGAGCCCGTGTTGATGGTCGCGGTGAAGGGGATGATCGTAGTGAGGCCGCCTCGCGCACGGAACTCGCCGATCAACTCGCCGGCGGAGAAAGACTCCGGGCGGGCGAAGCTGTGGCCGGGTTCCGGATGGAAGTAGACACGGAGCACAATGGCATCGGTCCCTTCGACCGGCGTGGCACGGAGGTGGGTCAACGGATCGTTGCGGAGCACGGACACGCGGAATCGGCTGGATCGGAAAGTAAAGTGGGCAGTGCGTTCAAATGTCTCGCTGGTGGAGCTGAACGGCGATCCGGCGACGCCCTCCAGGAAGGGGTAGTAGCCGATGAGTTCGGCGGCGCCGTCGGAGCCGATCACCATGCGTCCGATCATATGGGCGGCGACCACTCCGGCGGGGATCACCTTCCGGTCCGGAGTGTACTGAGCGTTGGCGGCAAGAACGGCGAGCGCAGCGGCGGCGAATGGTCGTTTCACTGTGTGCCCTCCCCCAGGGGACTTGCCCCCGGAAGGCGCAGAGTCCGCGCGCGTCACCTGGAGGTGGTGGCGGCGTGGATCGCCGG
>CAYVDY010000760.1:0-2988 GCA_964450255.1 uncultured Candidatus Solibacter sp. | reverse complement strand
GGGGACGTGCAGGACGTCGGGGCCCCGGCGCAGCTGACCCCCGACGGGATCAGCGAGGAGCAGGGCAGGGCGATCGGCCATGAGCCGGAGCCGTCAGGTGCGGCGGTGCCGGTGTTGGGCACATCGGGCCTTGGCGGTATCGGCATGGCGTTCCAGAACGCGTGGGGCCGGGTGATGATGGCCGGCCGGGTGTCGGTCGGCACGCTCATCGTCGCCCTGCTGCTCGAGCCGCTGTTCTGGGTGAGCATCGCCCCGATCGCCGGCGCCTTCTGGGTCTACTTCTGGCGGAAGGAGCATCGGGCATGAGCGCGCTCGCCGGCCTCTGGGCCTTTCTGTCCTCGCGCACCCCACTGGCGGTCGCGGGACCTTTCGCCAAGGCGATTGCCGCCACCGCAGCGGCGGCCGTCATAGTCATCGGGATAGGTGCCGGCCTCTGGTGGATGCGCCACGACGCCCGGATGGACGAGCGGGCGGCCTGGGAAGCCAAGCTCAGGATCGCCCGCCTGCAAGCCCTGGAGCGCCTTCAGAGCCGCCAGCGTGCGTCGGAGGCCGTGGGGCAGGCCCGCGCGCGCGAGGCCGCCCAGGAGCAGGAGCGGGCCCGGGCGCGCATTGCCGAACTTGAATGGCTGCTCGCCACCCGGCCGCCGCAGCCCGCCGGCGGGCGGCGGACTGTCTGCTACCCCAAAGAGATCGCAAGGAAGCTCAATCAATGAGGATCATCGCCCTCGTGTGCCTGCCGCTCCTGCTGAGCGGGTGCGCGCTGTTCGGGGAGCCGAAGCCGGCACCCGGGTTCATCACCGACGAACCGCAATTCGTCCTTCCCGGCGAGTGCTTCATACCGCCCGCGGCGGAGCCGAAGCTGCCGGAGGATCGCGATACCGAAGTCGATGTCGCGACCCGGGATCGCGAAGCCCTCAAGATGGCTTTTCGGGCCGAGCGCGCCAAGCGAAGCGCCTGCGGCGAGCGGCTCAAGACCCTGTTCCCCGAGGGGGCGGCTCGAGCGCGCGCCGGCTGAGCCCGTGGACCGGATCGAGGCAACTGTCCTTCTCGCGGTCGCTGCCGCCGGCGGCGGCGTCGCCGTCTATCTCGCGGTCACGGTTCTGCCGGATGCGGCGGCTGCCGTCGCGTTGTTCGTCACCCATAGTGGTTGAGAGCCAGATGAGGATCGAAATGCATGTCGCCAGCAGACGAGGATTGGCTGAAGCGTCACCTGCTCGAGAGCCTGCAGGATCTCCGGGGCCTGGTCGGCCAGGTGACGGGCAAGCTGGACAGCATCGAAGGGGAGATGGTCGGCCGGATCACCCGCCTCGAGAAGCTGTTCCACGAGTATGCGGTGGGGATGGAGCGCCGCCTGGTGGCGCGGTCGCCGTTCTCGGCGAAAGACCTGCCCTGGGGCCACATCGTCTCGATCACGCTGGTGATTGGCATGGCGCTGCTGGGGTTCATCACGACGGACGACCTGGCCGGGCGCATCGCCGACAAGCTCCTCAAGTGAGGCGGTTGCCGGGATGGGTGATCCTGCTGTGGTGCGTCGCCCTCGCTCTCGCGGCCAGCAGCTCGATGAACATCCTGATCGCCGCCATCAACCGATAGAGATCCTGGCGGCCTCCCCGTCCGCCAGGTAAGGGCTCCGCGCACCCTCCGCGGAGCCGCAGTCCCGCCACCGACCCGTGCCTCGGGGTCGGTGGCGGGCGGTTTTTCGCGTTGTCCACAGGCGCGGGCAGGACACCTCGATCGCAAGCAAGCCTTGGTCATCAATCAGGCCGCTTGCCGAAAACGCAGCGGGAACACGGTCATGTCTGTCATGGGTTTGCAGGTGTAGCGGACCTCCGCTACCACCTCAAACCCATTATGCAGGCCGCTCGGCGGCAGCCGGGATGGCCGCCCCTCGGCGTTCTCCGGGCTGCCGACGCGAGGACAGGCTACGCAGAGCCCTCATGCGCTTGAGGATGACGTCGCCGCGCTGCGGATCGACTTCCAGATCAACGTCTTTTTTTGGCCACCTTGGCCATGGTCACCCCTGAGACAAAAAAGAAGGTAGGCGAATTCCTTCTCTACTACGGCGACTTCTTCGCCTTCTGGTCAACCTTTGATCTCATCATCGAAATCCTCATCATGCGAAAGCTGGGGATCGATGAGGAACAGACCTGCATTGTGTGCGCCGGGTTGAACTTCGGCTCCAAGATCGCGATCCTGACATCCTTGCTGAGTCGACACGCGGATTGCGAGCCACAGGTAGCCATGATCAAGAAGGCTCAGACCCTAGCGGCGCGCAATGGGTTTGCGCACGGCTTCTTCTTGCTCAACCGGCAAACCGCTGAGTTTCAATTGATCAGGCGAGAGGTCAAGGACCGCTACACCGCCACAAGCAAGAAATACGACCACGAGAAGATGCGGAAGCACACAAACGATTTCACGGCTCACGTAACCGAACTAATGAAATCATTTTCGGTTAGCGAGGATGATATTGAGGGCTACATAAAGCACATTGAAGCATACGCGCTAGCTCAGGCATCTCAGGATAAGAGCCGTCCTGCACCTCGCGCCAGTTCGAAAAAGGCCACCAAGAAATAACGTCACTGACGCGCTCAACGGTCGCGTCATCCGGCCTGCCACGCTTGGCCGATATGCGCTGTTTCGGTTTCCTTGTCACGAATATCTGCTTCTCACCTACATACTTCCCGCCATCTGCGTTCACAATAGTCACTCGCCGCCGTTGGTTGTTCCCCGGCCGCGCCGCCGATGCCCGCGAACCTCTCCCCTAGCCTGCTGTCCTGCACAAAGCAGCACGCAGCCACCAAGCCGGTACCTCGCGGTCGCGCGCCCGTCCCAACGCGACGGCAAGGGGTTCAACGAGCGCGGCTTTCGGCGAGGCTCGACGGTCGCTGACGAGGAACGTCTCGCCGCTCGCGGCCGGTGGGGGATGGCGCGCTCGGGCTTCGTCGGATTGTCGGACAACGATTGCGCGGGGGGCGTTTTTGTAGTCTG
>CAYVDY010000759.1:0-3005 GCA_964450255.1 uncultured Candidatus Solibacter sp. | reverse complement strand
GAACTCCACGCCCAATACGTCTTCCACGAACTCTGGGCGCACGAAGTCGATTGCCGGGCGCGGCGACACTTCGACTGCCGTCATTATGTCGCTGTGCGTGCCTCCGCGCAACGCCGGTGGGGTGGGCTGTCGCTAGTACGTGATGTGTCCGGTGGAGTTCGCACGCGATCTGTCCGCTCGAGCAAAGCGCCGGGTAATCCTTGGGCGCTGGTAGCCTCCAGGATTGCTCGGCCGCCGAAATGGAGCGGATGGTGAAGTTGCAGGAAGTGCTGCCAATGGCTATGGCGAAGACGATCGCCTGGTGGATCGAGGCGGAGATTGTCTGAGTCTGCGACTCGGGCCAGCCGCGTTCTCGTGACGCTGAGAACGGGCGGGAGGCCGATAGGGGCCGTTTGAGGCAGGGAGGGCGGGCGCTGAAGGAGTTGCGCGCGCACAGGCTTGTAGCTGATCCGCCGCAAGCTCGGGGCTGGTCGGAGCGGAGCTTCGGAACGTGACAGAGGGGCGGGATCACCACGGCGGAGCCAGCCAATCGGTTCTTGTACGAGCACTGCGACGGCGAGTTCAAAGACCAGTTCACGGTACGGCCGGTTTCCGCTTTTCGGCAAGGTTGATGCCCGAAACCGGGAACACCGTCCAGTCCTCTCACCAAGCGCCTGGGAACATTGGTGATCTCGTCCGTCCCGCCCACCCTCCGGGGGACAGGTTCCGGCAGGCAAACCGGTCTGGTCAACAACCTGGAAACAGGAGAGAAATTCGCCGTTACCGATCTCTCCGCCCAGGGAGTTGGCAGAGAGAGCAGCACGGCATGATGGGAGTGATGAAGTGCTCGGTCCCAACTGTAAGCATGACTTGAGCGAATTCGCAGGCCGGGCTCTTGGGGTGCACGTGGCCGTAGGTACCGCACGCTGGATTGTGCCTGCGGATTAGACGTCGCTGATGTCTAAATGCGGAACCCGTGCGCCTTGTCTTCATGCCACCGGGCACTCAGCGGGTGCATGATGGCTGTCGATTTCGAGGAGGACTTCGGGCGCCTCACCGGAAACTTGGCTCGAGGTTCGAGGCGCAGGCTCAACCTGAGAAGGAATGCCGCTGGCCGTTTCGGATGCGAGCCGAGGTCGAGGCCTGGTCTCATGAGAGACGGGGGAGCTTGCCCGATCGGCGCTAGACGAGGACACCTGAACGAACCCGGTGTCATCGCTGATCCCTGCGAGTGCCGGTGTGGCCGACTGGTGATGCCCCCATCGATTCAGGGCTCGCTGTAAGGCTTGGAGCTCTATTGGCTTGGTTAGGTAGTCGTCCATTCCGGCCTCCAGGCAGGCGGAGCGATCCTCGTTTGTTGCTGAGGCCGTCAGGGCGACGATCGGAACGATGCGTCCTGCAGGACTCAGGTTTCTGATCCTCCGGGTTGCCTCCAGTCCGTCTATCACGGGCATATGAACGTCCATCAGCACGATATCGTAACGGCGGGCTCCAATGCAGCCAATTGCCGCCGCGCCGTCGTTCACGACCTCAGCTTGGCAGCCCATTTTCTGCAGCATCCGCATGGCTACAATCTGGTTCACCTTGTTGTCCTCGGCCACCAGGACCTTCAACCCGATGTGACTCTTGCGATTTGCGGTCTCGACAGCAGGCTCGGTGTCAGTCTCAATGCCGACGGGAAGCGTGAGTTCGAATGTCGATCCCACCCCGGCACGGCTCTCCACGCGGAGGTCTCCGTCCATCAATTCGGCCAATCGCTTGGATATTGCGAGTCCGAGCCCCGTACCGCCATAGCATCGACTCGTGGAAGCGTCTACCTGACTGAAGGATTGAAACAGACGGTCGAGCCTTTCCTCGGGAATGCCGACGCCTGTGTCCCGAACTGGGACTCGGATGAACTGTCTACCATCGGCAGTCGCCTGCTCGACGAGGTGTGCCTCCATCTGAATGGAGCCTCGCTGTGTGAACTTCGCGGCGTTGCTCATGAGGTTGGCCGCAACCTGGCGCAAGCGCGTGACGTCGCCGTAAACCCGAGTTGGGAGCCTGTCGTCCAGGTGCAGGCTGCACACTATGGACTTCTCCTCGGCGGCCGAGCGGAACAGATCAAAGCTCCATTGCAGGCAGGCCCTGATGTCGAATGCTTCATACTCCAGATCCAGCCGGCCGGAGTCGATCTTGCTGAAGTCCAGTACGTCATCCAGCACTCTGCGCAGTACTTCACCCGACGTGCGAATCAATCCCATCATCGGGCGGAGATTGTCCGGGATGGACTCTCCCTCCAGCAGGAGGCTAAGCCCCAGGATGCCATTCAGTGGTGTGCGGATTTCATGGCTCATGTTGGCGAGGAACTCGCTCTTGGCCCTGGCCGCGGCGTCCGCGCCCATGCGGGCTTGCACCAGTTCCACCTCCATCCTCTTCCGCTCGCTGATGTCGAGAACGAAACACAGCGAATAGCCGATCCCGTTGATGACCACCTTTCGCGCCCAAAGCAAACCCGTGCGCGAACCCGTCGCAGCGCTGCGGTAGACCAGTTCTTTTGCGTCAATGTCTAAGCCATCGTCCAGTGCCTGAAGGATGGCTCCAGAATCTTCCTGGCTGGCGATCCAGCCCAGTTCCTCGGAACTCCGGCCGATCACCTGCTCCTTTCGTAAGCCGATCAACTCCTCCATGGCCCCATTCAAGTCGACGATTCGCCCATTCGTGTCTGCCAGCGTGATGCCGATGGGGCTGGATTCAAAGACCGTCCGGAAGGCGGCTTCCGCCGCGGCTTTCTCTTCGAACTGTTTCCTGATCCGTTCGTTGGCGGCCCGCAACTCCGCCGTACGTTGGGCCACCATCATGTCAAGGTCTTCCAGGCGGGTTTGCGCCTGGCCGCTGACCAGCCACTTGCGCGTCAGCGCATGCGCCAACTGGATCACTTCGATGTTGTCGAAGGGCTTTTTCAGAATCAGCAGGTTGTCCGAGACCCCCAGCTCTCGCTGGATGTCATTCCAGGAGTAGTCCGAATAGGCGGTGCAAACCACGAC
>CAYVDY010000758.1:0-3009 GCA_964450255.1 uncultured Candidatus Solibacter sp. | reverse complement strand
CCAAAGGTCCTCAATCCGAAGGTTCACCTTCAGTCCATCATCTACATGCCGCCAGGAGCTTTGAGTTCGGTTTCCTATGAGGGCGCCAGTTTCGAAGGCAGCCGAAGTGGAACCCAGAAGGTCTCAGGATCCGGGGCGTACGCTCAGGTAGCAATTGGAGGCATGGGCAGCTCGACAGGCTACTCAGCCAGCGTAATTGATGGATCCGGGCTAAGCCTGACCAAGC
Organism: uncultured Candidatus Solibacter sp.; assembly: GCA_964450255.1. GTDB lineage: Bacteria > Acidobacteriota > Terriglobia > Bryobacterales > Bryobacteraceae > Paludibaculum. The sequence continues at coordinate 2,783 of CAYVDY010000758.1, read as the reverse complement.
TCGACAGCTACAAGCGGGGCGAGCTTGTCGCGACCGGTCTCGACCAGCCGGTCCGCGGTACGGACGTCTTCGACGTCGCGGCCAACACATTGGTAAAGGCCTACCGTTCGGCTTCCAACGGCTGGGAGCGAAACGTGTGGGGCACCGTTGGTGGCGCTCCACTTCAGGTGTATTCGTTCCCGGCTGATGTGCTGCTTGGGAATCAATTCCTGCAGTGCGACGGACCCAACCAGGCGAGGTGTACGTTCTTCGCAACGCTGACCAGTTCAGACAAGCAGGCCATTCTCAGCATGAATGCACCACTGGTCGGCGAGCCCCTCGATCCCGATAGATACCAGCGCGTGATGATGCAGTACGATGCCCTCACGCTTGAGGGTCCGGTGTACCTTGGAGCCAGCATTCCGGAGGACACGTACTCCGTCTCCTACTCCAGCGCCTATGATCAGACCAACGGAAGCTATGTTGACGTGACAGGAGCCTCCTCGAGGTCCATTGACGTGAGCATGATTGGCGCCACCGGAGCCGAAGTCTGGCACGTAAGATACTTGGAGACGCGAACGACGGTGACTGGAGCGCAGAAGGTGGCATCAATCACGCTCAGCACCGACTCGGTTGGCTGTGCGATAGAGTTGGCCGTGTACGTCGATGCGCTCTTTGGCACCTACTTGGTGCTTCCTGTGAGCTCATCTGCCTCATGCCTGTAGGAGCCACCGCGCGAGCTTGGGACCAGGACAGACGATTGCCGTCTTGGCGATGCATGAACTGCGAACTGGATGTGCGGGGTGGCGCATGCGCAAGAGCGGAATGAGTCGGCCAGTGGGAGTCGCTCTCATCCTGGCGTGTGTCCTGGCTTTGGCCTGCGGCACGCAAGGCCCCGTTCCCCCCGAACCTCCCGTTATCGAAGTACAGCCGGCGGCAATTACAGTCGTCCAGTGCCAGTCGGCCGTGCTTGGCGTGACGGCTCGCGGCACACCGCCGCTCTCCTTTCAATGGGCCAAGGATGGTCAAGCGATTGCCGGCGCGACAGCGGCCGTCTACGTAGTAGATGCCGCGCAGCCGAGCTCCGCTGGAGCCTACTCGGTCACGGTCACGAATGCGGCAGGCACGGTCATGAGCTCACTTACGCCGCTCTCGGTCGAGGCCCTGGGGCCTCCGCCGACCGAACCCACCGTTCTTCTGGAGGAGGATGCTGCTGCGCCAGCCTTCGCGGGGGACCGGTTGTTTTGGGTACGCGGGGCCGAAATCCGGGCAACATCGGCCGCATGCCCCGGCGTCGCTGAGACGACGTTCTATGTACCATTCATCGCCCCAATGGGGCTCATCGGCGTCGGCGACACGCTCTATTGGATCGACGGGAATGCAGGGAGCCAGGGGGTATTCGCCACTTCGGCGCGCACAGGAACGACTACGAAGATCGCCCAGTTGGCATTCCAGCCGTCGGACTTCTTTGAGGCCAGTGGCCAACTCATCTGGACCGATTCACCGTTCTCGGAGATTCAGTCGATGCCGGTTGGCGGCGAACTCGTCGCCACCCTATCACTCCGGACCAGCGCGCCGCGCGATCAGGTTGTCGCCGTCGCCACAGATGGCGACTTCTACTACTGGTCCGGGTGGGCGGGCGAATCCTGGAGTGTCGTGAACACCATGGCGGTCAGCAGGACTCCGGTGGTCGGAGGTGCGAGCGTGGTGCTGGCCGGAGACCAAGGTGAGGTGTCAGACGTGGCGACGGATGGCACGCGCGTCTACTGGGCCGGCACTGAGGGATCGGCGCCCGATCGCACCTCGTACCTCAGGAGCATAGACGTTGGTGGATTGGGGCCCATCCAACAACTTGGAACCATGGCGCTGAGCCAGTGGGGGAGCGTGGTCCTGAACGGCAACGCCCTCTTCTGGAGTACAGCCGCCATCGAGACGCCCGAAGGCACGATCGGTTCGGGAGCTCTCATGGTCGTGCAAACGGACGGTAGCCAACCGCCCACGGTCCTCGCCGCGAGCGAGGTCGGCCCAACCGGCCTCGTAGTCAGGGAGGGGTACCTGTACTGGACGGAATCGAGCCGACCGCATCTACCAGGCCGAGGCCGGATCATGCGCATGGGCCAGCCTTAGCAACCCAGCCCTGAAGCGCCCAAGCAACGGCGCCGACGCGGACACTCCAGAGACGCTTACGGGTACGCGTGATCCGCGCCGTTCGGTCCGGTCGCGGGCGCGGCCGTCGCGGCCCGCGCCTTGGGGGCGAGGCCGTGCAGCAGGAGGTTCTGGACGTGGCGTCGCCAGGCCTCGGGAGAGATCGGCGTCTCCACGAACGGGCGCGCCGCCTCCTGCGCGCTGGCCACCAGCGCGGCGAGGCCGCCCACGGTCACCACCGCCAGCACGGGATCGATCTCGCTCTGGCCGCCGTCGGCGAGCGCGATGGCGGCCGCGGCGCGACGCACCGGCTCGAGCAGCGCCGGGTCGCCGGCCGCGAGCTGGGCCAGGTGCGGCGCGCCGTCGAGGTACTCGCGGATCAGGATCTGCGCACCCATCTGATCCTTCATCATGGCGTCGAGGTAGGCCGTCACCACCTCGCCAGCGCCGGCCGGCCCGCGCTGCACCAGCTCGGCGATCTCGGTGGCGGTGCCCAGCCAGACCGACCTCAGGATGCCGAGGTAGAGCGCCTTCTTGGAGGACCAGTGGCGGTAGATCAGGGCCACGTTGCAGGCCGCGCCGCGCGCGATCCCCTGCACCCGGGCGCCTGTGTACCCCCGCCTCCAGAACTCGAACCGCGCCCCCTCCCAGATCCGCTC
>CAYVDY010000757.1:0-3010 GCA_964450255.1 uncultured Candidatus Solibacter sp. | reverse complement strand
CCATCATGCGGACTGCCTCCACCGGGAACTTACCGACTGAAGTCTCGCCGGAGAGCATGACGGCGTCGGTGCCGTCTTAGATGGCGTTGGCGACGTCGCTGACCTCGGCGCGGGTCGGGAAAGGGTTCTCGATCATCGACTCCAGCATCTGCGTTGCCGTGATGACGAACTTGCCGGCGCGCCGGGCTGATTCGATGATCGACTTCTGGATGAACGGCACCTTCTCCATGGGACATTCGACGCCTAGGTCGCCGCGGGCCACCATGACGCCGTCGCTTTCACTGAGGATGTCCTTGATGTTGTCGACCGCCTCAGGCTTCTCGATCTTGGCGATGATCGGCACATTGGAACCGCGCTCCTCCAGGAACAGCCGCAGACGAAGGACGTCGCTGGGCCGGCGCACGAAGCTGAGCGCCACCAGATCAACGCCCGCTTCGAGGCCGGCACTGAGATTCTCCATGTCGCGGCGGGTCATGGAAGGCGTCGAGAGCTGGACTCCGGGAAGGTTGATACCCTTCTTGTCCTTGATGATGCCGCCGGTGATCACCTTGCAGCGCGCGCTGACGCCATCGGTGTCGATCACTTTCAGCTCCATGGCGCCATCCGCCAGCAGGACCCGGTCTCCGCCTTTGACGTCGCGGGCGAAATCCTTGTAAGTGGTAAATGTGCGCTGGGCGTTGCCCTGGACCTCTTCGGTGGTGATAGAGAACTCAGCGCCTTCTTCCAGCAGCGCGCGGCCGCCCTCGAAAGTGCCGACGCGGATCTTCGGACCCTGCAAATCCAACAGGATGCCGGTATTGACGCCGCGCTCGGCCGCGGCTGCGCGGATCTCTTTGACAGCGGCGCTCCGTTCTTCGACGGTGCCGTGCGAGGCGTTCAAACGGAAAACATCAACGCCCGCTGTCATCAGCTTGCGAATCATCTCCGGAGAGGACGACGCCGGTCCCAGAGTGGCGACGATCTTCGTGTTAGTCATGAGTGGTGGTATGCCCGACTGCGCTACGATAGCTCATATTCCATTATGCCCCTCCACCAAGCCGTAATCCTTGCCATCGTCCAAGGTGTAACGGAGTTCTTACCAATTTCCAGTTCAGCACATCTCGCATTGGCCCCTTGGCTGTTCGGCTGGGAGGATCAGGGACTCACATTTGACATCGCTCTGCATTTTGGCACGCTGGTTGCCGTGCTGCTGTACTTTGGCCGGGATCTGATTCAGATGATTGGCGCCGGATTCGGTCTGCGGACGGGTACCGACCCGGATCTGCGTGACAACCCGAAGCTGCTTTGGATGATAGGCGCCGCCACCATTCCGGTTGGTGTTGTCGGGCTGACGCTGGAGAAATACGCGGAAACGACGCTGCGCGGGCCATGGACTATCGGGTTCATGCTGATCGCGGTGGGTTTGCTGATGGGTTATGCCGAAAAAGTGGCTATCTGCCGCAAGACGATCGCGCACATATCTTGGTTTGACGCGCTGGCAGTCGGAGTTTCACAGGCGCTGGCCGTGGTGCCGGGGACATCGCGCAGCGGCATCACCATCACGACGGCCTTGTTCCGGGGCATGGATCGCGCGTCGGCGGCCCGATTTTCGTTCCTGCTGTCCACGCCCGCCATCGGCGCCGCGGCTGCCAAGGCGTTTTACGATCTCTACAAGGCGGGCGGCATTCCGGCCGGCCAAAAGGACGTGTTCTTCATCTCCATGGTTGTCAGCGCACTCACGGGCATGGTGGTGATTTCGCTCTTCCTGCGGTTTCTGCGCCGTTCGACGCTGCGCTTCTTCATTGCATACCGCATCGTCTTTGGTATACTCATTATCGCCCTGGCTTTTTTCCGTCGGTAAGGCGTGATGAAAGTCCACATCTTTACCCGCTTCCCACGCCTCAAAGAGGTGACGGGGATTGTGTTGCTTCTCGCATCGATCGGGTTTCTCTTTGCCCTCGCCTCTTACCAGCCCTCCGACCCGAGCTGGAACAACGCAACCTGGAAGCTCCCCCCGCAGAACAAAATCGGACTGGTGGGTTCGCATCTTTCGGATCTGTGCTTTCAGGTTTTCGGCCTGACGGCGTGGGTACTGCCGTTTCTGATGGCGCTACTGGGCTTCCGCTGGCTGCGGAACCGCGATCTCAGCTCTCCCTTCATTCGACTGGCGGGCTATGGACTGATGGCGGTGTCGCTTTCGGGCGGACTGGCACTGTGGTCGCCGCCCAATCCGTATGATCATGCCTTCGCCGTTGGCGGCGTGGCCGGATATCTGGTGGCGAGTTCGTGCAGCGCGGCGCTCAACGCAATCGGCACGGCCATTTTCCTGGTGATCCTGTTCGTTCTTTCGCTCTACCTGATTTCTACGTTCTCGATGGCCGCCGCAGGAGATGCCGCCGCGGAGTCCATCGTTTCCGGTTTGGGCGGACTGCGGTTGCGCTTACGGCGCAAGCCGCGCAACGGCGATGACAATCCACAGTTGATTCAGGTTCCGGAACCGGTCGCCGCCGACATGGGGCCGCTTGCCAAGGCGCAGGCAGAACGCCGGATGCGTGGACGCGGCGCCGCCGTGGGCGCGGGAGGCGGAAGCTCCATCGCGCTGACTCCACAGGGATTGTCCGACGATCTGGCCGGCCTTGATTTTGACACGAACCAGGCACACGCCGTTGCGCCGGCCCTGCAGGAAGCGCGGCTTTATACCAACGGCGCCGGTTCGCGCGGTCAGACCGCGGCAGCCGTCGAAGACCTGCCCCCGTGGGAGAGCGAGATTCCGAATCGCGCGCTGGCCGACGACCTTCCGCCGGAGCCCAAGCCGGAGCCCGGGAAAAAAAAAGAACCGCACCCGCCCGCCCATTTTCGGGCGCCGCCCACCAAACTGCTCAACGCCATCCCCGAGAAGGCCGGCTACGACAGCGACGAGCTGAAAGAGACGGCCACGCGGATCAAGGCCAAGCTCGAAGAGTTCAATGTGATGGGCAACGTGGTGCAGATCAACCCCGGCCCGGTGGTCACAACTTTCGAGTTTAAGCCG
>CAYVDY010000756.1:0-3011 GCA_964450255.1 uncultured Candidatus Solibacter sp. | reverse complement strand
TGTCATTGAGCGCCCAAAACCAGCCACGTCGGGGCGCCTGAAAACCAGCCATTTATGAGAAGGAATGATGGCGGCGTAAGCTGCCTTCCAAAGGTTTCTTTGGAAGGAGGCTTTGCATGGCCAATCAGCTCAAAATGGCTCTCATCGACACCATTCAACGGCTGCGCCAGCAGAACTGGTCGCAGCGGCGGATCGCGGTGGAACTGGGGATCGATCGGGAGACGGTTTCCCGGTATCTGCGGTTGGCCGAGGCGCCAAAACCAGCCACCGTGGAGGGGGCGCTCCATGATTCAAAACCAGCCACTGCCGATGGGGCGCTCAACGATCCTGGGCCGCCCGACGCGTCAGCAGATCTGAACGATTGCACATCGTGTACAACACGTGGGTCGGCGCCATCGACACCAGGCCCGGCGAGCCAGTGCGCGGCCTTCCACGAACAGATCGTGGCGAAGCTGGAGCAAGGGTTGAGCGCTCGTCGGATCTGGCAGGATCTGGTGAGCGATCACGGCTTCACGCATGAGTATCACAGCGTGCGGCGCTTCGTGGCTCGGCTGGGCGCGCAGACGCCGTTGCCGTTTCGGCGGATGGAGTGCGGGCCAGGGGAAGAGGTCCAAGTGGACTTCGGCCAAGGCGCGTTCCTCGTGGACGGCGACGGCAAACGGCGTCGGCCGCACGTTTTTCGCCTCGTGCTGAGCCATTCGCGCAAAGGGTACAGCGAAGTCGTCCTACGGCAAACCACCGATGCGTTCTTGATGTGCCTGGAGAACGCGTTCTGGCATTTCGGCGGCGTTCCCCAACGAGTCGTGCTCGACAATCTCAAGGCGGCGGTGTTGCGTGCGGACTGGTTCGATCCCGAATTGCATCCGAAGATGCAGGCGTTCGCGGATCATTACGGATGCGTGTTTTTACCTACCAAGCCGCGGATGCCCCGACACAAGGGGAAAGTCGAACGCGGCGTCGATTACGTCCAGGAGAATGCGCTGAAGGGCCGCACGTTTATGAGTTTGCACGATCAGAATGAACACCTATCCCGTTGGGAAGCGGAGATTGCGGACACGCGGGTGCATGGCACGACGCGGCGGGCGCCGGGCCAGCATTTCCTGGAGGTCGAGAAGGCGGCGCTCTTGCCGTTGCCGAGCGGGCGATTGGCGAGCTTTCGCGAGTCCAAGCGGCGCGTGCATCGGGACGGACATGTCGAGATCGAGAAGGCGTATTACTCGGTGCCGCCGGAGTATGTCGGCCAAGCGGTGTGGGCGCGCTGGGACGGCCGGCTGGTGCGCGTCTTCAACGAACGACTGGTGCAGATCGCGCTGCACGCGCAGCAAGTGCCGGGGAAGTTCAGCACGCAGCAGTCCCACATCGTCACCGAGAAGATCAACGCGGTCGAGCATGGCGCCGAATATTTGCTCGTCAAGGTGCGGCGTCTGGGCGTCGGTTGCACGCGTTGGGCCGAGGCGATGTTGCAAAGCCGCGGCGTTGCCGGCGTGCGCGTGTTGCATGGACTCCTCTGCCTGGCGCGGAAGCATTCGCGGGAAGCCCTGGAAAAAGCCTGCTCGGCGGCGCATGCCCACGGCGAGTATCGCTTGCGCACCGTGCGTGCGTTGCTGAAGCGTCAGGACGTGACGCAACCCTTCTTCGAGTTCATGGACGAACATCCGCTGATCCGTCCCATGAGCGACTACGGCCAATTCGTGCGCGACGCCTTGCACAAAGGAGGCGCGTGAGGACGAGGACGCTCCGCTTTTCCTCCTGAGAGAAAGAGAGGAGGCGCGGCGGATCATACGATACGATTCTGTCCGAATGTTTGCTTAACAAAGATCACCTACCAACCTTTACGTACGGGAGATTCTCTTATGACCGATGCCTTGCAAAACTTGCTCAAACAGCTTCGCCTGTCCGGCCTCTTGTCCACTCTGGAGGTGCGCCTGCACGAGGCCGCCGCCAACCAACTCGATCATCGCGAGTTCCTGGAGTTGATCCTCCACGACGAACTCGCGGTGCGCTCCGATCGCCAGTTGCAACGCCGCGTCCAGGCCGCCCAGTTCCGTGAGGTCAAGGCGCTCGATCAGTTCGATTGGAGCTTCAATCCGAACATCCCCAAAAAGCCGATCTTCGAGCTGGCGACGTGCAACTTCGTGCGCGACCATCGCGACGTTTTGCTCCTGGGGCCGCCCGGCGTCGGCAAAAGTTTTTTGGCGCAGGCACTCGGCTATCACGCCCTCAAAGCGGGCTTCGTGGTCTTGTACCGCTCCGTCTTCGACCTGGTCCGCGACTTCCTCCACGACGAGTTGCTCGGCGACGGCGACAAGATGTTGGCGAAGTATCTCAAGCCCGACTTGCTCATCATCGATGACATGGGCATGAAGCAACTGCCAAAGCGTTCTGGCGAATGTCTGTTCGAGATCGTCTTGCGCCGCTACGAAACGCGCTCGACAATCATGACAAGCAATCGACCCCTGGAGGATTGGGGCAAACTCCTCGGCGACGTGCCCAGCGCCACCGCGATCTTGGACCGCTTCCTGCATCATGCGGACCTGATCGAATTGAAAGGCAAAAGCTACCGCCTGAATCATCGTTCAGCAGTGAACAACGCCGCCGAGTCAGAGCTCGAGGAGGCCCAACGCCGCGCCAAACCTGCCACGAAGGATGGGGCGCCCACCGAGTCAAAACCAGCCAGCGCGAGGGGGGCGCTCCATGATTCAAAACCAGCCACTGCCGATGGGGCGCCCCACGGCTCGACCGGCAAAGACAAAAAGCCTTGAACCAACAACTTCCTCGGAAGCAGATTCGCCTTGAAGATGTAGGCGCCCCGTGGTCGAAGCAAACAGCGACGAGATCGGCCTTGCGACAACTTGGAAGAGGCAAAGGAAATCAACAAAAAGCGTTCAGGATCCCTCAAACCCCTGGCTGGTTTTGGGGCGCTCAACGGTGGCTGGTTTTGAGGCGCTCCGTGACAGCTCTGGAAGGCCCAGCCAAGGAGGTGTTCTTCGCGCAGGTCCATCATCCCGGTC
>CAYVDY010000755.1:0-3023 GCA_964450255.1 uncultured Candidatus Solibacter sp. | reverse complement strand
CGGGTCCGGGAAGGGCGGGGTAGGTCTTTGACGTCCTATGTCGGCACGGAGCGGAAAATTCTGGCCGAAACGCCGAAGCACTGCCACACGCTCAAGCTGGAGCACCCCATCCTGACCAATCGGGATCTGGAGAAGCTGCGCCGCGTCAGTCTGGGCGAATTCCTGGCCACCACTCTGCCGATGATGTATCGCGTGGATGGCGGCGGCAAGGAACTGGAGCGCTCCCTCAGCGGGCTGTGCCGGCGCGCGTCGCTGGCCATCAAGCAGGGCTACACGGTGCTGATCCTCAGCGATCGCGGTATCGATGAAGAACTGGCGCCGATTCCATCCCTGCTGGCGTTGAGCGCGGTGCACAACCATCTGGTGCGGGAAGGCACGCGTACGCAGGTCTGCCTGATCATCGAATCCGGCGAGCCGCGCGAGGTGATGCATTTCTGCCTGCTGATCGGTTACGGCGCGAGCGCCGTCAACCCGTATCTCGCCATCGAGACGCTGGAGAACATGGAGCAGCGCGGGCTGCTGCCGCCGGGCGTGGACTTCTCGAAGGCGCTCAAGAACTTCAAGAAATCGGTCAACAAAGGCCTGCTGAAGGTCTTTTCGAAGATGGGCATCTCAACCCTGCAGAGCTATCGCGGCGCGCAGGTCTTCGAGGCCATCGGCCTGGCCAGCGGCCTGGTGAACCAGTACTTCACCGGCACCGCTTCGCGGATTGAGGGCATCGGCCTGGAGGTCATCGCCGAAGAGGTCCGGCGCAAGCACAGCTTCGCGCTGGCGCCGGTGGCGGATTCCGACGCGGAACTCGATGCCGGCGGCGCCTATCAGTTCCGCGCGCGCGGCGAGTATCACCTGATCAACCCGACGACGATTTCCAAGCTCCAGCAGGCCGTCGCGAAGAACGACTTCGCCAACTACGAAGAGTTCGCCGGCCACATCAACAATCAGAACAAGCAGCTCTGCACGCTGCGCGGCCTGATGGAGTTCAAGTGGGCGGACAAGCCCCTGGCCATTGAGGACGTGGAGCCGGCGAGCGAGATTGTGAAGCGCTTTGCCTCCGGCGCGATGAGTTACGGCTCCATCTCGAAAGAGGCGCACGAGACGATGGCGATCGCCATGAACCGCATGGGCGGGCGATCCAACACCGGCGAGGGCGGCGAGGACGAGGATCGTTTCCTGCCCGACGCCAACGGCGACCTGAGGCGCAGTTCCATCAAGCAGGTGGCCTCCGGGCGGTTCGGCGTGACGGCAAATTATCTGGTCAACGCCGACGAATTGCAGATCAAGATCGCGCAGGGCGCCAAGCCCGGCGAAGGCGGGCAGTTGCCCGGCCACAAGGTGGATGCGGAAATCGCGCGCGTGCGGCACTCCACGCCCGGCGTGGGCCTGGTCTCGCCGCCGCCGCACCACGACATCTACTCCATCGAGGATCTGGCACAACTGATCTACGACCTGAAGAACGTGAATACCGACGCCCGCATCTCGGTGAAGCTCGTCTCCGAAGTGGGCGTGGGCACGGTGGCCGCCGGCGTCGCGAAGGCGCATGCCGACGTCGTATTGATTTCGGGCGACAGCGGCGGCACGGGCGCCAGTCCGCTCACCTCGCTCAAGCACGCAGGCTCGCCGTGGGAACTCGGCCTGGCGGAGACTCAGCAGGTTCTCGTGATGAACGACCTGCGCAGCCGCATCCGCGTGCAGACCGACGGCAAGCTGCAGACCGGCCGCGACGTGGCCATCGCCGCGCTGCTGGGGGCCGAAGAGTATGGCTTCTCCACCATGCCGCTCATCGCCCTGGGCTGCATCATGATGCGTAAGTGTCATCTGAATACCTGCCCGGTAGGCATTGCGACACAGGATCCGGCGCTGCGCGCTAAGTTCGCGGGCAAGCCGGAAGCCGTGATCAACTACTTCTTCTTCGTCGCGGAGGAGATGCGCCAGATCATGGCGAAGCTCGGCTATCGCACCGTCGACGAGATGGTGGGCCGCGTCGAACGCCTGGAAATGCGCGAAGCGATCGACCACTGGAAAGCGCAGGGGCTGGACCTCTCTGCGATCCTCTACAATCCCCCCGCGCCCAGCCGCGTGGCACGGCGCTGCACCACGAAACAGGACCACGGTATTGACGCGGCGCTGGACTACAAACTAATCGAGTTCTCCCGCGAGGCGATCGATGACGGCACTCCGGTGGAATTCAGGCTGCCCATCCGCAACGTGCACCGCACGGTGGGCGCCATGCTTTCCGGCGCCATCGCGAAGAAGTACGGCTCCAAGGGACTGCCGCCCGATACGATTCGTTGTCAGTTCAACGGTAGCGCCGGACAGAGCTTTGGCGCATTCCTCGCCGCCGGCGTCACTCTGACGTTGGAAGGCGACGCGAACGATTACGTGGGCAAAGGCCTCTCCGGCGGCCGGATCATCGTCTATCCTCCGCGCGGATCGTCGTTCGTGCCGGAGGACAACATCCTGATCGGCAACGTCGTTCTATATGGCGCCACCAGTGGCGAAGCGTACTTCAACGGCATGGCCGGAGAACGGTTCGCCGTGCGCAACTCCGGCGCCACCGCTGTGGTTGAGGGTGTCGGCGACCATGGCTGCGAGTACATGACCAAGGGCCTGATCGTGGTGCTGGGCCGTACCGGCAAGAACTTCGCAGCCGGCATGTCGGGCGGCATCGCCTACGTGCTGGACGAGACCGGCGAGTTCAGCTCGCGTTCCTGCAACCGCTCGGGGGTCGACCTGGACCCCATGACCGATCCTCGGGATGTGGATCTGGTTCGCAAGCTGATTGAGCAACACGCCGAGGCCACGGACTCGCCTCGCGCACGCTGGATTCGAGCGAACTGGTACGCGATGCGGCCGAAATTTGTGAAAGTCTTCCCGCACGAGTTCAAGCGAGTGCTGGGAGTCCCCCGCCCTGCCGACATGCCGAAGGTCACTCCCACCCGTACGGTGGCGGCTATGCGCCAGGAGGTGTCGCGCGGGTAACGTAACCGGAATTTTCGCATCAACACGCGAGACCTGGCGCCCGC
>CAYVDY010000754.1:0-3040 GCA_964450255.1 uncultured Candidatus Solibacter sp. | reverse complement strand
GCCTCCACGTCACGGAGAACACCCCGATACGGCCGCTCTCGCCAACTGGCTTCATACACCGGTTCAACTCGCCCAGTTCCCCGCCGGCCACTCCAACCTGACCTATCTCATCACCGCGCCTGAAGGCGAATACGTCCTCCGCCGGCCGCCACTCGGCCCACTTGCTCCGAAAGCCCACGACATGGCGCGCGAGTTCCGGCTTCTATCCGCGCTCCACCCGCTCTTTCCTCTCGCCCCAAAGCCCTTCCGGCTTTGCGAGGACCCCTCTGTCCTCGGCTGCACGTTCTTCCTGATGGAACGGCGCCGCGGCCTCATCCTGCGCGATCATCAGCCGTCCGAACCGGATCGCTCCGCCATCAGCGCCGCCTTCATTGAGACCCTGGCAGCCCTTCACGCCGTCGACACCGGACATCCCGCCATCGCCCCCCTCGGCCGGCCCGAGGGCTTCCTCGGCCGCCAGGTGCAGGGCTGGAGCGATCGCTGGCAGCGCGCGCAGCCAGCCAACGCTCCGGAAATCGGTTCCGCCTTCGACTGGCTGGCCGGACACATTCCGCCTTCGCTCCACACCGCCGTCATCCACAATGACTTTAAGCTCGACAACCTGATGCTGGACGCCCTCGACGTCTCCCGCGCCACGGCCGTCCTTGATTGGGAGATGGCCACGCTCGGCGATCCCCTCTTCGATCTCGGCGTTGCCCTCACCTATTGGTGCCACGCGCCGGCCGCCACATCCGGCCTTGGCCTCGACACCTCCGCCCCGGGTTGGTGGAGCAGAGATCAGATCGTCCGGACCTACGCCGCCCGAACTGGCTTCGACCTCGCGCACCTCCCCTGGCACGAGCTTTTCGGAATCTGCAAGCTCTCCGTCATCGTCCAGCAAATCTACGTCCGCTGGCAGCGCGGCCAAACTTCCGACCAACGCTTCTCGCGGTTTGGTGAAATGGTAGTGGAGCTTGGCGCAACTGCCGCACGGCTCCGGGAGCACACTTCTTGAGCACTGTTTATTTCTTCCGTCATGGCCAGGCCGGATCGCGTGACGACTACGACCGCTTGTCCGACCTCGGCCACCAGCAGGCCGCCCTGCTGGGCGCCCACGTCGCTCGCGAGGGCTGGCAGTTTGACCGCATCCTGTGCGGCGGCCTCCGGCGCCAACAGGAAACCGCCGCCGCAGTCGTCAGCCAGGCCGCCCTCGGCCGGCCCAACCTCGACACGCGTTGGAACGAGTTCGATCTGGACGAGGTTTTCGCCGGCATCGCTCCGCAGATGGCTGATGATGATCCCCAGTTCCGGGCTGAGTTCGAGGAGATTGAACGCCTCATCCGCAACGGCGACGGAGCCATCCACCGCCAGTGGCGGCCGGCCGACACCAAGGTGGTCAAGGCCTGGATTGAGGGCCGTTATTCGTTCGAGGGCGAATCGTGGCTTCAGTTCGTGGCACGCGTGAAATCGGCCGGCGCCGAGCTGGCGGCTCTCCCCGCAGATAGCCGCGTGGCCGTATTCACCTCCGCTACGCCTGTTTCCATCTGGGTGGCCGCTGCCTTCGCCAGCGACCAGCCGCCCCATGTCATGAAGCTGGCCGGCGCCGCCATCAACTCAAACATCACCGTTCTGAAGTGGCTCCAAGGTGAACCCCATCTCGGCTGCTTCAACGCAGTGCCGCACCTGACGGACCCGCACCTGCGAACGTTCCGCTAAACTGACTCCCATGATCTTCCAGCGCTCGGCGCGATCCCTCGAACTCGAACGGCAGATCGCCGGGTTTATGGCGCTCCATGTCTACCCCAATGAGGCCCGGACCGACCACGCCGCCGTGATCGAGGAGCTTAAGCCGCTCGCTCGTGCGGCCGGCCTCTGGAACCTCTTCCTGGATCTGCCCAACCTGGACTACGCCCCGCTCTGCGAGCTGATGGGGCGTTCGTTTCTAGCCCCCGAGATCTTCAACTGCTCGGCGCCGGATACCGGCAACATGGAGGTGCTCGAACGCTACTGCAATCCCCAGCAACAGCAGCAATGGCTCATGCCGCTGCTACAAGCCGAAATCCGCTCCTGCTTCGCCATGACCGAGCCGGACGTCGCCTCTTCCGATGCCACCAACATCGGGACCGAGATCCGCCGCGACGGTGACAATTACGTCATTCAGGGCCGCAAATGGTGGACCTCCGGCGCCTGCGACTCGCGCTGCCGGATCGCCATCCTGATGGGCCAAACGGACTCCTCCGCGCCTAAGCACCTTCGCCAGTCCATGATTCTGGTTCCGATGGACACGCCCGGCGTCCGCGTCGAGCGCATGCTGCACGTCTTCGGGTACGACGACGCGCCGCACGGCCACGCGGAGGTGGTCTTCGATCAAGTCCGCGTGCCAGCCGGCAACCTTCTGCTGGGTGAGGGCCGCGGCTTCGAGATCGCCCAGGGCCGCCTCGGGCCCGGGCGGATCCATCACTGCATGCGCTCCATCGGAATGGCCGAGCGCGCGTTGGAGTTGATGTGCCGCCGCGTGGTGGCCCGTCGCGCCTTCGGAAAGACCCTGGCTGACCAGGGTGTCATCCGCCAGTGGATCGCCGATTCGCGCATCGAGCTCGCCCAAGCCCGCCCGCTGGTCCTGGCCACCCCCCGCAAGATGGACGAAGTCGGCAACAAGGCCCGCAAAGGTGATGTCCTGTCGTGGTCCGAATCATCGGCAGTCGTTTACGCGAACTCCGTCCTAGGGGCGCGTTGCAACCGCAATTCCGGCATCATCGATCTGATGGGGTCGATCCTGGGTTATGTCCCCTGCTTCGGTCTGTTGACTGCTGATGGACGCAAGGCATCCTGGATCATCCAAGTGAAGACCACCCATAAACCCGAAGCGCAGTTGTTGGGCTCGGCCATCGGCCTCAAGGTGATGGAAGAAGTACCCTATGTCAAAGGCTTGGATCAATGGCTGGGCAACACATTGGATGATTCCGCCTGTACCTATCTCAAAGACTTCTGTGCCGCCACGGCATCCAATGGCGCGGTCGGCCTGTACCACATCGCTAATCTCACACCGGAAGCACAGGAA
>CAYVDY010000753.1:0-3046 GCA_964450255.1 uncultured Candidatus Solibacter sp. | reverse complement strand
ATTCGGCGCCGGTCCAGAGGTCGACCCACAGCGTTCGAGCCGGAGCGCTGCCGGCGAAGACGGCCCAGCGTCCATCGCGGCTGAGCCCCACACGGCCGGGATGGCGCACTTCCCAACCCTCGGTCACATGCCGGACGACGCCGGTATACTGCAGGGGCGCAGCGCCGCCGATGCCGGAGATGGAAACCCGGCGGTAGAAGCTGTAGGCCCGGAGTTCGCCGCTGTCATTAGTCCAGGGTGCGGTAACGCCGCCCAGACGGGGCTCCAGCGGGCTCGCGGCGGTGACCGAGACACCGCCCAAGGCGGCTTCCAAGATTCGCTCTACGGGCATTGCAGCGTCGCCGGCGAGCGATGCCGCGGTCTCGAAGATGGCAACGGAACCGGCGAAATCGGTGGCCACGCGACCTCGTTGAACTTGTCCGGAGGCGAGTGCGGTTAGTGCGAACAGGAGCGGAACGAGCCTCGACATCGACCGAGCACCACCTACATGTAGAATACTTCCTCAAATCCTGACTTACTCCTCTTGCATTCCACCTCTGGCCGCACTAGGATCGTTACAGAAGGAATTTCAGATGCGGTTCTCTATAGCTCTTTTCATCCCTCTGCTGCTTGCAGCAATCGCCGCCCCCACGCCCCTGACGGCACAAGATGCGATCCCCCGGATTACGACTGTGGAACCAGCGAGCGGCAAGGTGGGCACCGAGATCGTGGTGACGGGCGAGAACCTGGGCAAGGCGACGGTAGCCGAGTTGTACCTGACGGACGGAACGAACGACATCAAGCTCGTGATCACGGAACAGACGGACACGACAATGAAGTCGAAGATCCCGGCGAAAGCGGTGGCTGGTGAGCGTTACAAACTGATGATCCTCACCAAAGGCAAAGAGCCGAAGCTGATCGAGCAGCCCGTACGATTCGAAGTGGAAGAGTAGCGCGGAAGTACAGGCGTCCCAACTGATAAGATCGAAAGGGCTGGAGGTGATCCGGCACTGCGATCTGTCTCCATGTCTCACAGCACTCACTCCTACGACTACGACCTGCTGGTTATCGGATCCGGTCCTGCCGGGCAGCGGGCGGCCATTCAGGGCGCGAAACTGGAGAAACGCGTTGCACTGATCGAGAAGAAAACCGTGTTGGGCGGAGTTTCGGTCAACACGGGCACGATTCCCTCCAAGACACTGCGGGAAGCGGTGATCGATCTATCGGGCTACCGGGAGAAGGAGTTCTACGGGCTCTCCTATTCGGTGAAGCAGCGCATCACGATGCAGGATCTGCTGCATCGCGTTGACACGGTGATCCGGCACGAGATCGACGTGACGCGAGCGCAATTGCTGCGGAACCGCGTGGAAGTGATCAGCGCGGCGGCGAGTTTTGTGGACGCGCACACGCTGAGGCTGGATTATGCGGAGGGCGGCGGACAGCGGCAGGTATCGGCGCGGCAGATCATCATCGCGACCGGCACCGAGGCGACGCGGGACGAGCACATTCCCTTCGACGGCAAGCGGGTGCTGACGTCGGACGACATCCTGGTGTTGGACGAGTTACCGCGTACGCTGACGGTGGTGGGCGCGGGCGTGATCGGCGGCGAGTATGCATCGATGTTCGCGGCGCTGGGCGTGCGGGTGACGCTGGTGGATAAGAGGTCGCGGCTACTGCCGTTCGTGGACGGCGAGATTATCGACACGCTGGCCTATCATCTGCGCGAGAACCGGGTGACGCTCCGGCTGAACGAGAGCGTGGCGGCGATCGAGTTGATTGAAGACGACTCGGGCGAGCGGGTGAGGATCATGCTCGACAGCGGCAAGCAGATCGTCACCGACATGGTGCTTTACTCCATCGGGCGGACGGGCAACACGTCAAAACTCAATCTGGAATCGGCGGGTTTGGAGACCGATGAGCGCGGGCGCATCCCGGTGAACGAGCACTATCAGACGAAGGTCGCGACGATTTACGCGGTGGGCGATGTGATCGGATTCCCGAGCCTGGCATCGACGTCGATGGAGCAGGGACGTCTGGCGGCCTGCCATGCATTTGGCGTGACGACGACGAGCGTGCCGGAGTTGTTCCCGTATGGGATCTACACGATCCCGGAGATCTCGATGGTGGGCCGCAACGAGGAAGAGCTGACGCTGGCCGGGGTTCCTTATGAGGTTGGCAAGGCCCGGTACCGCGAGATTGCGCGCGGCCAGATTGTGGGCGATACGACCGGGCTGCTGAAGCTGCTGTTCCACATGGAGACGCGGCAACTGCTGGGCGTGCACATTATCGGCGAGGGCGCGAGCGAACTGATTCACATCGGGCAGGCGGTAATGGCATTTGGCGGTAGGGTGGATTACTTCGTCAACACGGTATTCAACTATCCGACGCTGGCGGAGTGCTACAAAACGGCGGCGTTTGACGGCGTGAACCGGCTGGGCTGTGTCCGGAATTTCGGTGATTGATCAGAGGAGAGGGTCTTGATGAGCAGCAGGCTGATACTGGCGACTCTGTTTGCGTCTACGGCAATGATGGCGCAGATGCCGGACAAGTCCGGCTTTGTGACCACGGTGGTGACACCGCCCCACGCCGGAGTGTTCGTGGACGGCAAGTACATGGGACCGGCGTCGCTGTACGCCGACAAGGCACGGGCGATTCGAGTAGCGACAGGCAATCACCGGGTGGAGATTGTGGATCCGTATCACCTGACGCTGGTATCGGACTTGCAGATCGTGGAGGGGCAGTATTCGGAGATCGCCAAGACGCTGAAGCCGAACGGGAAAGCGCCGAAGAAGAAGATCAGCGCGATCATCACCGAGGGTTACGGGGAAGCTGCAGTGTATCTCGACAACGAGTATTTCGGCCACGCCGGCCGGGAGATTCGGGTGAAACCCGGCAAGTTCATGTTGAAGATCCGGAGCATGGACGGGACCATTCTGCGGGAGATCAAAGTGGAGTTGGACAACGCCGAGACACTGGTGGTTCCCAAAGAGGGTGCGCCGGTGGTGCGTCGAGCGCAGTAGAACGGAATGAGTCTGCGACAGCCGCTCGTTCTGCTGGGTTGCTGTCT
>CAYVDY010000752.1:0-3048 GCA_964450255.1 uncultured Candidatus Solibacter sp. | reverse complement strand
TCGGCCCCTCACAAGGCCATGGCCGCGCTGCGGCGTGTGCTGAAACCGGGCGGCCGATTCGCAGTATCGGACGTGGTGGTGCGTGGCGAAATTCCGGCTGAACTGCGCCGCAACGTCGAGCTTTGGGTAGGCTGCATCGCCGACGCGCTGGAAGACAAGGAGTATGTCTCCAAGCTCGAACGCGCCGGCTTCACCGGCATCGAAGTGGAGCCCACGCGGGTATATCAAATGGCGGATGCCCGCGAGTTCCTGGCGGCCGAGGGTGTGGACGTGGACGCCATCGCGCCCCTGGTCGATGGCAAGTTCATCAGCGCGTTCATCCGGGCGGTGAAGGGGTGAAGCCCGGGCTTCTCATCCTCTGCACGGGCAACTCAGCGCGGAGCCAGATGGCGGAAGGATGGTTCCGCCACCGGCTCGGCGGCAAGTTCGAGGTTTACAGTGCCGGGACCAAACCGGGCTCCGTCCGGGCGGAAGCGATTCAGGCAATGTCAGAGGTTGGCATCGATCTCAGCAGCCACCGCTCGAAGATCGTCGACGAACTGGCAGGCCTTGAGTTCGATTGGGTATTCACCGTGTGCGACAACGCCCGCGAGGTGTGCCCGGTGTTGCCAGGGGCCGGCAGGCGAGTCCACTGGAGCCTGGAGGACCCGCACACCCTGGAAGATTTCCGGCGCGTGCGGGATGAGATCGAACGCCGTCTAACGGAATTTAGCTGGGAATAATCTGGGCAGAACGACGGCGGAGGCCGCAACCAGCGCGGCAAGCAGTGTGAGTATCGCGCCGAGAATCACCGAGCGGGGCCGGTATTTGAACTCCACCGTGTGCGCGCCGGCCTCCACCACCACGCCCCGAACTAGAGCGTAGGCTTCGTGGATCTGGACCTCCCTGCCGTCCACCGTGGCCTGCCAGCCAGGGAACCAGGTGTCGGTCAGGATGACCATGCCGCGGCAGGACATGGCAGCCGCCAGCTTGACGTGATTGGGTGTGTAGCTCTGAAGCACCACCTGATCGGCGCCGGAACACGTTGCCAAAGCCGGCGGCTTCTCCAGCAGAAACGTACGATGCTCGACATCCAGCATGTTCGCGGCCGCCTGGTCACGATGCGGGATCTGGATGGCCTGGTGCACAGCGAAGGCACGCGGCAGGACTTCGGGATTCCGGAACACCTTCAAGCCCGAACGGCTCGCAAATGCCTCCTCCCTGTAGAACTCCGTAGGTGCGTCGCCGATCCGGTACGCCACGCCCAGCAGGCGCTTGGCCGCGGGTGCATGGGTCTCGTGCTGCTGGACATTCGCAGTGATGGAGGCGAGGTACCCGTTGGCTTGCGGCAGGCCGTACCAGTCGCCGAAATTGTAGGAGAGCAGCTTCTCGTCGGTCTCGAAGCGGTTCATGCCCGGCTGGCTCCGCAGAAACGCCGCGATGTCCGAGTGTTCGCTGGTGGAGCGGAGCAGGGCAGTGCGGTCCTTCTCCTCGGCGGACGGCAGGAAGAACCCGTTCGAATTGGTCACCTCCACCAGGAACAGGCCCAGCAGGCAAAGTGCAATGGTGCGGGGCGCCAGTTTGCCTGAGAGCGTGGCGGCCAACAACAGTGCCGTGATGGCAATCAGCATGCTACGATCTTCCGGCACCCCGGGGAAGCCCTTCACCTTGACGAGGACGAACCGCACGGCGATGATCAAGCCGGCGCCAATGGCGGCGCTTTTCGCAATCCGACGGGGCCAGACCGAATCCGGCCGGTCCAGCAGGTGATGCAGCCCAAGTGCGGCGAGCATCGATGCGCCCAATCCGAATATGAATATGGCCATAGACGGACTGCGGGCCTTGTCGACGTTAGGGATCAGCGCATAGAGCACGCCATGCAGGACGTTGTGATGCGCCAGGGAAAACAGCAATCCGCCCAGAGCCACGGACATCAGCAGGCGTGTCTCGCGGCGGCGCCAGGCGAGGGCTACACCGAGTACAGCCATGGACAACGCGGCAGTGCCAAGGAAAGGATCGGAGTGCTCGAAATAGCCTGGAATGACGACGCCAAGCAGGTTCGGCGGCTTGAAATTGAAGGTACGGTGGACGTCGTAAGGAACCTTCTGGTCCCAGCCGATCGGATCGTTGACGCCGACCCAGCGGCGGGCCAAACGGCCGTACTCCTGAGCCGGCAATATTTGAACTGCCGCAGTGCAACCCGCCACGGTCCAGAAGACAAGGAAAGCCGCCACCAGCCGCAAGCGGCGATTCTCATGCAAAGTCCAGATCCAGACACCGGCGCAGGCCAGGGAAGTGAAAATCGGGATCTGGTGGTGGCCGCTCAGCCACGCCATGCCGAGGAAGAACCCGCCAAGAATCGACGAGCGAATGGGTGTACGTCCTCTGCCGGCGCGGAACAGATAGAGAAAGACGAGCGGCGCCCACACAGCGCCATTGATCATCTGTGGCCACTCGTTGGTGCCCAGCCAGCCGGCCAGCGAGAAGACTGAGGCGCCGAAGACCGAGGCCAGGCGGCGGCATCCCAGATCCCGGGCGAGCTTGTAGGCGAACCACGCCGCCATCAAATGGATCACCACGAAATAGCCATGGAGGTGGACCTGTTTGATCCAGCCCTCGCGCAACGGCAGGGCAAACAGAATCCAGTTCAAGGGATATGCGACGCCCGGCTGCGCCTGGCCGATCAATGGCTGGCCATACCATTGATTTGGCTCCCACAGCGGGATTCGGCCGCTATGCCATTCGCTGGCTTGAAACTGGAACCAGGGCATTACCTGGGTGACAATGTCGGGGCCCGATAACCACGTGAACTGCGGTGTGAGAATGAGCTTCCAGTAGAATCCGGTGATGACGCAGACGAGGAGCAGTGCCGCCGGCCAGCGGCGCAGGTCACGCACGGGCTCGGCCGGCGGTGGTGGATCTGCATCGAGGTGGTGGATTTCAGCCATCTACGGGGTGTTGGCGGTACTCGGCAATTATAACGGAATCAGTGAGTTGGATTTTGGCATTCGTCGTGCAAGGTCGAAGGTGAGGCAAAGGAGCCTCCCTCCATGAAACGCGCGATCCGTA
>CAYVDY010000751.1:0-3049 GCA_964450255.1 uncultured Candidatus Solibacter sp. | reverse complement strand
GCCTTTGTGCTGGACGAGCAGAACATGGTTGCCAGTCTGAAGTTGAACGCCGATCTTGGCGTGTACTCGGCGGCTCTGGGTTCGGCATCGCTCCTGGGCAATGGTAATTACCACTTCAACGCCGGCATATCCCCTGGCCGGCCGGTTTCCCGGTTCATTGAAGTGGACCGGACAGGCAAGATTGTCTACGAGCTGACCACCCCAGGACTTACCTATCGTTCGTTCCGTCTTTCGGATCTTTACGCAGGCAGCTACTAGGCTCGCCAGCCTGGTACTTCCCAGGTAGTAACTTCCCGCACGGAATAGTACACTAGCCTGCTATGGATCGTCGTCGGTTCCTGCAGGCTTTGGGGGCGAGTGCAGCCAGTAGCACCGCAAGACAGGCTCGTGCTGCCCAGCGCCCCCCCAATATCGTGCTGATACTCGCCGACGACCTCGGAGTTGGCGACGTGGGTGTCTACGGGTCCAGCCTGCGGACGCCCCACATCGACCACATGGCGTCAGAGGGGATGCGATTCCGGCAGGTTTGTTCGTCTTCAGCAGTCTGCTCACCGTCGCGCGCCGGCCTGTTAACGGGCCGTTACGGGGCGCGGGTGGGGATACACGACGTTCTGTTTCCGGATTCGAACGAAGGGCTGCGGGAGAGCGAGACGACGATTGCTGCCAGCTTGAAGTCCGTCGGCTACCGCACCATGTGCATCGGCAAATGGCACCTCGGCAGCAGGCCGGCTTTCATGCCCAACAATCGAGGCTTCGACGATTTCTTCGGCTTGCCCTACAGCAATGACATGAGTCCGCTGCCCTTAATGCAGAACCTGAGGACGGTGGATCAATCGGTGGATAACAACCTGTTGACACAACGCTATACGTCTCAGGCGCGGGAGTGGATTCATGCGGCTGCCGATCAGCCGTTCTTCTTGTATCTGGCGCACAACGTGCCGCATTTGCCGTTTGGCGTCTCTCCCGATTTCAAAGGCAAGTCCGGTCTCGGGAGTTACGCCGATGCAGTGACAGAGCTGGATTGGAGCGTGGGGCAGGTTCTTGAACAGATCCGGCACTCAGGTCTGGACGACAACACGCTGGTCGTGTTCACCAGTGACAACGGTCCCTGGTACCAGGGCAGTGCGGGCAGATTCCGGGGACGGAAAGGCGACACCTGGGAAGGTGGCGTGAGGACGCCCTTCATCGCCCGTATGCCGGGCCGGATCCCGCAGGGGGGAGTCTCAGACGTCGTTGGCTCGCTGCTGGATGTATTCCCAACCGTTACAAATCTGGCGGGCGCCTCGCGGCCGAACCTGCCACTCGACGGCGTGGATCTGTGGCGCGCATTCACGGGCGAGCAGACGCTAGTCGAAAGGGATGTGCTGTTGTACTTCGATCACTGGGACATCCAATGTGCACGATTTGGGCCGTGGAAACTGCACCTCTCGCGAACCAACGTACCGGCCTGGACCGAGGAGCCGAGCGGGGGCCGCGTGAATCTGCCGCTGCCCAGACCGGAACTGTATAACCTGGACGCCGACCCGTCTGAATGCTATGAATGCGGTCGCGATCATCCCACTGTGGTGGCCGACATCCAGGCTCGTGTGGCTGCGATGCTGCCGGGATTCCCCGGTCCCGTTCAGGATGCCTGGCGAAATACGGTGAACTCTCAGACCCGGTGGACGCCGGCGGGGGCTAGCCCGGCGCTAAGACAGCCGTAGCGGTCCGGACTGCAAGCATGACAGTGGTACCCTGAAGAGGGTAGACCTCCTCGCAAATCCTTTCATCGATGCGCTCGCAAACGGAATTCGCGGGAGAGGTGTGTGGTCGAAGGAGCCAATGGCATGAAAATTCTGATATTGGGATCTGGTAACGCGAAGTGTGAGGAATTGGGCGACAACGCGGAAGCGCCAGCACGCTCGCTCGGTCTCACGTATGAGATTGAACGGGTTACCGACATCTCTGAGATTCAGAAGTTCCGGCTGCGGCGGGTTCCCGCCTTGGTAGTGAATGGCAAAGTGGTGCATTCCGGCACGGCGGCCACTCCGGCGGAGATCGCACTCCTCCTCGTCTAAAAAGTCGGACGCGTCTGGTTGGCCAATCAACGGGCTTTGTAAGCGCGGAGCGGTGGCGCAGACCCTCCGCGCAAAAAAGCGCTTGACTTGTTCTATGTTTCGGGAATAATAGAAGTATACATGCCCAAGAAAAAGGCCGATCAGGATCTCACGCCCCGCTACGCGGACATGCTTGCTGCCATGGGTGCGGAGCCTCGGTTGCGCATTGTACGGCTGCTGTTGACTGCGCATCCGGACGGCCTCACGGTGGGCGAGATCCAGGTGGAACTGGCCATTCCCGCCTCGACTCTCTCCCATCATCTGGAGAAGCTGAAAAACGAGGATCTTGTGAAGGTGAAGCGGGAGGGCACGTTCCTCTGGTACAGCGCGAACACGGAAGTGCTGCAGGAACTTCTGACCTTCCTGTATGCCGAGTGCTGTACACGGAACCGCGCCATTGCGCCGGAATCAATCGTTGGGTGTGGTTGCTGAAGGAGCTGATATGAGCATTCAAGACACGGTCAAGGAAAAGTATGGCCAGGCCGCCCTGCGCGTCGTGCAAGGGCAGGGCAGTGCCTGCTGCGGAGCATCAGCATCGGTTTCATCGTGCTGCGAATCGCCGGACCCCATCACCTCAAATCTCTACGACGAACTCCAAAAGAGTGAACTACCCGAGGCTGCGGTTCTCGCATCCCTCGGCTGCGGCAATCCGACCGCTCTGGCAGAGTTGAAGCCGGGCGAGACGGTGCTCGACCTGGGCTCCGGCGGTGGCATCGACGTGCTGCTCTCCGCCCGCCGTGTCGGTCCCACCGGCAAGGCCTACGGTCTGGACATGACGGACGAGATGCTGGCGCTGGCTCGCGACAATCAGAAGAAGGCTGGAGTCGAGAACGTCGAGTTCCTGAAAGGCGAGATCGAGCACATTCCTCTTCCGGACAACTCGGTGGACGTCATCATCTCGAACTGCGTGATCAACCTGTCGGCGGACAAGGACCGCGTGCTGGCCGAAGCAT
>CAYVDY010000750.1:0-3056 GCA_964450255.1 uncultured Candidatus Solibacter sp. | reverse complement strand
GTGCTGCGCGGCAACGTCCGGTGGTCGGGGCCGCGTGCCAGCGGGGCGGGCGGCCGCCGGCCCACCGCGATCCAGGGTGGCGCCAATCTCCACCTGCGCCCTGGCGAAGTTCACCTCCATCCGCACGGCATAATCAAAGAGCGCCTCCACGAAGGAGGGATCGTCGGAGAGATCGAACATCAGCGTGTTCAAGCCGCGCAGGTCCGCGGCCATTGCGCATGGGCCTTCCACCCAACCCTGCACGATCTTTTCCGTGCCCGCCCGCTCGGCCAACAGCCGCACGGCCTGCACGCGATCCTGCATGCGGCCGGGGGCGTGGGGATCGGGCAGGGCCAGCGTATCGAGCTTCGCCTTGTCGCCGATCAGCGCGCGGCTCTCGATGATGGCAGGCGGCTGATTATCGAACCATTCCACGGCCGCGCCCAGATCGGACGCTTCGCGGGCGGGGTCGGAAATGGCCGAGACGTAGTCGAAATCGAAGCGTTCGGCGGTGCGCAGTTGCGCGTCCACCAGCACGCGGTAATCGGTGGCGTAGGCGCGATACGGCTGGCCGGCGAGATCTCCGGCGTACATCATCGTGATGGGCATCAGCGGGAGAGAATCCGTGGACTCGCCGCGCAAGCGGGCAAGAATGCGCTCCTTGCCGGTCATAGCGCCCCCGCGGTCTTGCCGATCTCCTCCACGCGCACGATCGAGTTGTCGTAGGTGGCCGTGATTCGCTCACCGGGCTGCACCAGCAGGTAGTCGCCGCCTTTCCAGTCGCCGTTGACCAGACGCCGCAGCAGGATCAGATCGCCCGCCATCTTCTCGAATTTCCAGCCGGCCTCGGCGGCCTCCCAGCGCGCCTCCTCTTCAAAACGGTTGTCCGGCTCCAGCCCGGTGGCGATGTACGTCATGCGCTGATACGTGTTCCGGTACCGGGTGAGTTCCTCGTAGAGGTAGCGGCCATTATCGTCGCCGTACTTGGCGATCATGTCGGGCAACGAGACATCCATGCCCACCGTGTTGTGAGTCAACTGCTTGAGACCCTTGCCACGCTCCAGCCAGCCGGTGGAACGGTAGTAGGTGCCGGGGTGCTCGTTGAAATACTCAAGGTACCGCTCGCGGCTACCCATCAGGAGCGCGATGCAATCGTGGGCGCGGGGCAGCACCAGCAGCGTGTGCCGCGCCATGATGCCCTGGAGTCCATTCCCGCAGAGACCGTAGCCCAGCAGGATGGCGTCGAACCCGCCGTCCGGGACCGCGTCGATGATGCGCTGAATCTCGTCAGCCATAGGCTTGCCGCCGAGGTCGTGCAGTCCCTTGGGCAGGAACTCCACATCGATCTGATGAGGCGACCGCGCCACCACATCGCACATCTCTCGAAACAGCACTTCACAACTGATCAGCTTTAGTCGCATGAATGGCTCCGTGCTGCGCAGAGTGCGCGGATGAAATCGGGACTGGTGCCGCAGCATCCGCCGAGGAACGAGGCTCCGGATTCGATCAGCGCGGAGTAGTGAGAGGCGAAGTAATCGGCCGAGGTCCCGTAGGCAACCTCACCGTCTTTCAGCTCCGGCAGACCCGCATTGGCCTTGATCCAGACCGGCAGGGAGCAGGCGGCCTTCAGACGCAGGCACACGGGCACGAAGCGTTCCACACCCGCGCCGCAGTTGGCGCCCACGGCGTCGGCACCGGCTGCTTCCATCTCGCGCGCGACCATTTCCGGCGTGCTGCCCATCATCGTGCGGTCTTTGTTCTTTCCGGTATCGAACGCAAAGGAGACGATCACCGGCAGGCCCGTTGGCTTGGCGGCAGCCAGAGCCAGCTTGGCCTCTTCGATGTCGCTCATGGTCTCGATGAGCAGCGCGTCGGCTCCAGCCGCGGCCAGCGCACGCGCCTGGGCTGCGAACGCCTCGGTGATCTGCTCCGGGGTGAACTCGCCTTCCATCAGCATCTTGCCAGTGGGCCCGATGGATGCAAATACCAGCGCGCGCCCGGCGGCGCCGCGTTTGGAGATCTCAACGCCCGCGCGGTTGATGGCCTCCAACTGCGCGCCGAGCCCGGCGTCTTCCAGCGTGATGGCGTTTGCGCGGAACGTGTTGGTCAACACCACCTGGCTGCCGGCATCGGCGTAGGAGCGGGCGACGGACTCCACCTTCTCCGGCTGTTCCAGATTCCAGCCGTCTGGCATCGAGCCAAGCGGCAGGCCGAGCGCCTGCAACTGGGTGCCCCACGCGCCATCGGTGATCAGCGGACCGTTATCGAGCCACTGTGCCAGACTGCTCATGCGCACGCCTCCGCACGCAAACGCCGTGCCAGGGCGACCGCGGCGCTGGCATTGTCGCTGTAGCCATCCGCGCCGATCTCTTCGGCGAACTGCGAAGTCACCGGCGCGCCGCCCACCATGATCTTGACCTTGTCACGAACGCCTGCCGCCTTCATCGCCTCTATGGTGGTGCGCATCGATGGCATCGTCACCGTCAGCAGAGCCGAGAGACAGACGATGTTGGCGTTCTTCTCCTGCACGACCGCAATGAAGCGCTCGGCCGAGACATCGGCGCCGAGATCAATCACTTCAAATCCACCGCCTTCCAGCATCGAGCCCACCAGGTTCTTCCCGATATCGTGGAGGTCGCCCTTTACGGTGCCGATGACCACACGACCCACCGGCTCGTCGCCGCGCGCGGTGAGCAGCGGCCGGATCAATTCCAGCGAGCCTTTCATGGCGCGGGCCGAGAGCAGCAGTTCGGGCACGAAGTAGTCTTCGCACTCGAAGGGGCGGCCCACCTTGTCCATGGCCGGAACCATGTAGTCGGTGATCAGCCCCAGGGGATCGGTGCCGGCGTCAAACGCTTCGCGGGTGAGCGCCACCGAGGTCTGTCGCACGCCGGTGCGGCACGACAAGCGGCACCGCCGAGGAAGTGATCGCACTGCGGCCCGATCTGGTGGTGGCGAGCAGTTTCACCCCGCCAGCGATGCGCTCGGCGCTGGCGCGGGCGGGGATCACGGAGCTGTATCTCGACATGCCGGCGACCATCGCCGCGAGCCGGGCGCAGGTGTTGGCGCTGGCCGAT
>CAYVDY010000749.1:0-3057 GCA_964450255.1 uncultured Candidatus Solibacter sp. | reverse complement strand
CTACCAGGTGGTCGAGCCCTCCAGCAGTTCTCTCTCCGCCGAGTTTGCGTCGACACCCTTGGCATACTGATGCGAGTCGTGCACAAGTGACGCAAAGCCATCGCGTAACAGGAGGCGTTTCCGATCAGACTCCGTTTTCGCTACCAGCGGCAGGAGGATGTCTCGCATCTCCGGCGTGATGTCCTCAAAGCCAAGGAGTTCCAGCGCCTGCGCAAGTTCGAGCATTTCGGCGATAGAGACTGGCTTCTCCATCTGCCAACCTCGCAGGGCCTGGGCGAGCCCGGCAATGAGGCGCCGCAGAGCTGGATTCGCGGTCGCGCTACGAACCCGCAGAATCTCCGTTTCTCGCTCGACGGTCGGGAACTCCACCCTGAGATAGAAACTGCGACGCCGCAATGGATCGCCAAGCCGCCGCACTTCGTTCGACGTCAGAAGCACAAACGGAACCGTCGTGTGCTTTACCGTTCCGAGCTTAGGCACCGAAATCTGCCATTCCGAGAGGATCTCGAGGAGCAACGCTTCGAATCCTTCGTCGACCTTGTCGACTTCGTCGATCAACAGAACGCACGGTTTGTCGTACAACAGCGACCGCAAGAGTGGCCCTTGGACAAAGAAATCGAGTGTGTGGAGGCTACTCCGGATCGCCGCCCAGTCTTTCTCAATTCGGTCCGCCTGCGTGTCGAGGAAGAGTTTCTGAAGCGCGTTGTCGAACTTCCCGATCGCCTTCTCTTCATTGATGCCTTCGTAGCACTGTAGGCGCTCGATGACGGTGTTCCCCGCAGCAGCGATCGCCTGAGCCAGCGCGGTCTTGCCGCAGCCTGGCGGACCCTCCACGATGACCGGCTTCCGCATCCGTGCCGCGAGGTACACAACTTGCAGGGTGACCGGGTCGATCACGTACTTGGCCGCGCTCAACCGTTCGGCGAGATCTTCAATCGAAGCGAACACGAGTTCCCTCTGGCCCCGATTCTACGAGCAAGCCGTTTTCGGTCCTCACTATCTGCGCCATCGCAATTGGCGCCCGTCTTCCTAGCAGGCTTCACTGATAACTCGCTTCCACTTACCCGTAAAATGTTCCTAGCCCCATCCGCCCGGCCCTGTCCCATCGTCGCCATGCGGGCAACCTGAAAAACGTTCCTGGACCTTTGTCCGCCATCGTGCCGGAGCCGGCGACCGGAAGAATGTTCCTGGAGCTATGCGGGTCCGCTTTGGTTCCCGGCGTCCCAATGCTCACCGGAATAATGTTCTCGGAGCTATCGGGTGGTCTTGAACGACCGGTGGCGCGCGACCTGAAAAACGTTCTTGAACCTATCTCGTGTTTCCGCGTCCGCGCTTGGCGTATTCGGGAGCCTGAAGAATGTTCATGGACCTATGTCCGGAGTTTCTCGGGGCAAGAGAGCAATCCGAGGACTCGACGGTGCGCAGGTGTTTTGTGCAACGCTGAGTCCCCGCTGCTTTGGAAGTTCGTGGCCCTCGGGCCATCGAGTCACGCCCGAACTTGAAGAGATCTGAACTCAGGCAGCACCTGGAACGGGATTGTCTTCTCAGGCAGTGCTTCTGCAATCAGTTCGACTCTTTCAACGGAGCCGTTGCCGAGAAACTGATCGGCGCGATTGAGATGCCACACGCCATGCGGGTTGAGGCCCATCAACCGTGCACAGATGAAGTCAGCAGCAACAGGGTCGTCGGCGAGGACGATCTTGCCGAGCATCCGATGCGTTCCGTGCAGGGGTCCGTTCCCTTCCATCGCAACAACCCCGTCAGCGATGGCGAAGTGAACGGGAACGGTCGCGCAGATATCAAGGATGCTCCGATGGATGCCCTTCCAGTGCAGAACATTCTTGGGCCATCCGTATTTCGTGCCTGGCACGATGCCGAACATGTTCTTCATGCTCAGTGTGACGCCGGCCCAATGGTGGGTCTTGATCTTCGGCATCGACACGATGAAGTCCGATGCCAGCACGGTCCTGGGCAGCCATAGATGGTCGAGTCCAGTGTAGGTCGCCCTGGTTTGCACTTTGCACAGTTCATCCCGATTGAGGTCAACGAACTTGATCCGCTGGCCGCGCAGTTGAT
Organism: uncultured Candidatus Solibacter sp.; assembly: GCA_964450255.1. Classification (GTDB taxonomy): domain Bacteria; phylum Acidobacteriota; class Terriglobia; order Bryobacterales; family Bryobacteraceae; genus Paludibaculum. Next base: position 981 of record CAYVDY010000749.1, on the reverse strand, counting down.
TCTCCAGTCCGCTCTCGGCCAGGACGAGATACGTGTCGCGCTGATGGCCGGGACCCTCCCCTACCAGAACACGGCGCGCACCGAGCTGGAGGAATGCTTCGGCAGCAGCGCTTACGAGGAGAGGATTCGTATTCACCTCCATGCCGGCGATGTACTCGACGAGGTTGGGCTTGAGGAGCACGGACTTCCCGCGCAGGTCAAGGTGAAAGGCTCGGAGACCTGTGAGGAGAAGATCCAGTAACCGCTCCGAATAGCCATCGGCAGAGAGTATAGCCACCCTTGAACGCTGCGGTCGCCGGTCGCGCAGAAGCATCTCCTCGGGGAGGAGACGTGCCGTCGCCATACCTCCAATCGCCAATCCAGCCGCGCCGCTTACCAGCCTCCTGCGATCCAGCGTCTTCACATCTGCACCTCGAACACGATCTCTCCCATTGCCGCTTCCAGCGCCAAAACGCTCACCGCGAGTGTGCAGTTATCTGTACCGCCCGGGGCGTGACCCAGCAACTCCGTCAGTTCTTCCGCCCGGAGGGCCAGGCTCTCGCTCGCCTCCGCGCTCACGCTACGGTAGGCTGCGAGGGCGAGAATGCCCCAAGCGAGGCTATAGGGCGACGGACACCCTGCGAGACGGTGTGCCAACCAATGGAGCGATTCCGCCAGGCGGCTCTCCTGTTCATGTCCAGCCAGCGCCAGAAGGGCGATGGATGTCGCGTCAATATGTGGTGCGACGGGCACATCGAATGCGATTCCGTTGCCCGAATTCCATCCGCCGCCGGGGCACATTCGATCGAGAAGCATGCTGATCCCCAGGTCAACGCGCTTGTCGAGTCCGGTGGGTCTGTGGATGCGGCACTGTCTTGCCGTTTGAAGCGCCAGGATGCTGAAGGCCGTCGGAACCACCCCGCTTGTTGTTCCCGAAACCCAACCCCAGCCGAACTTGCTTGGAGAGAAGCCCACGTTTGTACCCGCTGTCCGTCGCTTCCC
>CAYVDY010000748.1:0-3065 GCA_964450255.1 uncultured Candidatus Solibacter sp. | reverse complement strand
TCGGCGCGAACTGTTCGGGATATGTGCTCATGTCGGCGACCGTCGTCACGCCGTGCACCAGATACGCCTTCAGGATCTTGCCCCAATCGGCAGCCAGCGGACCAGCGCTGGCCAGCAGGTGCGTATGGAGATCGAAAAGCCCCGGCAGCAGAGTCTTGCCCTTCGCATCGATCACCCTGGCGCCTGGCGGCACCGCGGCTTCGACGGCGATCGTCTTGATCCGATCTCCCTCGATCACCACTGACGCGACCCGCGGCGCCGAACCCGTGCCATCCACGATGGTCGCGCCCGTGATTACAGTCACGTCCGCCGCCACTGCAGCAATGGCCACCAGCACACCGATGAGGAAAACCCGAAACTTCATGACTTCCTATTCTTCCACCACCACCAGAATCCTGCGCCCGCGGCCACCACAGCCAGGGCAACCGCCGCCCGGAGGCCGAAGCGATGGGCCAGCACCAGAATCTCGCTCCACCGGTCGCCCAGCAGGTAGCCCAACCCGAGGAACGTCGAGCACCAGATTACAGCCCCGGTGTAGGCGAATGCGGCGAACGTCGGATACTCCAACTTCGACGCGCCGGCCACATACGCCGTCAGGTGCCGAACGCCCGCGAGGTAGTAGCCAAAAGTGAGCGAGAGCCCACCCACCCTGTGGTAGAAGTCATGCACGCGCGTGATCTCTTTGTCCGTGATGCGTACGTACTTGCCATAGCGGTGGAGCAGCGGATAGCCTGTCGTGCGGCCAAGCATGTAGCTGATCGTGATGCCGCAAAGACTGCCGGCCAGAGCAGCCAGACCAGCCGGCATGGCCTGCAGCTCTCCCTTGAAAATCAGATACCCCGCGAACGCGAGTATCGTTTCATCGGGGATCGGCAAGCCCACAATCCCGAGTGCGAGGGGCGCCGAAATGCCGAAGTAGCCGTAGTCAGCTATCCACTGCTGGATCAGCTCCATTGTCAGTGCGACTCAGCCCGCCGGATGACGAAATCCACCTCGAACATCTCGTACGCCGTGCGCTCCATGCCGCACCGCACGTACGTGCCCATGGCCCGTTCGTTATCTTTCTCCACGTAAAGCCGCAGACCCACGCCGCCGCTCTCGCGCGCCAGCTTCTCCACATACGAATAGAGCGCCTTGAAGACGCCCTGCCCGCGGAACTGCGGCTCCACCCAGACGCTCTGGATCCACCAGAAATCGCCGTTGCGCCAGTCCGACCACTCGTAGGTGATCATCATCTGGCCCACCCGGCGGCCGCCGGTTTCGGCGACGTAGTAGACACCGCGCGACGGCACGTCGAACAGTCCGTGTACGCCGTCGCGCAGCCGGTCCAGGTCCAGCGACAGATGCTCGGTTTCCAGCGCCATCGAGGCGTTGCCGCGTACCAGAAATTCGGCATCCGCCGGGGTGGCCTTACGAATTGTGAAGTCAGTCATGGATGGGTGTTCAGGAGATCCGCTTGAGCTTGGTCACACGGCCTACCTCTACCCATTCCACCACAAAGATATTGCCGTCTTTGTCGAAACAAGCCGAGTGCGGGCAGATGAACTTGCCGGGCACGAACTTGTCGCGCGGTTCCTTGCGGAGCTTGCTCCACGTGTTCGATTCGTCGTCGCACAACTGCGCCAGTACGCGGTTCTCCTTGTCCATCAGCGTGACGCGCGCTTCCAGATCCGGCACCAGCAGCAATCCCTTGTGCTGATCGAAATGGCACGGCAGCTTCACGTCGCCGATGGCGCCGAACGACTGGTGCTTGCCGTCGAGTCCGAAATACTGGAATCGGCGATTGGAGCGGTCCGCCACCAGGACCCGGGGCTCCTTGCCGCGCGTGTCGATGGCGATGCCGTGCGGGCTGTCCAACTGCCCGGCCTCCTTGCCCTTGCCGCCAAAGGTGAACTTCCACTCGCCCTTCGGGCTGTAAACATTCACATAGCTGGAGCCATACCCGTCGCCGACATAGACATCGCCATTCGGCGCAATCGCCAGGTTCGTCGGGCTGTACTTGATCCGCTTGCCATCGGCGCCGGGCTTGTAGGCGTCAGCCTGCTCAGGATAGCCGACCTCCCACACCTTCTCGCCCTTCAGCGAGTACTTGCCCACCAGCGCGCGCTTGGTGTCACAAAGATAGAGGAACTCTTCCCTGCCCTCTTTGTGAATGGTCAGACCGTGCGCGCCGCCTTTGAACTCCTTGCCCCAACTGCGCACGAACTTGCCCTTCTTATCGAAGACAACCATCGTGTCTTCGCTCTCGGAAGTGGCGTGCACAGTGTGATGGATGTAGACGTGCCCCTGCGCGTCCACGCCCACGCCATGCGTGTTGCCATATCGAATCGACTTCGGGACTTCGCCCCAGTCGTGGTGCACCTCGAACTGGTGCGCGCCGCTACCGGTGATCGGCGCCTTCGTCTCGGACTTGTTCGAACCCAGTACCGCCGGTGCGGCCGTCAGCGCGGACACAAAGGCCCGGCGAGTGGTGGTTTGCATCGTATGCCCTCCTGATGCGTCTTAACAGGTTAGCAAACGTCTGCTATATTTGGATTGTTCCGTCATGATGCGTCCCTGGCTCCAACTCGCGATTACGTTTGCCATCGCGCTCAGCCTGGTTGCCGCGCCCTGCAAAAACTGCCAGCCCAGGCCGCAGGCGGAAACCAAGGATTGCGGGCACGACTGCTGCCCCAAACCGAAGCCGCAGCCGACCGAGTCGTGCGGTTGGCAACCCGCTGCCTTCGACGCCGTGGAAACCAAGTCCGACATCACCATTGACGCCCCCGCGGTTCTGCTGGTGCTGGCTTCCGTTGAACTGCCCGTCAGTGAGTCTCACCAACTTCACTTTCAGGCGACGAACCCTCCGCCCGTTCCCCGCTCCCTCACTCTCCTAAGAATCTGATCCTCGCCCCTTCGCGTCCATTTGCCCGCAGTGTCTTCGCGAATACAATGAGGTTCCTATGCTCGCAATCCCTTTGCTTCTCTGCCTGTTGGATGGCAGCGGCCTGGCATCGCTGCTGAACGACGCGCTGACGCGCAATCCCGAAATCCTGGCGGCACGCAAGAAACTCGAAGCCGCGCGG
>CAYVDY010000747.1:0-3072 GCA_964450255.1 uncultured Candidatus Solibacter sp. | reverse complement strand
TCTGAACGGTATTTCCGTGCGCGGCTGGATAGGCGAACGTGTCGGCCTGGAAGCGCTGGCGCCGTACACGCACTCCACCGTGCACGCCAAGTACTGGAATCGCTGGAAGGAAGTGGACCTCCAGCGCTGCGTCCGCATCATGACCAACGCCAAGTTCCAGGGCATCTTCGCGCTGGAATACGAAGATGGTCCCTGGGACGGCGTCGATGGCGCGCGCCACCTGATGAAGGAAGTTCTGGCCGCGCTCTAGTTGAACTGCAGCGTGAACGGGTCAGCCCCGATCGTACCGACAAGCTCATCCAGGTACGAAGCCGCGCTGACCCTCGCCAATTGCTCCTGAGCCACCGGCAACAGCCCCTTTGAGTCCACGACCTCCAATGCGGCCACGTGCCGCCGCCAGAGCGCCACGTCCCGCTCCTGCTTCACCCGCAGCCGCTCCTGATACCACTCCGAGGCCACCAGGGCCTCGCGGCTGAACATCGCCCGTAGCGCCGGCTCGTCGATGCCCATACCCTCGTAGTGCCCGTGCACCATCACGTGCAGCAGGGCCTTTAGGGGCGGGCATGCCGCGTCCACGCTGCCATCCTCGAAGTAGTTCCGGGCCACGCGCTTCTGTGCCTCCACGATGCTCTCTACGCCGCTCACGAACGCCGCCAGGTCCTGCCGCTCGGGTTGCAGGAGTTCGTCCGAGAACACAGCGTCCGGCGTTTCGAAGATGCGCCCGAAGAAGCGATCCACAAACTGCGACGTGATGCGGTAGCCCAGCCGGCTGGCCAGCACCTTCCGCCCTTCGTACTCGAAATCTTCCACCTTCTCCAGGCATCGCTGCTCCAGCAGGAACTTCGGATCGCGTTCCTGCACCTGGATGCGGCACCAGATTTCCGGCACCAGCATGCTGATGTCGTGATCCATCCGGAAGCGCGGCCCCACGTAACCCGCCGCCGTCGTGAACCCCGCATAGCCCGTCAGCATGTACGACACCAGCGCGTTATTCAGATCCACCACCGGCCACAGCGCATTGAAAGGCCCTTTCGTCAGCGCCCCTTCACTCCCGAAGCCGGTTGTGGACGGCGACTTGCCTGTCAGGCTGGACACAAAATCCATGAATAGCTCGGGCAGTTCCTGGAAGTGAATCGGATTGTACACCGCCAGAGGTGGCAGACCAATACTATCGTCCGCCGGGTTGTTGCGCCGCCCCGCTAGAACCGCGTTCACCGGGAAGTGCAGCGGCTCCGCCGAAGGCACACCGCGGTCCAGTCGAGCGCACACTTCAGCCAGATAGGAATCCTGCGGATTCACAAGATCCGGCCGCCTCTGCTGATACCTCGGATTCTTCGTGGGCTTGCCATTCACGAGCCGCGGATGCGCCGACGATACCACGTAGCGGGACACCGGGTTTTCGACAAAGTTGGCCAGCAATCGCTGCATTGGCGCGGTGTACTGGTCGAACTCCACCACACGCTCCACCAGCGACTTCACCTGATCCACCGTTAGCGGCTCGAAGTTGGAGAGAAACACTCCGGGTCCGGCGATGTCGGACTCGGCCTGTGTGTCGTACCCTCGATGAATCGCGTCGTCGGGACGTTGGAACAGAACCGACTCGCAGTTCTGCACCAGCTTCACGCTCCGGTTCGGGTACTTGGCGTCAAAGTCCTTCAGCGTTTCGCGCGGCACCACCACGGACGCCGTGATATCGTCCTCCACCTGCAGCTTGTCATCCGGCCGTAAATCGGGCCGCAACTTGTAGATCCGCCACGATCCATCGGGATCGAAGCACACTCACAAATAGTTGCCGATCAGCTTGTGGTTCTCGTACTTCAGCTCATGACCCAGGTAGCCGTTGATGCGATCAACCGTGAAGTGCTCCCGCCAGTCGCCACCCCATTCCGGGCGATAATATCGCTTCACCGTGTAGATCAGTTGGCGGATGGTCTGCGGCAGATCCCGCAACCAGCCGTTGTGCGCGTCGGTATACTCCTGCGATGGCGTCAGCAGCTTGATCACCGAGCCGAGCGAACGCTCCAGGCTCAGGATCGGCCGCCCGGCACGGCCATCCGTGCGCGGCTCCCGGTAGATACCGGAGAAATCGATCTCCAGGATCTCCGCCACTCGCTCCATATCGCGATGGTAGTCCTTGACGAACACCGGCCCTTGCAGCAGCACATCGCCGATCGATTTCGAGATCTCGGACTTGCCGCCGCCGGAAACGGTGCAGGGTTTATGGCAGAGCGTTCCATGCGCCACCGTTCCGATGAGCCGCCAGGCCGTGCCACCCGTCTGCTTCCTCAGCCTGACGTTGTAACCCGAAGGCAGCACGTAACTCGCATCAGGCCGCAGACTCAACTGATGGGTACCACCCTCGTGCCGCCACCGCACCGTGCCCTCCCGCACTTTGAAATCGGAGTCCTCCGGCACGTAAACGATATCCGGATACCGCTTGTCTACCGCATATCCACCCGCTTCCGGGGCCACACGATCGCCCAGCAGCCGCAGCGCCTCGGCAATCGTCCGCTTCTTGATCGACGACGGCCGGCTGGCCAGAAATTCCTCGCCCAGCACATAGGACGGAAACGCAATCGCCCCGCCGGCGTGCTCCTCTTCACAGTTGCCGAAGAGGTTCGCCGCAAAGCTGATCTGCGTCTTCACCTCTTTCTTGCAGTAGCCATAGTAGTTGTCCGCGATGATCGTCACCATCACTCCGCGCCGGTCGCGGCATGCCAGTTTGAACGCGCCGCCGTCATTGTAGATCTCCGCTTCGTCGCGCCAGCACATGCCGTCCCGCCGCTGCCGTTCGCTGGCCAGATCGAAATGAGGCAACCCAAGTTCCCGCTTCTTCATGCCCACGACGTGCGGAGCCAGAATCACGCATCCTGAGTGGCCCGTCCAGTGCAATACGTCTCGCGCCGCATCGTTTTCCGGTAGATAGGGATCGCCCCCGTTCCCAAAGATGGCCTCGACAAAATCCAGGTTGCTCACCAGGCTCCCCGGCCCGAACAAGCGGCCACCCAATGTCCTCCTCGGATCCCCGCCCGTGGCCGGCACCGATCCGGCGGGTGTGGTGCTCATGACGGG
>CAYVDY010000746.1:0-3077 GCA_964450255.1 uncultured Candidatus Solibacter sp. | reverse complement strand
TGCTGGCGCCCGCCAAACGGCATCCAGCACAATAAGTTCGCCCGCGCCGTCACGTCGCCATCCTCGCCCACCCGCAGCACAATTGTCCGGTTCGGATGCTCGTGCATGATGTCTGCCAGCGTAACGCCCAGCGCTTGCGCGTCCGCGTCCTCGCGCACCACGACGATCAGCGTCATCGCGCACGCCCGCAGCACACCGGAGCCCTCCCCCTTGCCCAACTGCCGCCAGTTATCGTCCAGCTCTTTCAATAACCGCCCGGCGTCCACCTCCATCACGGCACCCTCCAAACGTGGCCCCGCCGGGCCAGCATCTCTTCAGCCGCAGCCGGTCCCCAACTGCCCGCCGCATAGTTCGGAAAGTCGAACTTCGTCTCCCCCCAGACATTTAGAATGGGCTGCACCGCCGCCCAACTCGCCTCCACCATGTCCTGCCGCGTGTAGAGCGTCGCATCGCCCTCCAGTGCGTCCAGCAGCAAAGTCTCATAGGCCGTTGGAGTTCGTGCCCCAAAGCTCGTGCCGTAATTGAAGTCCATCGTCACCGGGCGCAGCTTCATGCCCGATCCCGGCAGCTTGGAGAAGAATCGCAGTGAGATCCCCTCCTCCGGCTGAATTCGCACCACCAACAGATTCGGCCACGTGTGCCCGCTCTCGCCTTCGAATATCGACAGCGGCGCCTGATTGAACTGGATCGCGATATCTGTCACGCGCTTCGGCATCCGCTTGCCGGTGCGGATGTAGAACGGCACTCCCGCCCACCGCCAGTTCTCCACGAACATCGTCACTGCTGCGTACGTGTCGGTTTGCGCATCCGCGGCCACGCCCGGCTCCTCCCGGAAGCCCGCCACATCCGCCCCGCCGATCCGCGACGGCCCATACTGCCCCTTCACCGCGTGCGTCGCCACATCCTCCGGCTTCACTGCCAGAATCGAACGCAGCAGCTTCGCCCTCTCGTCCCGCACCGCCGTCGGCTCGTACACCGCCGGAGGCTCCATCGCAATCGTGGACATCACCTGCAGCAGGTGATTCTGAATCATGTCCCGCAGCGCGCCGGCCTCCTGGTAGTAGGCTCCGCGCCCCTCCACTCCAATCGACTCCGCCGCAGTGATCTGCACCTGCGCGACGTACCGCCTGTTCCACAACGGCTCAAAGATCCCGTTCCCAAACCGGAACGCCAGTATATTCTGGACCGTCTCTTTGCCCAGATAGTGATCGATGCGGTAGATCTGATTCTCGTCCAGCACGGACCGCAGATGCCGGCTCAACTCCGCCGCGCTCTCCTCATCGTGCCCGAACGGCTTCTCGATGATGAACCGCCGCCAGCACTCCGGCCGTGGCCCGCGGTTCAGTCCCGCCGCGCCCAGTCCTGAAACCGTGGCCGCATACTGGCTCGGCTGAATCGAAAGGTAAAACAGCGCATTGCCGCTGGTCTGCCGCACCTCATCCAACTCAGTCAGCTTGGCAGCCAGCGAATGGTATAGTCCCGCGTCCGCAATGTCGCCGGCCACGTAGAACAGCCCGCGCGCAAACTCGTTCCATAGATCGGCGTCGAACGGCGAGTCTTCCAGAAATCTCTCAACGCTCTCGCGCATCTTCTCCCGGAACTGATCGTCGCTCATCGCCGTGCGCGAAACGCCCACAATGGCGAACCCCGCCGGCAATCGCCTTTCATACGCCAGCCGGTAGAGCGAGGGCAGAAGTTTTCGCTTCGTCAGGTCGCCATTGGCTCCGAAAATGACGACCGCGGAAGGTGGAACCGCCCGCTCGTAGCGCAGCGGATCTTCCAAAGGATGAGGCCCAGACATGCGATCAAGATACCATGCTGCTAGAATCTAACTACCTGCCTGTTTTTTCGGGCCGTTCTCCCTTTCCAAAACAAAGCCGTATGTCCAACAAGCCGACCAAAATTCTGGCCGTAGTCGATGACCTGTTCTTCGTCGTGAAGATCAACGACTCCGCAAAGCGCGCGGGCCTCACCTGCGAATTCCTGAAGTCCGCCGACGCCCTGATCGAGAAAGCCACGGCCGAACGCCCGCTGCTCGTCATCCTCGACCTGAATGCGACCTCCGTACAGGCAGTCCCGCTCATCACGAAGCTGAAGGGCGTGGAGGCGTTGAAGGGCCTGTCCATTCTGGCCTTCGTCTCGCACGTCCAGGGTGAGTTGAAGCAATCGGCTCAGGATGCCGGTGCCAGCATGGTGCTGGCGCGCTCAGCGTTCTCCGCCAATCTTCCGCAGATTCTGAAGCGCCACACTGGCAGCCTGTAACTACGCGACCCGCAGTTCGGCCGCACCTCGCCTCCGAGGCTTAGCGACGATCTCCACATCGTGCCCTAAGGCGACCATAAAACGCATCAGCCGCTCGATGGCGACGCTGACAATTCGGGATCGCGGCCACGGCGGCGGAACTGATCCTGACGAGTTCAGGACGGCCGATGAATCTGGGCTCCTTTGATGACTTCGCCAGGACTTCGGCGAACCAGTTTGACCAATCGACTCTGCCTCCGCGGTTGCACGCTCCGTCGCCGATCGTATACAAGCTGAACGTGCGGGATCTGGTTGCGCGGGGGGCGCCGGTGACGCTTGCCGCGTTGGGCGCTCTGTTGTGGTTGATTGGGAGGCGGGCACGATGATGGGTTTTTCACGGCGGGCATTTGTGGCGGCTCTGGCTTCCGGCGGGCCTGTGCGGCGGTTTCACGTGTGTCTGGCTCCGGGCGCGTTGGAGAGCGATCCGGAGTTGATCGAGACGGTTCGAGCGGCTGGGGGGAGCGGCATCTGGGTGGCGGGGTTCTTCTACGGGCACTGGCATTACTCGCCGGAACGGATCGCGGCACAGTTGCGGAAGATTGAGAAGCAGGGACTGCGCGGCCATGTGGTGCAACTGCCGCTGGGGCATCCGGGGGATTCGCTGGGGGCCGCCACCGGCGAGCCGCCATTGATTCCGCCGCGGCATTGGTCGCGCGTGGTGCGGGCGGATGGGCGGATCCAGTGGGGGACGTCGCTGCACGAGCCGGCGACAGAGGAGAACTCTGAAGCGCTGCGGCGAGTGGCGGCGATGGGGGTGCGGCAGGTATTTCTGGACG
>CAYVDY010000745.1:0-3081 GCA_964450255.1 uncultured Candidatus Solibacter sp. | reverse complement strand
GGCACGGGGTGGGGTCGGCGGGGGTGGTGTGGGGGGGGAGGGGGACGGATCCGGGTGGGAGGGGGAGGGCAGACCGGCGGCAGCGGGCGCAGGCGTGGGCGAGGAGGGGGACCGCGAGGGGGGTCAGGTAGCGGCCGGTGCGGCTGTGCGGCCAGGGGATGCTCTTCACCTGGTTCAGCAGGGTTAGGCCGGCGAGGATGAACGCGAGGGTGAGGGCCAGGCGGCCGCGTTCGTAGCAAGCGGCGGCGATGACCAGGACGAGCGTCAGCGGGTAGAGGAGGATCGTCTCCAGGCTGGCATAGAGGTTGGGGGTGCCGAAGTAGAAATGGCCGGCGGTGGCGTAGCTGACGGGGATGGCCATGAGGATGAGGGCGGTGACGGCTCCAGGGATGATGAGGGAATCGGCCTGCTTCCAGAGTCGGCGGGTGATGAGGGTGGCGCCGATCCAGGCGGCGGCCGGAAGGATGAAGACGGCGTTGGCGCCGACGGAGAGTCCGAGGGCCATGGAGACTCGGGGCCAACGGGCGTTTTCGGATTCGGCGAGGGCGTAGAGGAGGAGGCCGAGGCCGAGGCTGTAGCCGCGGGCGAGGGAGAAGTAATCGAGCAGGCCGGGGTGAAAGGCGAGAAGCGCGCAGAGGGCGGGCATGACGGGGGAGTTGCCGCAGAGGGTGCGGGTGAGGCGCCAGGCGCTCCAGAGGTAGAGGGCGGAGCCGAGCAGGGCGGGGATGCGGAGGGTGAAGGCCGACATGCCGAGGATCGACGTGACCAGCTTGCAGAGGTAGGAGTGTAGGACGTGGTGGTTGGCGTCGTAGATGGTGAGGATCTGGAGCCACGGGGGCGCGACGAAGCTGTTGGCGGTGAAGGCTTCATCGGTGGTGATGGCGAGTGTGGCGGCGCGCCAGACGTAGAGGGCGAAGGCGGCGGCGAGGATGGCGGCGGCGAGTTTAGTCCAGTGAGAAGAGGTGCGCTCCATTGCGGCTGCCTACCTCCGTGACGCCCCAATAGGGGGCGTTTCGACTGAGTTCATCGGTGAGGGGGCTACCCTCCCAGGCAAGGACGTGGGTGATGCCGCGGCGTTTCAGTTCCACGGTGGCGGCCCGGCGAAGGCCCTTTGGGGCGCCGGCGAACTGGCCCTTGTTGCCGGCGATCCAGACTTCGTCGAACTCAACGGGGGCGCCGAAGTCGATGTCGATGGCGCAGTCGCAGCCGGTGACGAAGCTATTGTCGAGGGCGAGCGGGGCGGCCTGTTCTCCGTTGAGGCTGCGGACGCGCCATGCAGGCGAGCGGGGGAGTTCGACGCCATTCCGGAAGAAGCGGACCTCGGCGATGAGGCCCTCGTGTTCCAGGAAGAACGTGCGGCGCGGAGCGGCGGTCAGGGGCAGGCGGCGCTCCATCCTGGGGCGGAGCCTGTCGTCGTAGGACATGGCGGCGATGCGGAAGAGAGCGGGGTCCGTGGTGACGCGGCGGGTGGTCCAGGCGCGGGCGATGGGCTGTTCGGTGAGGGTCAGAGACGTGGGCGGAATGGCTTCTTCGAGGAGGTTGCCGAAGTCGCGAACGGTGGGCAGGGGGCGGGGTGAGAGGGCGGGGGCACTAGCGGCGACCTGAAAGACCAGCAGGGCGGCGAGCCAGGGAAGTTGGCGCTGAAGAGCCCAGCCGAGGAATGCGGCGAGGGGGAGAGCGGCGAGCCAGGGGAGCCAGCCGAAGAGATAGCCGCCGAAGGCTCCGCCGGAGATGGGAGAGAGCCGGACGGTGAAGAAGGCGAGGAGGAGAGCAGGCAGCAGGAGGCGCCATTGCCGGGACTGGCGGGCGAGGATGGCCAGCCAGAGTGCGCTGAAGAGGCAGAAGAGCCAGAGCAGATGGGTGCCGCCCTGTGAGGCGAGGATGGAGTAGGCGGGGGCGGTGGCGAGGAGCAGCGCGGCGAGTACGGCGGCGGGTGGAGTGGTAAAACGACGCAGAAGGGCGAGCAGGGCGAGGCTGAGAGCGGGGAGGTAGAAGGAATGGAAAAGGGGTACGCCGGTGTAGCGGCGCAGATGGAAGGCTGCGGACCAGAGCGCGGTGGCGTTCCAGCGTGGCTTGCTGGCTCCGCGATGGATCTCGGCGGCGGCGGCGAAGGTGGAGTCCTGGCCGGGCGGCGTGGTGTCTGGGCCGAGGGCGGCGAAGGCGGTCCAGGCGAAGGCGGCGAGGAGGACGATCCCGAAGAGCGCGATGAGCGGTCGGGGGAGGGGCTCGGATTCTTCGACGGGGATAGAGCGGCGGCGCCAGAGGGCGAGGAGGATCAGCACGGCGGTGCTGCCAATCAGCACGCCGCGGCGGTACTGGTGGATCTTCACGAGGAGCAGGACGAAGGCAGCGAGCAGGGGCGTGCCCACAGCGAAGGCGGCGGGCCAGCGTTCGACGGCGCGGAGTTTGACGCTGAGCGCGCCGAGAGCCAGCCAGCCGAGGGCGAGTGCGGCGAGGGCGAGCACGGCGCTCATGGCTGGAGGAATCCCATGGCGATGAGAAGGACGCCGAGTTTTGCGCCGTCCTCGCGCGAGACCCAGGGCCTATCGACGGAGGCCTGGAGGATGAGCTCGGCGCCGGGGAGGGCGAGGTCGGCGGGCAGGGGTGCGTGGAATTGTTGGCGGCCTGGTTTGTCGCAGCGCAGGCGGGTGATTTCGCGGCCGTTGACGGTGAAGGTGAGGGTGATGGGGCCGGTGTCGCGCATGGTCACGTCGGTGGCGATGAAATCCATGGCGATGTTCCAGGCGCCGGCGTTGGGCAGTTTGCAGCGGACCGCGGGATTTTGTTGGGTCCAGCGCTGAAGGCCGGCGCTGGCGCCGAGAGTGATGTCGCGCACGATGAAGTTGTCGGCGCGGGGCTCGCTCATGGAGTAGTAGCAGGGCACGTTGGGGGGATCGGCGGCATCGACACGCGGTAGCTGCGCTGGGATGGGCGCGAAGGCCTGGTCGCGGGAGCAGGCGGAGAGGAGGATCAGTGCCGCTAGAAGTACCGCCGGACGCATTGTCCTATCTGACCACGGCGCGGGTGAGGCCGGGGTTGCCGGCGGCATCGAAGACGCGAACGACGACGCTGACCTCGGCC
>CAYVDY010000744.1:0-3149 GCA_964450255.1 uncultured Candidatus Solibacter sp. | reverse complement strand
GGTCCCCCAATCTGCGCGATCGAATCGTTCGAAGACTATTACATCGCTCAGCCCCAGGAAGGGCACTACCCCGTCACGCTGCCGATGTTTATCGCCGGTGGAATGAAGATGGTTGCCAACGGTCGTGGAGATACCTACATTACCTACCTGCAAAGCGACTCACTGGGAGAGAATGGCGGAGGCGGGCAGCACTTCCGCAGCAGCGGAGGGGGATTGAGGTCTTCCATCGCTATTTACTTCCCGCATAAGGTTCAAGCATTCGGCTTCTTCTACAGCGGGTACGACGGCTACGAGGCCACATTTCCGGAGGCGCCCTGGAACACGCTCACGGCTTACTACCAGGGAGGACATACGAGGTTTCCGCAGTGGTCACGGGGAGGCTTCAGCATCGAGTCCCCGCTCGGTTTCGATAACGTGGGAATCGAGATGGCCTGTATCCACCCCGAAAGGCGATGCGAAACCACGTTCGGTCTCGACGATATCTGGTTCGCAGGAGATCTGGGCCCGGTTACAACGCCGGAACCAGGCACGTGGATTCTGGTAGCCTCTGGCATCTGCGCGGTCTTCCTGGGACGGACGGTGAGGAAGTAGCAGCCAACAGCGCGATCACCCAGGAGGCCCTGCCCTCGCGTCGCACCCAATGCCTGGAAACCGGTTGATCGCAGCGTGACTCCTCCCGGCAGGCGCTGCATTGGCGTCGTCCCTCCGGCCATGCGCCAACGGTCCCTGCGGTTCGAGCCACCGAGGCCGGGACGCAGCCACTGTCACTGTGTTACCAAGAATCCTGTGGGATTCTTGTCATGACCGATTGTGCGGTACTGATTCACGGCGGCGGACCAACGGCAGTCTGGAACGCCAGCCTCGCTGGTCTTGCGCTGGAGGCTCGCCGCCGGCCAGGCCTGCCGCGGCTGATGGCCGCGCGCGGCGGCTTCTCGGGACTTTGGGAGCGCGATTGGATCAACCTCTCCTCCCTCTCCCAGACCCGTCTGGACGAACTGGCCGGCGCTCCCGGCTCAGCCATCGGCACTTCGCGCGACATCGTCGATGACGCCGCCCTGGCGCGGGCCGTCGAGACGCTCCAGGCGCACAAGACGCGCGTCGTCTTCCTCAGCGGAGGCAACGGCACCATGCGCACGGCACACCGTCTCCAACAGGCTGCGGGCAGCGCCTTGCAGGTCATCGGCATCCCCAAGACAATCGACAATGACATCCCAGGCATCGCCTGGACCCCCGGCTACGGCTCGGTCGCCCGCTTTTTCGCCCACGCCGCGCGCGACGCCGGCGAAGATAACCGTTCCCTCCCCTCGCCCGTGATGGTGCTGGAGACGCTTGGCCGCGATACCGGCTGGGTGACCGCGGCCACCGCGTTGGCGCGGCAGTACTCGAACGATGCGCCGCATCTCATCTACCTGCCCGAACGGCCCGTTTCCGTGAAGCAGGTATGTGACGACGTGGAGGAGGTCCTCAGCCGCCTGGGACGCTGCGTCATCTCCGTCTGCGAGGGCATGAAGAACGAATTGGGCGAACCGTTCGGCGCCGAAATCCAGCGCGACCGCGACGGCGTCAGCCGCCTCGCCGCCACGCTCGGCCATTCCCTCGCAGTGCTGATTCACCGCCACCTCGACGTTCGCGCCCGTAGCGAGAAGCCGGGCCTGGTGGGCCGCTGCTTTGCCACACTCGCCTCAGAAACGGACCGGGCGCTTTCCTTCCAGTGCGGCAAAGAGGCGGCCCGCTTCGCCGCTGCCGGTCAGTCCGGGATCATGGTGAACGGAGAAGGTGGATGGGTCCCCCTGGCGGATATTTCCGGCCAGTTGCGCCAATTCCCCCAACACTGGATTGCCGAGGGTGGCAATGACGTCCTTCCGGGCTTCCTCGAGTGGCTGGCACCGATCTCCGGAGAGGTCAAAGGGCACCCGCGCCTCTAGAACTGTTGTAGAGTTCCACATCTCAATCACTGGCACTCCGATTGCTTATACCCTTTCGTCAAGGAGGGGCTGAATGCCCAAAGGCTCTATCGCCATCACCGCTGAACGCTGTAAGGGATGCGGCTTCTGCGTCGAGTTTTGCCCGACACATGTGCTTGAACTTTCAAGCGCCTTTAACGCCAAAGGCTACCACCCCCCACACATGGTAGATGCTGAGAAATGTTCGGGTTGCAACCTGTGCGGCATGTACTGTCCGGACTTTGCAATCTTCGGGTACAAGTTCCCCGACATGAAGGGTACGAAGGGAGGTCCGGCATGACTCACGCCGATCCTCGTTGTGTCCTGACCGGTACCCACTTTATCAACGGAGATGCCGCCTGCTGTGAGGGTGCGCTGGCAGCGGGTGCGCGATTTGCCGCAGGCTATCCGATCACCCCCTCCACCGAGGTCGTGGAGCGATTTGCCTCCCGGGCGCCCACCGTCGGCGGCCTGTTCATTCAAATGGAAGACGAACTGGCTGCCTCCATCGCCCTGCAAGGCATGGTCTGGGCCGGCCAGAAGTCGTTCACCGTCACTTCCGGCCCCGGCTACTCTCTGATGATGGAGCACATCGGTCTGGCCGCCATGACCGAAACGCCCTGTGTTTTCGTGGACGTACAGCGCGGCGGCCCTTCCACCGGCCTGCCGACCCTCCCCGCCCAGGGCGACATGATGCAGGCGCGCTTTGGCTCCCACGGCGACTACTCCACCATCTCCCTGGTACCCAGCACGCCGCAGGAGTGCTTTGACCTCACCGTAACTGCCTTCAATCTCGCCGAGCAATTCCGTGTGCCCGTGATGTTCATGATGGACGAATGTGTGGGCCACATGACGGAGAAAGTCGTGATCCCGGAGGCGAAGGACATCAAACTCTACCCCCGCCGCCACGCCTCCAAACCGCCTGGCGAGTTCGTCCTCTTTGAACCCGGTCCCGATCTGGTTCCCGAAATGGCGCACGCCGGCGAGGGCTACAACGTCTATGTCACCGGCCTGACCCACGATAACCGCGGCTACCCGCTGATGAACCCCAAGATGCAGCGTGAGCTCGTGACACGCCAGTTTGCAAAAATCAGCCGCGCCGCCGACGAACTGACCATCGTGGAAACCGAGGGCCTGGAGGACGCCGACGTCGTGATCGTCGCCTACGGCATCACCGCCCGCGTCTCCCGCCGCGCCATTCAAATG
>CAYVDY010000743.1:0-3156 GCA_964450255.1 uncultured Candidatus Solibacter sp. | reverse complement strand
GCAGGGTTCGCACGGATGATGGAGCGTGCCGGAACGGCGGCAAGCCTCGGCTTCAAGGCGCATCCCCACATGTTGCGCCACGCCACAGGCTACTCGTTGGCCAACAGGGGGCACGACACCCGGGCCCTTCAGGCATATCTCGGCCACGCGAACATCCAGCACACCGTGCGCTACACTGAGCTTAGCCCGGGCCGCTTCAAGGACTTCTGGAGGGGATAGGGGACGGCCGGAGGCCCGTTCTGGAACCCATTGCAGGTTAACACTCTGGGCCACCACCGGCCGGGGAGATTCGTTGCACCTTAACACTCAGGGGGTCCCCAAGTTGTGCGGCGGGAACCTGTTGCTCTCTAACACTCCGGGGGCACGTTGAGCCGCGCTTAAGCCCAACCGGGCCCGTGGCCTTCCATCTGTGTTTTCAATTTTGTGGCTAGTCACGGTAGCGTCTGCAGGAGTCGGGAGGCGGGGGGCAATGTGGCCATTCAAATCAAAGCCTGCATGGGACGAGCAGTACGCGCTAAATATTTATGACGGCTTAGTTGCGCACAATGACGTTGGAGACATCACTGCGCTTTCTCTCCGCATTCCAACCGCGCAGCACAGAGCGTTTCAAGACAAGATGCTATTGACGCGCGAGCTCCTGTGCTTCGTCGCATTGGCACAAAACGGCAGCGGCACAATGCAGCCCGTTATGCGTGCATTCGCGGACATCGTCGTTAAGAAGTGCGGAGAACGCGGCTTGCAGATGAACGTCGACCAGCTAGCGAACTACGCCTTCGACGACACAGAGAAACTCATTGAGGCCCCCATCGACTGGGCGAAGTCGTGGATGGCAGAGTTTCAAGCGGACAAAGACTGGAACGCGGTGCGCTTCGCCGATCACTGCTTAAAACTGCGACACGCGTATGAGACCAGCATCTCTAACACGCGACCTTGAACGAACACCTAAGGCTCTGAGAATGACGCAGAGAAAGCGTCGTCAAGCGGCTTATCCGTCCACACGCTTCGTCTTCGCTGAACGAAACACTCAACGCGAGCGGCACAGCTAGGCCGCAACGTTAACATCATTTGGAGGCCGCGCTCACCTCGCAGCCGGTCCACTTCTAACAATCAACAACCAACGCCACGCGCCCTCTCAGGGAACGTGATCACGCCGCGCAGCGTGGTCGTTCCAGACGTCTCTCTGAGAGGCGACGCGCAAGTTTCTGACACTGGAACATCATGGAAGAGCAAGACAACATACCAGGCAATCACACCCGTGCCGCGCAAACGCACGACGGAGAAGTTCTCCGAGTAAAGCTGAGCGACGTAGTCGCCAGAGAAGCGTGGCAAGTCCGCGCAAAGACTTACGAAGAAACAGTCAAGACGTACTACGCCATTTACAAGCGTGACATGGACACTCTGCCGCCAATCCTTGTTGCTGAGGTGAACGGTACGCTGCTTTTAGTGGACGGCTGGCATCGTCTTGAAGCGCTCAAGCTTCTTGGGTGCGAAACCGCCTCCGTTGTTCTCTTTAAGGCCACCGAAGAGGAAGCACAGTGGAGAGCAGCGAGCGCGAACCTTACTCACGGGCTGCCGCTAAAGGCGCGTGAGTTAAGAAACGTCTTTAAGGCGTACGTCAAAGCCAAGCAGCACCGGCGGCGAGGGCGCGGCATCAAGTCGTATCGCGAGATGGCGGCTGATCTCGGCAACCGCGTTTCCTACAACACAGTCAGGAACTGGATGCGCTCATTCTATCCGGCGATCTTCACTCAACTGAGCGGCGCTGGAGCAGACGAAACCACAAGGTGGGCAAACAACGGTCCTTACAACCACACACCTAGGCTGACACCATTAGGTGCCGCGAAGAACCACCTTAATGCTGCTCTCAACGAGGCTCGTGCCATGAGCCCCAAAGAGAGGTCGAAGCTAGCAGCTTACGCATCCAAAGTTCTCGCGAAGATCGACTCGGTGAGGCCATGGAACGCGAAAGAGGACGCCTTAGAAGATGAAGATTTCTAAGGGCCAACGGGCCTCGCTGTTAAATTTGGACACCTCCATTGAACGCGACACCAAGGAAGTGCCCGAGAGCAAAGGCGCCGACTCGACGCGCCTCGTTCCAAGCTCGCTGCCCGTTGGCGAAGTGAGGAGCGTTACTCTTCCCGGTGGCGAGGAGGCTCTAGTGATCGGCGCAGGCCTAGGTCGTTACCGGAAAGGAGCGCGGGGTCTTCCTGTCGTCATTGCACCGAAGGACTGGGAGCAACTTCAGCGGTGGTCATACACTCGTCTGCTCATCTCAGGTGGACAAGTAAAGGCGAGTGACGGAAGCCGTTCGCGTCCCCTCGTTGCTCGCTTCCTCACAAACACCACGTACTCGTCGAATGTGACCATTCGCTATCGCAACGGCAACGCGTTCGACCTCCGCAAATGCAACATCGCCGTCGTCCCCAATGGCCTCATCCTTGGCGCGGAGCGCATCAAAACAGAGCCGCAAGTGGGGAGCACAAACGTCCTGCTTCGTGACGGACGGACCAGAACAAAAAGGAAGCAGCAATGCCCAAACGCGCTCGAGCGTTTGGAAGCACTGCTTCGGATTCGCTAACTGTAGATCGAGCAGCTAAGTTTGCAGGATGAGCACCCAAGCTCTCGATTCGTCGCGAGGCTTTGACGCCTTGGAAGCCAAGGGCTTTCAGGTCGAATTTTTGTCTCATGCGAAAGCGATTCTTTTCGGCGATTTTCCAGACGCGGTCTCTGAACTTGCGGCCGTTCTCAGCAGTACGACAATACCAATTGAAGAAATTGTCGCGGGCGGCGGCGGTGAATCGAAGGGCACGCAGCGCCTTCGTCGCGCACTTAATGACCTTCATTGGCCAAAAACAAAATTCGAGGTGAAGAAAATAATAAACGGCGTGGAGCGCGAGGCCGTTTCTCACGAGATCGACCATGTTCGTTCGTTTCCGAGCGGCGTCGTGGCACTCGAAATCGAATGGAACAACAAGGACCCCTTCTTTGACCGCGATCTTGAGAACTTCAAACGGCTACACGCTGATGGCGCTATCTCCGCTGGCGTCATTGTGACGCGCGGTCGCACTCTTCATGGCAACATGCGCGACTTGGTTCGCCGCTTCATTGTGGAACGCAAAATCGAATCTTTCGAAAGCTTGGTTCAGTGGGGATATG
>CAYVDY010000742.1:0-3156 GCA_964450255.1 uncultured Candidatus Solibacter sp. | reverse complement strand
GCAACGAGAACAACGCGCACACGCCCGACGGGACTCACTATCTAGGCCCGGGGACCTCCCCCGGCTACGCAGTTGCCAACGCCGGCGCCCGCTACCACCTCCATCCCCGGGTGCAGCTCTTCGTGCAGGTCAACAACATTTTCGACCGCCGCTACTACTCCGCCTCGCAACTCGGCCCCACCGGCTTCACCGCCACTGGCTCGTTCATCGCGCAACCGTTCCCGCCCGTCGATGGCGAACATCCGGTCCAGCAATCCACGTTCTACGCACCGGGCGCGCCCCGCGCCGCCTGGGCCGGCATCCGCTTCCGGTTCTAAGCCCCGCCCGAGCCGTCCTTGTACTTCGGCAGCATCAGGAACAACCCTGCCGACACCACCGTCGCCGCAGCCAGCATCGTCAACAGCGCCGTGTACGACCCGGTCGCATCGAACGCCCGCCCCATCACCACCGGCCCGGTCGCCCCCGCGATTGCATACGCGGTCCACGTCAACCCATACAACGTGGAGAATGAGCGCAGACCGAAGTAGCGCGTCAGCAGATACGGCGTAACATCCGCCTCACCGCCCAGTCCGAAACCGATCAGCGCAGCCGCCACCATCCCCGGCACCGCGGAACCCGCTGTCGCCAACAACAGAATCCCGGCCGCCATCATGACCAGCAAACAGAACCCGACACGCGGCCCGAAGAACCGGTCCAACAGATACCCGGTTCCAAGCCGCCCGCAGAAACTGGCGAACCCCAGAACCGAGGCCGGGCTCGCCGCCGTTGCAGCCGAAACACCACGATCCGTCAGCAGCGGAGACAGATGCGTGATGGCGCCGTTGACGCTCACCGATCCCAGAAACAACGTCGCGACGATGATCCAGAACACGCGCGAACGCAGACCTTCCGCCACGCCGGCCCCGGCGCGCTCCGTCGCCTGGCCGGCCACAACCCGATGCGGCTTCTCCCGCACGAACAGCGCCGTCAGCGGAATGCCCAGAACCAGCGCCACGGCTCCCAGTAAGAAGTACGCACTCCGCCAGCCGTAGCGATCGATCAGCGCCTGCGCCAGTGGTGGGAAGATCATCGCACCGGTGCCGACCCCGGCCATCACCAGTGCCAGCGCCATGCCCAGCCGCTTGTCGAACCATGTGGAGACCGCCCGCGAGTACCCCATCTGCGTAGTGCCGTTGCCAACGACTCCCATCACCGCGAAGACCGCGTAGAGATGCGCCAGATTCGGCGTCAACAGCCCGAGCGATGCAAAGGCCGTCCCGAAAATCGCGATGCACGGCAGGATCACTTTCCGCGGTCCATACCGGTCCAACAGGCGTCCCAGGAACGGCGAGCACACCGCCACGGTCATCGCTGCAAATCCGAATGCCGCCGACACTGCGCCGCGTGTCCAGCCGAACTCCGCCGTCATCGGCTTCACGAAGATGCTGAACGTGAACACCAACATGCAGCCGAAGCCCACCATGGCGCCGAAATACGCCGCCATCACGACGCGCCAACCGCCGTCAGTGCGCGTCATGCCTGCACGCTAGTCCCGCGCATAGCCGTGCAGCGCAGTCCTCTTCCCGCCCATCCGGTGGGCCTCCTCCGAGAGCGCATGGACCCCGCTCGCGTCGATCCAGCGATTGTAAAAGTTGAAGAGCGCACATACGGTGATTGCGAAGTAGATGGCGTCGTCGTTCCAGCCTTGCGCATACAGCGGCTGCATATCCGCGGAGGTGATCTGCGGCGAGTGGTGATTGACCTTGTCCACGAAACGCAGCAGGGCTTTGTCCTTTTCATCCAGCGCCGAGGTCTCCATATCTACCAGAACGCCCTGCACCAGCTCCTCGCTGCCCAGTAGTTCCGCCGCGACCGCGGCGTGCGACTTCAGTCAAAAGAGACAGTGGTTGCGCTTCGAGGTGTACGCCGCGATCAGTTCCCGGAGACCCGGAGAAACGGGGCCCGGACCGCGCAGGACTTCCTGCGTGAACCGGGCCAGATGCGCGGTTGCGCCAGGCAGGTAAGCAAACATGTGCCAGATCTGCGGATACTCGCCGCCGCTGGCCTGCATCATGCGGATGCTGTCGGTGAACGAGCAGGGCTTCGGATTCCCTTCCACTTCCGGCAGAAACATCGGTTCCATCTTGGGTTTGGAGTCTTGCATCGGGATTCAATCGACTCAGAAGATCACTTTCAGCGCGAGTTGGAACAGGCGCGGCGAACCCGCCGTCAGCACGCGGCCGAAGTTGGGCGACGAGATGTCGTTCTCAGGCAGGCCGAAGTTGGCGTGATTGGCGACATTGAAGCACTCGGCCCGGAACTGCAGCCGCGCGCGCTCGCTCAGCGGCAGCGTCTTCAGCAGTGACAGATCCACGTTGGCGATCCCCGGCCCCCGCACCGTGCTTCGCCCTGCGTTGCCGTGCTGCCCCGCCTCGTTGATGGGATCCAGACGCCGGAAAGCAGTGCGGCTCATCCACTGTTCCGCGGTGCGCGGCCCGTCGTTGGGATTGCTGATTGCGTCCGGCCGGCTTGAGTAAAATCCCGTAATCTCCGGCGCGCTGCCCTGCAACGACACGTTCGCGCTGTCGTAGATCGTGAACGGCGTGCCGGAAGCGAAGTTGGCGATTGCGTTCAACTGCCAGCCGCCCAGCAGCCACCGCCCGGAGTTCTTCGGACCTGGAATCTCCCACCCGCCGCTAAAGATATAGCGTTGCCGCGCATCGAACAGCGAGGGACCGTGCTCCGCCTTGAGGTTGAAGGGATCCTGCGCCAGATCGTTCTCGCCCCCCACCAGCCGCGGAGCCGAGCCCGCGACGTTGAAGCTTGAAACATAATCGAGCGTCTTTGAATAAGTGTAGGAGCTCAGGAACGAGAGCCCATGGCTGAATCGCTTGGACAACGCCAACTGTGCCGCGTGATACGTCGAGTTCGTCTGATTCGTGATCAGTCCGACGGATGCAAAGTCGCACGGCCCCTCCGCCCCGCGGCAGCCGGCGTAGATCCGCCTTCGATCCGCATTCCCCGATGTCGCCCCCGGCCCGTAAACCGCCGGATTCGCCTCGATCATGCGTGGCAGCCGCGTCCCCTTGTTCCCGATGTAGCGCGCGTCCAACAGATAGTTTCGGCCCAATGATCGCTGCACCGCGAAGTTCCAGTTCTGCGAATACGGCGGCCGCG
>CAYVDY010000741.1:0-3159 GCA_964450255.1 uncultured Candidatus Solibacter sp. | reverse complement strand
TAACATAGCCCGCGGCGCCCAACGCTGAATGGCTGGGCGCGGCGGGCTGAAGCTGGGGTAATGATCAGGGAACCGGTGCGGGCTCCGGGATCAGGCCGGGCACCGTTTGACGGAATACCTCGTCGATACGGTCGGCGAAGTGAAACTCCATCTCGTTGCGAATGTGCTCGGGCAGGTCGCGAAGGTCCTTCCGATTGGCGGCGGGCATGACGATCCGTTTGATGCCTGCGCGGCGGGCGGCGAGCACCTTTTCCTTGATGCCTCCGATGGGGAGGACGCGGCCGGTGAGTGTGATTTCACCGGTCATCGCGGTGTCGTGGCGGGCTACTCTCTTTGAGTAGAGCGACGCCATGGCGACGGCGAGGGTGATGCCAGCTGAGGGCCCGTCCTTGGGGATGCCTCCGGAGGGGACGTGGATGTGCACGCCGGCCTCGGTGAAAACCTGCGGATCGATGCCGTACTCTTCAGCGTGGGACCAGAGGTAGCTCTGGGCGGCCTTGGCCGATTCCTGCATCACGTCGCCGAGTTGGCCAGTGAGCGTGAGGCCCTTGCCCTTGGGCAGGAGCATCGCCTCGATGTAGAGGACGTCGCCCCCCGATGGAGTCCAGGCCAAGCCGGTGGAGACGCCGGGCGGCAAATTGTCCCGGGCGGGCTCGGGGATGAAGTACTCGGGGCCCAGCAGGTCGACGATGGTGTCGGGCGTCATCGGCATGTCTTCTGTGCGGCCTTCGGCGAAGCGCAGGGCGGCCTTGCGGCACAGCCGGGCGATGCCGCGTTCCAGGTTGCGGAGACCGGCTTCCCGCGTGTAGGAAGTGATCAGCTTGCGGAGTCCATCGTCCGGAAAACCGACCTGTTCGATCGTCAGTCCGGCTTCGGTAAGCTGGCGCGGGACCAGATACTTGTTCGCGATGGCGATCTTCTCCTCCTCGCTATAGCCGGAGAGACGGATGACCTCCATGCGGTCCAGCAGAGGCTGGGGCAGGGTATCGAGCGTATTCGCGGTGGTGATGAACATGACCTTGGAGAGGTCGAACGGCTGATCCAGGTAGTTGTCGCGGAAGGTGGAGTTCTGAGCCGGATCCAGGACTTCGAGCAGTGCGGCGGCGGGGTCGCCACGGAAGTCGTGACCGAGCTTATCGACCTCGTCCAGCATGATGACGGGATTCGATGACGAGGCGCGCCGCATAGCCTGGATGAGGCGTCCGGGCAGGGCGCCGATGTAGGTGCGGCGATGACCGCGGAGCTCGGACTCGTCGTGCAGACCGCCCAGGCTCATGCGCTCAAACTTGCGGCCGAGTGCGCGGGCGATGGACTGTCCGAGCGAGGTCTTGCCGACGCCGGGAGGCCCGACGAAGCAGAGGATGGGCGCCTTGGCCTTGGGGTTGCGCTGGAGGACGCCGAGGTGTTCGAGGATGCGCTCCTTGACGTCCTCCAGCCCGTAGTGGTCATCGTTCAGGATGCCGCGGGCGCGGGCGATGTTGAGATTATCCTCGGTGGTTTTGGTCCAGGGGAGTTCGATGACGAGCTCGATCCAGGTGCGGAGGACATGGCGCTCCGGGCTTTGGTCGGGCAGCCGTTCAAAGCGCTTGAATTCGCGAATGGCCTCTTTGCGGACGTCGTCGGGCATGGGAGTCTCATCGAGGCGCTTGCGGAGGTCGTCGGTCTCGGCCTTGGCCGGATCGTCCTCGCCGAGTTCGGTCTGGATCGCCTTCATCTGGCGGCGCAGGACGTATTCGCGCTGCTCCTTGGACATCTCCTCCTGGGCCTCGGAGACGATCTTCTGGCGGACCTCGAGGACGTGCGCCTCTTCCGTGATGTGCTTGACGGCGAGCTCGAGGGCCTCCTTCAGCGTACCGGCGCCAAGCAGCGACTGGAGCTTGTCCATATCGAGGTTGAAGGCAGTGGCGAGCAGCCACATCAATTGCTGCGGGTCGTCGGCGCTGGCCAGAAGATTCGAGATCTGCTCGGCGGCCTGGGGGTTGATGCGCTCAATCGCCTGTGCCGCGAGTTCAAACAGCGCCGTCTGAAGAGCTTTTTCTTCGCTGGAATGCAGCGCGATCAACGGCATTGGCGTCGCCGTAACGCTGAGGTAGGCGCCCGTCTGCTCTACCGATACGATGCCCACACGTTCCAGGCCGGACACCACGATCTCGATGAGCGACGAAGAGGTCCGGAGGACTTTGCGAATCTTGGCGCGGGTGCCGAAGTTATGGAGGTCTTCCGGGCCGGGGGTCTCCACGTTGGGGTCGCGCTGGGCGATGAGGACGAGTTCGCCCTCATGGTCCTTGATCGCCGATTCAACTGCGGCGCGGGATGCGTCGCGGCCAACCGACAGGGGGAGCACGAGTTTGGGGAACAGGACGATGTTCTTCAGAGGTAGAACCGGGAGTTTGATGATATTCAGTGTTTCGGACATGTTGTGCTCCGTTCTTCAAAGGTCGAAATAGGGAATTGAGTAGACCGTCCCCGAATTACTGGGAGGTGACGGGTTCTTTCTGCGTGAGTACCAGGTCGCCCCGTTGGGCATCGACGAAAATGTTCTGGCCGTCGCGAATGGTGCCGTCGAGCAGAGCTCGGGCGATGCGGTTTTCGAGTTCGCGCTGGATGGCGCGTTTCAAGGGGCGGGCGCCGAAGTCGGGCTCGTAGCCAACCGTGACGATGTGGTCCTTGGCTGCGTCAGTGAGCTCAAGCGTGAGATGGCGCGCCTCCAGGCGCGTGCGCAGCCGGTCTACCTGGATATCGACGATGCGGCGGAGATGTTCAACTCGCAGGGAATGGAAGACCACGATTTCGTCGATGCGGTTCAGGAACTCTGGCCGGAACGTTTTGCGCAACTCGTCCATGCCGGGGGCATGGTTGGAGGTCATGATCAGAATTGTATTGCGGAAATCGACGGTGCGGCCCTGGCCGTCGGTGAGGCGGCCATCTTCGAGGACCTGCAACAGCACGTTGTAGATGTCGGCGTGGGCCTTTTCGATCTCGTCGAAGAGGATCACGCAATACGGGCGGCGGCGGACCAGTTCCGTGAGCTGGCCGCCCTCGTCGAATCCCACATAGCCGGGAGGCGCTCCGATGAGGCGGGCCACCGTGTGTTTCTCCTGGTACTCAGACATGTCCAGGCGGACCAGGGCCTGCTCGTCGTCAAACAGGGTCTCGGCG
>CAYVDY010000740.1:0-3169 GCA_964450255.1 uncultured Candidatus Solibacter sp. | reverse complement strand
AAGTCTTTTTATAGCACCACTTTACGCAAAAAGAAACTAGGCACCACCAGGGCGTGGTGTATATGTGCGAAACGGCTTTAGTTACAGCGCTTTGCGTCCACCTAGGCTAGGTGCTTAGTCCTGAGCCGCCAAAAACGCGATATGCTGCCACAAGCGTGAAACTGCTACTTCTCCCTCTCCTTCTGCTACCGCTCGTGGCCGCTGACCACCCGGCATCGACCTCCGTTGGGTCCTACGGCGCCATCCAGACCAACGCCCGGACCTACCGCGCGCTCGACCTTGTCTCTGTCTCGGTTACGGGCCGCGCCAAGGGCGACACCACCTGCCGCATCCGCGTGGCCGATCCCAACCAGCGCGTCTACTTCGAGAAAGACGTCGACCTCACCGCCAACAAAGGGACCGTCCGCTTCCCGGCGACGGGCGCGCTCGGCACCCACTACGTTTACCTCTGGTGGCCCGGCGAGAAACGCTACAGCCGCTATCTCAACTTCCGTCTCGATGCCGAGACGTCCATCGAAACAGGCGACCGCGATTTCGACGCCATCTATCCGTTCACGCGCGAGGCCATGCTGCTGGGACGGCGGGACTATCAGACCAAACGCGGCCGTTTCGTCGGCTACATCTCCGCCGACACCTGGCACTTCGACGGCATCTGGCTCCGCGACTGGATCTACTCGCTGGGCGGCTACAAATACTGGGAACGTGAGATGCAGTGCGGGCTCGATCGTTTCCTGGAGGTCCAGCGCGAGGACGGCCAGACGCCGGACGGCATCGAGCGCGACGGCCGCACGTGGCGCGTCGGTCTGGAGTCCGACGTGGAGTACATCCTTACGCTGGGCGTATGGGACACATGGAAGGCCACCGGCGACGACGCGTGGCTGCGCGCGGCCATGCCCAAACTCGAAAAGGCGCTGGCCTATATCCGCAGCGATCCCAAGCACTGGGACCCAACCAACCGGCTCATCAAGCGCCAGCACAGTTGCGATACGTGGGACTACGACATCGATGGTGCGTCCGACAAGGGCGCATCCCGCCACGTGATCGCCAACTGCGACCAGAGCGGCTACGCCCTCGCGTTTCGCGGTATGAGCGAGATGTACGCGCATCTGGGCGACACCTCCGCTTCGCAGCGCTGGCTGAAGGAGTCCAACGAGTACCGCGAGCGGGCGTCAAAGCTCCTCTGGGACGGCACGAAATTCCTCCACCACGTTCATCTCGACACCATAGACCACGGCAGCTTCGACGAGACTAAACAACTCACCATGGGTAACACCTGGGCGATGACGCGCGGCCTGGCCGACCAGAAGCAATCCACCGCCATCGTCGACGAGTACCGCCGCCGCCAGCGCTCCACCGGCGACAAGTATCCGTGGTGGAGCCTCCAGCCCGGCTACCCCGATTCGCTCGGCTACTGGAAGGACGAGTACCGCAAGCAGGGCGCCTATGCCAACGGCGGGCTGATGCCGTGGGTCGGCGGAGAACTGGCCCGCGCGGCGCTGCAGAACGAACGCGAGACATACGGAGTCGAGCTGATCCGCCAGTACGCCGCCCACCTCCGCGAAACCGGCGGCGCGCAGGTCTGGTACTATCCCGACGGCACCCCCGGCCACCGCACCACCAACGAGGTGAACTATGCCGGATGGGGCATGGCGCAGTGGGTGGACGCGCTGGTCGAAGGCTTGGCCGGCATCCGCGACCTCAGCGGTCAATTCCGCCGCGTGGAAGTCTCCGCCCGCTGGCCCGCGGCTGGAATTGTCAGCGCGCAGGCGACGGCCCGCTACGCCGCCTCCGATGCCTACTTCTCGTATCAGTGGCGCGAGGAGCCGAAGTCGATCTCCATCGCCTACTCCGGCTCCGGCACGGAAACGACCTTCCGCGTGCTGCTGCCGAGCGGCTTCACCCCCCGGGCCGTAATGCTCAACGGCACCGACGTCAAATTCGATCGCGAAGGCGCCGGCGCCAGCACCTATGTCTCATTCACCCTGGAGAATCCCCAACGCGGTGAAGTCCGCATCGCCGCGCAATAGGGCTACGAAATGCTGCCCCACCGTAGACCCGGGCCGGCGTGTCCCTTAACTGAAAGTCCGCGCGGACCTTCGCCAACGGCGAACTCGGTGGATAGCCCTGCGCCACCAGACCTTACAAACCCGCCAAGCAAGACGGATTCTCTCAGCGCCCATGAGCCAGGCGGCAATCGCAATCAGCACTTCCGGTAGTCCGAAAGCGAGAACACCGGAGATTCCGGCCTTCCATCCGAGTGGCAGCGTAGTGCCCCAGACGAGAGGAATGAAGAGCGGCGCAACGACTCCAGCCACAAGTGCGATCCAGCCGGAGACCAGGCGTATTCGGATGGCCGTAGTTACCTTGGGGCGCTGCATCATCGATTGCCGTTTTCGGTCACCATCTGGACAGCCTGGGCCTATATCGGATTACATTCATTGGCGATAAACGCATCAGGCGAAAATCATCAGAATCCCAGCTTACCTGTCGCGACCTGCAAAGCGTGACTCGGTGGCTCATCCGGCGAGCGGAGTTGCCCCCGCCCTATCTTTGCCCTCGCGTTTGGGTGTATGAATGATGTGGAAGGAATCCGGTTATGTCTATACGGGATATTGAAGCACTCGAATACCACTCCTCAGAACCCGCAGGCAAGGTTTCCGTTGTACCTACCAAGCCCTGCCGCACACAACGGGATCTCAGCCTCGCCTACACGCCTGGCGTCGCCGTCCCATGTCTGGAGATCGCCCGCGATCCGGCGCTTGTTTACAGCTATACGGCCAAGGGCAACCTGGTAGCCGTCGTCTCCAACGGCACGGCAGTCCTCGGCCTCGGCAATATCGGCCCGGCTGCCGGCAAGCCTGTGATGGAAGGCAAGGGCGTCCTGTTCAAGAGATTCGCCGATATCGACGTGTTCGATATCGAACTCGCCTCCGAAGACCCCAAGGAAATCATCCGCTGTTGCCAGATGATGGAGCCGACTTTTGGCGGCATCAATCTCGAAGACATCAAGGCGCCGGAGTGCTTCGAGATTGAAGAGGAGCTCAAGCGCACCCTCAAGATTCCTGTCTTCCACGACGATCAGCACGGCACAGCGATCATCTCCGGGGCCGCGCTCGTCAACGCGCTTGCCATCGCCGGAAAAAAGCTCGAAGATGTCCGCATCGTCTTC
>CAYVDY010000739.1:0-3171 GCA_964450255.1 uncultured Candidatus Solibacter sp. | reverse complement strand
GATGTTCTTCAGGTCCGTGAATCCTGTCGTCCTCGCGACGTGCTCCAGCGGCGTATTGTCGGGATGGAATGCCAGCGGAATGTAGGTGACGAAGCCGCCGGTATCGTCCTGCACGGCACGCAGTTTCATCAGATGATCGACGCGGTCCTCTTCGTTTTCGATGTGCCCGTACAGCATCGTGCAATTGGACTTAATCCCCATCTTGTGGGCCACCCGCGCGATCTCCAGCCACTCGCCGCCGTCGATCTTGTGATCGCAGATGATGCGCCGGATGCGCTCGGTAAAGATCTCCGCTCCGCCACCCGGCATGGAGTCCATTCCGGCCTCGTGCAGCCGCCGCAGCACGTCCTCATTCGACAGCTTGAAGCGCTTGGCGAAGTAGGCGATCTCCACCATCGTGAACGCCTTCAGATGGACTTTCGGGAAACGCTGCTTCAGACCACGCGGCATCTCGCAATACCAGTCCACCGTAAGCTCCGGATGGAGCCCGCCGACAATGTGAAACTCCGTTGCCGCCTCGGTGTAGCCGTGTCCGGCCCGCTCCCAGATCTGCTCCAGAGACATCGTATAGGCCGTGGGATCCTTGGCCTTCTTCCCGAACGCGCATAGCTTGCAGGACGCCACGCACACGTCGGTCGGATTGATGTGGCGGTTGACGTTGAAAAACGTCACGTTGCCGTGCAGTCGCTCCCGCACGATGTTGGCCATGTAGCCCACAGCCAGCAGATCCGGCGAACGGAACAGCGTTACACCATCGGACTGCGAGAGCCGCTCCCCCCGCTGCACCTTGTCCAGTATAGGTAGCAGCCGCTCGTCGTCGAACACAGGCTTAGACAAATCAGGCGTCATATGTTTTATACCCATCAGCGGGCGAGAAAAATGTCGGCGGCCCAGAACGCGAAGAATACCACGCTCACCCAACCATTCATTGTGAAGAATGCGGCATCCACGCGCGAGAGATCGTCATTGCGGACCAACCGGTGCTCCCAGAGCAGCAGCGCCGCCACGGCGGCGATTCCTAGCGCCGCCGGAAGGCCCAGGCCAAGCGCGAGGTGCAGCGCGATCAGGCAGCCGATCATCGCGGCATGGAACAGCCGCGAGATATTCAGCGCACCGCCGATTCCAAGACGTGCCGGAAGACTGAAAAGCCCCTCCCTCCGGTCGAACTCATAATCCTGGCAGGAATAGATGATGTCGAACCCGGCGGTCCACAGCGTCACTGCCGCCGTCAACCAGACGATGCGCGCGTCCAGCGAGCCGGCGACGGCTATCCACGCAGCCGACGGCGCGATGCCGAGCGCAAACCCAAGCACGACGTGAGAGAGCGAGGTGAATCGTTTGGTCCACGAGTAACAGAAGACCACGGCCAGCGCCACCGGCGCCAGCCGCAGGCAGAGGTCGTTCAACATTCCGGCGGCGAGGAAGAACAGAGCCGCGGCCGCGGCAATGAATCCCCAGACAAATGCGCGGCTCAGCAAACCGGCTGGGATGTGGCGCGACTTCGTGCGGGGATTGCGGCCGTCGATATCGGCGTCCAGAACCCGGTTGAATGCCATCGCCGCCGACCTCGCACCGACCATGGCCAGTAGGATCCAACCCAACTTCGCCGCCAGGTCCGTCGTCACGAAGCCCGTGTGCCGCCAGGCCAGCATCGCGCCGGTGAGAGCGAAGGGAAGCGCAAACACGGAATGTTCGAACCGGATCATCTCCAGGGTAAGTACGAACCGGCGCCAAAGCGCGGACGTCTGCGTGTCCAATGGGGCTGCTTGCTGCATTCAGGGCGGGAATCCAGTTACCATTTTAGTCGATGCACCCCAGTAGATTCCGGATGGCCTGTTTGAGCGGCACAGCACTGTGCCTTCTGCTGTCCGCCTGCAGTGACAGATCGATCGCTTCAGAGGAGCTGAACACCCGCCTGCTCACGTTCCCCAACGGCCAGAAGGTGCGCGCGGAGTTCGTCTCGCACCCGAAGGACGTCATGCGCGGCATGAAGTACCGCGATTCACTCGCTTCCGACCGCGGCATGCTCTTTCAGCACGGTCGCGAAGGCCTTTTCCGGTACTGGATGTACGAGGTCCGCATCCCGCTCGACATCATCTGGCTGGATAGCCGCGGCGTCATCGTCCAGGTTGTGCATAACGCTCCGCCCTGCCCCGGGCCGCAGGAGAAGTGCCCGTCCTACGGCGGCGCCTTCAAGGCGATTCAGGTTCTAGAATTAGCCGCCGGCACCGCCACTAAAAACGGGCTGAAGCCCGGCATAAGATTGGATTACTAACTCTATGGATCGCGACCACCTGAAATCACTGCTTGAATCCGTGCGCGACGGCGCAGTGGAGATCGACGACGCGATCTCGCGCCTCCGCCATATGCCTTTTGAGAACCTCGGCTACGCCACGGTGGACCACCACAGGGCAATCCGCATGGGTATGCCGGAGGTAATCTTCGGCAAAGGTAAGACTCCCGAACAGATCGCCGGCATCGCTGCCCGCTTGCTGGACCGCGCCAGCAACGTCCTGGCCACACGAGCCTCCCGCGAAGCGTTCGAACT
This sequence comes from uncultured Candidatus Solibacter sp., assembly GCA_964450255.1. Taxonomy (GTDB): domain Bacteria; phylum Acidobacteriota; class Terriglobia; order Bryobacterales; family Bryobacteraceae; genus Paludibaculum. The sequence continues at coordinate 623 of CAYVDY010000739.1, read as the reverse complement.
CGTGCAGAAGCAATTCCCCGAGGCCGAGTACTTCCCTGCCTCCGGCGCGCTGCGCGTGTGGCGGGAGCGCAGAATGCTCGGCAAAGGCAGCCTCGTGGTGATTAGCGCCGGAACTACGGATCTACCGGTGGCGGAAGAGGCAGTGATCACGGCCGAGGTCATGGGCAACGAGGTGACGCAGGTCCATGACGTCGGCGTGGCCGGCATCCATCGCCTGTTCGGCAACTTCGACCGCATCAAAGACGCCCGAGTCATCGTCTGCTGTGCGGGCATGGAAGGCGCGCTGCCAAGCGCGGTCGGCGGCCTGGTCAGTTGCCCGGTGATCGCGGTACCCACCAGTGTGGGCTACGGCGCCAGTTTCCACGGCTTAGCCGCGCTGTTGGGCATGCTCAACAGTTGCGCCAGCAATGTGAGCGTCGTTAATATCGACAACGGATTCGGCGGCGGCTACGTCGCCAGTCTGATCAACCGGATTTAGTTGGTTGCCTGCAGGACGCCCTGCTTCACTGTTTCGGCGAAGACATACAGCCCGAACAACGGCGTGGGTTCGCCCAGGCCCCAGCGCTTCATTTTCCAGTCCACCCTGAGTACGCGCACATTCTGGCACCCTGTCCGCTCCACCC
>CAYVDY010000738.1:0-3171 GCA_964450255.1 uncultured Candidatus Solibacter sp. | reverse complement strand
CCTCGCCTGCGGAGCTGGAGCGGCGCTGCCGGGAGGCGCGCAACGCCGAGCGCACCGGGCCCGAGCGCGACCGCGCGCAGCGGGTCCAGCGGCATCTCCACGCCTGGTACGACGAAGAGAACATGTTCCGGATCTCCGGAGCACTCCCGTCGTACGAGGGCGCGATCGTCCAGAGCGCCCTGAAGCGGTTCGAGGACCGGCTGCGCGCGTCCAAGCACAGCGCCCCCGACCCGCCCGACGATCCCGGCGGGGCCCGGAAGGCCGGCGGCCGCTGGGGTTGCTCAGCGACGGCCAGGAGTCGTGGTGGGAGGCGCGGGCGGAGTGGCGGCCGGCGCGTGGCGTGGACATTCTGGACCTGCTGCACGTGACGCCGCGCTTGTGGCAGGCGGCCCATGTGTTTCACCAGGAAAAGAGTGCCGGGGCGGAGCAGTTTGTGCGCAAGCACTTGCTGCGGGTGCTGCAAGGAGAAACGGCGCAGGTGGTGCGCAACCTGCGGCAACTGGGGCGTGTCCGCGGGCTGACCGGGGCCAAGAAGAAAACGCTGGGGAAAGTGTGCGCCTATTTGCGGAAGAACCAGCACCGGATGCGTTACGACGCGTACCTGGCGGCGGGCTACCCGATCGCCAGCGGGGCGATCGAAGGGGCGTGCCGGCACCTGGTGAAAGACCGGATGGAGCGGGCCGGCATGCACTGGACGGTGGCGGGGGCCCAGGCGATGCTCAACGTGCGGAGTGTGCATTGCAGTGACGCCTGGGAGGAGTACCAGGAATTTCGCATCGAGCGGGAGCTGCACAAGCTGTATCCACATCGGGAGCTAGTGAGCAACCTGTATCCCATGCCCGCGTAGCGGAGGGGCGGTTACGCCCATGTCAATCCGCCAGCGATACTATACCTCCCCAGGACAGCAAACCCACGCGACCCTTGAAAGCCCGCACATGAACCTCGCCTCGCGTCCGCCACTGCGCCGGTTGGTCCTGCTCGACCAGATGCTGCGTCGCCAGGAGTATCCCAATGCACGTTCCGCCGCGCGCGACCTGGAAGTGTGCGAACGCACGGTCCACCGCGACCTGGATTTCCTCCGTGACTCCTGGGGTACCCGTCGATTGTAATCGAGCCGATTGCTGACCGCGCGCAGCGTCACGCAGTGGCGCGGATCGGGTCAGACCCATTGGGGCTCCTATGGTTGGCCTGCGGGCCGGCGCCTCCCAGCCACCACCGCTAACTCGTGTCCGGCACCGCCGCCGCTGGTTGTTCCAGCAACTCTTGCCACTGTTGGGCAAACAGACTCATGCCGTCTTGCAGCCAACGCCCCACTTCTGCCAGCACGCTTGCCAACGTGAATTGCGCTAGGTTCGCCCGCAGCGACTCCAGCACGCTGACAATCACACTGCGCCGGTGGGCCCCCGCCGCCGTCTGATTCGTCCGCCCAGCCTTGCGGTCCAACGCCGGATTCCGCAGCAACCGCTCCAGGCTGTTGTTGGTCGGCTCCACGTCCGGCACCAGCACGAACGTGAACAACTCCTCCGCCCGCAGCAACCGCAGCAATTCGTTGGCCAGGTTGGTGAAATCCCGCTCCGGCGGTGCCAGGCCGGCCGTCGACGCTCGCTCGTACCGCGCACACAGCCGGCACAACTGGCCTTCCAATTCCGCCACGCGGTGCTTGCGTCCGTCGGGACCCAGCCGACCATCGGCCGCCGCCCGCTTGGCCGTGTGATACAACTCCAGGAGTTGGTCGAGAAACCGCTGGTACTTCTTGGTCCGGGGATACAGCAGCGCCAGCTTGATCGCCTTGCGCAGCAGATGGGCCCAACACTTCTGTCCCTGCACGAAACGGTCCCGGTACACGGCCGCATCGTCGCTCACCCCAATGCCGGTGAACACGTCGGGCGGCAGCAACTGGTCCAGCGTGGCCTCGTCCTTGGCACAACCAAAGACAAACACCCGCTGGCACTGGCTGGCAAACGCCCACAGCGAACACCCCACGCCGCCCACTTGCCAACCGGTCTCATCCATGCCGACCACGGCCGCGTGGGCGATGAGCTCACACAGCGTGTCGTACTCCGCTTCCCAATGTTGACCCAACTGCCGCAGCAGCGCATCGGCTTGCGCCTTGGTCAGCGGCAACTGGCAGAAGAACGCCAGCACCGCACCCGCCTTGGCGAGCGACAGGCCGATGATGTACACCAAGTACGCCAGCACCACCAGGATTTCGAGGCCGTATTCGCAGCGTGGCGTGACGCCGGGGATGGGCGGCTCCCGCCCGCCCGGCACCGCAAAGACGCGATAACCGACCCGCACCGCCCGGCCGTTTTCCAGCCGCCACACCGCCCGTTCGCGCACCAGTTGGCAGTCGTTCGGGTGACAGGCCGGGGGATAGACAGCTTCAAAGCGTTCGGCCTCGGCGAACTTGAGTGCGGTGGGCCGGCGGCCAGGCGAGGGCTTGCGGTGTTGGCGGCGCCGGCGCCGGTGGCGCCGGCGGTGTTCCGCCTCCAGACTGTAGTCATCCGCAGGGGCCGGGGTTGGGGAACCGCCCCCGGTAGTCTCCTGACGGACGGCGGGCTCATACTGGGCCAAGCGTTCGGTGAGGCGGTCGACGGTGGCTTGCAGTCGCCGAATGGTCTGCTCGCGCTGGGTGAGGCGCGCTTCTGTCTGCTCCAGGCGCGTTTGCAGCCGGCCGAGGACGGCATCGCGCTGACGGCAACCAGGGCAGCTGGGCAGGTCCATACTGTCAGCATAGGCATCCAACCGTCCCGCAGCTGCGCCAGTTTACGGCATCCTGCCAAGCACCGACCTGCCGACCCGGCCGGGCAGGGTCCGCTACAAAGGGCGCGTACGATGTAGATGCGCTGCGGATTGGTGGGATCGAGCAGGATGGTATGCAAACCCATGCCGCCCGCCCCCGGCATCCACTGCGAGCCATGCACGTCGCGCAGGCCAGCCAACTCCTGCCAGGACTTGCCGCCATCACTGGAACGAAACAACGCGGCATCTTCCACGCCGGCATACACCACGTCGGGTTCGCTGAGCGAGGGTTCGAGATGCCAGACGCGCTTGAACTCCCACGGATGCGGCGTCCCATCGTACCACTGGTGCGTGGTGAGCGGCTTGCCGGTGCGCGCGGAATGAGGCACTGTGGCGGCCGGGCTTGGGGTGAGCGAAAAGCCGAGAAAT